>CAZTCQ010000015.1:0-13364 GCA_964612525.1 uncultured Chitinophagaceae bacterium | reverse complement strand
GGAGATTCTATTAAGTTTTACTTTGATGTCAGCTTTGATTACTCAACTTTCCAAGGTTGTAACCAAGCCTTTAGTGATTTTGTAATTACGACAGGAAGCGGAAGTCAAGTAACGTGTGATGGTCAGACGTGTAGTGTGTTATCTATTAATGGTAGAGGGACGAAAGGTCTTGAAATAGATTTACCTCAGCTTACGGCTAGCATGACGAATGCCGGTTGTGGAGTTTCAGGAGAGGGTCTTTACACAATGTCTGGAGATTTAGATATTTGTAATGCAAGTGGAACGACAGTACCTGCTTCTACTCAAACTACTGTTGAAATTTATGTAGATCGTGACGGAAGTTTAGATTACTCGGTAGGCGATACCTTGATTCATACTGAAACAACTACAATGGCTATACCGGGTAATGACGCTTGTCTTACGATACCGAATATTTCATTGACCTTGCCCGATAGTTTAGCGGCCAGACAGGGAGTGGTGACAGTGATTCGCAGAACGCCGATCAATAATAATGCTGAGCAATGTGTTTGTGAAAGTGTTACGAGTGAGAATTTTATTTGTAACACTATTTTACCGGTTACTATACTTGATTTTACTGGTTCAAGATTGTCGAACGGCACCAATGAATTGACATGGGAAGTGAGTAATGAAGAAAACTTGATGTCGTATGAATTATTCGTGAGTAAAGATCAACAGCAGTGGAATTTAGTAGGCAGCGTGGCCGCTAAAAATGTGTTTGGCGAAAAGAGAACGCTTCGCTTAACGGATGAAGATCCTTCTTCATCAGATTACTACAGATTACGTATGATAGATTTGAACGGAGATAAAACGGCTCATAATAAAATTGTTCATATTGGCAGTCGTGCGGTTCAGGACGGAAATGTGATGGTATATCCAAACCCGACGACAACTGAATTGAATTTTGTGTATGATTTAGATCAAGATGTTGCGGATCATTTCTTACGTATAGAATTGGTGGACTTGTCAGGAAGAGTTTTACACAGTCAAACCGCAGAACTGAACAAGAGCAATAATCGCACAGTATTGTCTACACAAAGTTTGGCTAGTGGTACGTACATTTTACGATATAAAGATGTAGATACTGGTGAAGCTGGCTTTGTGAAATTTACGAAGCAGTAGAAAAAACTGATTAATAATTAAATAAACCCACCTTTGAAAAAAGGTGGGTTTTCTTCATCAGTGAGGCTTATCTTAGCTAGCATTGAAAACTGTCTATCGTCAATATTATAAATCCCCTTTTGGCATCTTAGTCCTTGGTTCCGTTGATGGTAAATTGTGTATTTGCGATTGGAAAAATCGAAAGAACCGAGAGAAGATTGACAAGCGAGTACTAACTTTTTTTAAAGCGGAGTTTAAACAAAGAAAAACACCAGTTCTTGAACTGGCTCAAAAGCAGCTCGATGAATATTTTGAAGCCAAAAGAATTGATTTTGAACTACCCATAGTTTTGGCAGGAAGTAAGTTCCAAATTGAAATATGGACCTTACTACGTGAAATTCCTTTTGGAAAAACCACGACCTATAAAAAACTGTCAATGAAGTATGGCAAGCCAGCTGCTATTCGTGCCGTGGCCAATGCCAACGGTGCCAATGCTCTTTCGATCATTATTCCTTGTCACAGAGTCGTAGGTTCTAATGGTAGCTTGGTAGGATATGCCGGTGGTTTGTCTGCGAAAAAGAAACTTTTGTTTTTGGAAGGTTCGCAGTCACAACTCACATTATTTTAATCTTTTGAATTTTATCCTCAAGGTTATCAAGATATCTAATCGAATTATTGACAAATTAATAGGTTTAAGCACATTCAATTCACATTTTTGTACGCTACTCACATCTTATGCACGATTTGGTTTTGCTCGGATTTTTTGCCTCACTTTATGGGAGCAAAGAGGTATTTTCACAGCAAAATCTAGAGAACTGTGCGACTGAAACAACTTCATATAAAAGGCTTCAAAAGCTTTGCCGATAAAACGGTAGTCAATCTTGATAATCAAATTACGGGAATAGTGGGTCCGAATGGCTGCGGAAAGTCCAACATCGTCGATGCGATACGATGGGTGATTGGTGAGCATAAAATTAGAAACCTTCGCTCTCAGTCGCTGCAAGATTTGATTTTTAATGGTTCAAAGGCTCGGTCTGGTTCGGGCTTGGCCGAGGTGGCTTTGACTTTTGAGAATACTAAAAATTTGCTTCCCACCGAATTTAATACGGTAACGATCGGTCGCAAGTTTTATAAAAACGGAGATAGTGAATATCGATTAAATGATGTAAGTTGTCGCCTGAAGGATATTAATAATTTATTCCTTGACACTGGGGTGAGCTCCGATAGTTATGCCATTATAGAGCTAGGAATGGTGGATGAAATTATCAAGGATAAGGACAACAGCCGAAGAAGAATGCTAGAGCAGGCGGCGGGAATTTCGATTTATAAAACTAGAAAAAAAGAAGCGCAAAATAAATTAAAAGCAACGGAGCAGGATCTTAATCGGATTGAGGATTTGCTTTTTGAAATTAAGAATAACTTACGAACCTTAGAAAATCAGGCTAAAAAAGCAGAGAAGTATCTTACCATAAAAAGTGATTATAAGGAAGCCAGTGTGGAGTTTGCCAAGGCGTCTTTGGAAGATTTTAATTCATCGTATCAAACGTTGAACACCCAGCAAAAAGAAGAGGTGGATAGTATACTGGCCTTAGACGGCACTATCGCTCAGGAGAATGCGGAATTAGAAAAAAGAAAACTAAGTTTAGTAGAAAAAGAAAATGAGCTGCAAGAGCTACAGAAAAAATTTAATGAGTTAAAAGATAATATTCGCGGAAAAGAAAGTGATAAAAGTTTATCACTTCAGCGAATGGATCATCTCTCGCAATTAGCAGATAGCATCGTAAAGAATGTAGAAGAGGCGAATGTTCAAATAGAGAATTTAAAAAAATCTTTAGAAGAAAATAAAATAAACACCACCAGACATACGGAAGGTCTTGATGATTTTAAAGAAAAAATAGATGCTGTTCGGAAACAACTGGATCAAAAGAGAGAGATTTACGACGAGCGGAAAAAAGAGGTCGATGCAAAGCAAGCTGAGCATCAGCAACTTCAGGTTCAAGGATTTGATGCAGAGAAAATGATGGCAATTTCTGAAAGTGAAATTAGCAATTACACAAGAAGTATTGAACAGCTTTCCAATGATCGAAAGCAAAAAAATGAGCAAATTAATCGAGCAAAACAACAGCTTGAAATTGCCGAGAAAGAATTGCAAGACGAGCAGCGCAATTTAGAAGAACTCTTGAAGAAAAGAGAGTTGGCGGCTACCAACTTATTAAATTCGCAAGAAAAATTGGAGAGCCAGCGCAATGCTTGGATGAATGAAAATAGAAAGCTCGATGCTAAGAAAAATGAACATCAGCTTATCAGTGATTTAGTTGAGAAGTTAGAAGGATTTCCGGAAAGTATCAAGTATTTAAAAAAGAATAGTGATTGGGGCATTGATGCGCCTTTGCTTTCTGATGTGTTTACGGTGGATGAAGTTTATGCTAGTTGTATTGAAAGTTATCTAGATAAATATCTCAATTACTATGTGGTTGATGATCGCGCGGCTGCTATGAAAGCAGTTGAACTTTTGAAGGAGCATAAGAAGGGGAAGGTAGGATTTTTTATCCTATCAGAAATCAGTGGCGAACATGCTATCAGTGATGACCCCAAGGCGGTTGTAAAAACAATTCAGGCAGATGCAAAGTATGAAAATCTTTTAAATAGTTTGCTAGGTAATGTGGTAATCAAAGATGAAATTCATGCCATGCCAGTGGCTGATACGGTTTATTTAAAAAATGATGGTGAATTATATGCTACCAATCATTCATTAGTCGGAGGTTTTAAAGGAGTCTTTGAAAATAATAAAATTGGTCGAACACAACGACTTGAATCACTGGGCAATGAAATTAATTTAGTGGAATCGGCGGCAAGTGGATTGAAGGGAGCTATGGACACCTTGCAGCAGGAAATTTTGGGGTTCAATGCTGACTTGAACGAAGAGGAAATTAAAAAACTAGATCAGCGAGTCAATGAAAAGCAGATTGAAATTGCGCGATACAAACAGGAAATAGACAATTACAGCACGCAACAAGAACAGTCAAAAGATAGGATCGAGCAACTCGAAAAAAGTATAGAAGACAAGAATAATAAAATTGCTTTGACGAAGGGTTCTTTCCAAGAAGCGAAACAACAATTGAATTTTGCTTTTGATTCCTTGCAGTCTAGTAAAAAGAAATTTGACGTTGCAGAAGCAGAGTATAACAGAACCCAAGAGGAGTATAATACTCAAAACATTATACTGACGAAGCAACAAAGTAAACTAAATGAACTTGAGCACGAGCGAAAACTTACGCAGCATCAATTAGAAGAAACCGAACGAAAAATAACTACCTACGAAGAACAGAAAAAAGAAACTAGTGAACAGCTGGAGGTAACGCAAGAGTCTTTGAAAGGGACGGAGCAAGGGTTGTATGAGCTGTTGCAACAAAAAGAAAAAGACGAAAAGCAGCTAAATGAGTTGGACCAGCAGTTCTATAATTTTAGAAATGAATTGAATGAGTTCGAAACGACTTTGAATAAAAAAAGAAGGCAGAAAGAGCAGTCTGAAACTTTATTGAATTCAATAAAAGATAAATTGAATGAAATGAAATTGCAGCTCACTTCTATGAAGGAGCGTTTGCATATTGAGTTTAAAGTGGATTTGGATTCTGTTTTAAGCGAAGAGCGAAAGTCAGAAGAGTCTTTGGATAGCCTGACCGAGCGAGTTGAAAAGTTAAAGAAGCGAATTTTTAATTTGGGGGAAGTGAACCCAATGGCCGTGGAAGCGTATCAAGAAATGAAATCTAGATATGATTTTATAGAGGAGCAGCGTTCTGATTTATTGCAAGCCAAAGAAAATTTACTGCAAACCATTCTAGAAGTAGAGGAAAGTGCGAATCAAAAATTCTTAGACACGTTTGAGGCAGTACGAACTAATTTTATTCAGGTATTTAAAGCCTTGTTTACCGAGGACGATCAGTGTGATATGAAACTCACTGATCCCGACGATCCGGCTGAGACAGGTATTGAAATTTATGCTCAACCAAAAGGTAAGAATCCAAAAACGATTACGCAATTAAGTGGCGGGGAGAAAACGTTGACTTCAACGGCTTTTCTATTTGCTATTTACTTAATCAAACCGGCGCCTTTCTGTGTGCTAGATGAGGTTGATGCTCCTTTGGACGATGCGAATGTTGGAAAGTTTATGAAGATGATTCGAAAGTTTTCTAATAACTCTCAGTTTATTATTGTGACGCACAATAAACAAACTATGAGTCAAGTGGATGTTATCTATGGGGTAACCATGCAAGAAGCAGGTGTGAGTAAACTAGTGCCGGTAGACTTTAGAAGTTTGGAGGACAATATGTTTGCTTAGAGTAGGTTTTTCGTGAAAGCGGTATTTCTTTTTTTGAAATTATAAAACCGTTTACATTTTCTTAAACTGTTGTAAAATATCTTCCTTTCGCTGTCGACTCACAGGGATGTTGGTTTCATCATTCAATATGATATAACCGCCGTCTTTTTTATTATACTCTTTGATAAATTCTGAGTTTACCAAATAGGATTGATGTGAGCGAATAAACCCGAATGGGACAAGCAACTCTTCAAAATGTTTGATGGTCTTGGAGGCGGTTACTTTTTGACCATTGGTAAGATAAATTGTTGTGTAATTATCATTGCTTTGGCAGTAGCTAATTTCATCTGGTTTGTAAAAAGATATTTTATCCTGAAATGATATGGCTATTTTTTCGTCGTTTGACGGAGCATTTTGTTGTTCCATTTGATTCAGCAGTTGCTGCAACTTCATTTGAATGTTACTGTCTTTTAGTTTTCTGAATTTATCTAGAGTGACTTCTAACAATTCTTCATCAATGGGTTTCAAAAGGTAGTCTAAGGCAGAGAGCTTAATGGCTTCAATCGCGAAGTGATCAAAGGCGGTTGTGAAAACTACATGAAAACTCGGTTTCTCAATAGATTGAATCAGTTCAATCCCTGTGAGATACGGCATTTGAATATCTGTAAAAACTAGATCTACTTGGTTGTTCTGCAGATAGCTCAGTGCATCTTTTGAATTGGTGTAGGTTGCCACAACTTCAATGTCAGGATGTTCTTGATTCAGAAGAATTTCTAAAACTTCTACGCAGTTTTTTTCGTCGTCTACTATAATGGTTTTGTATTGGCTCATAGTTGTGTTGCTTTGGTTGATGTTTGTTTGGTGTGTTTTAGTAAAGGTAGTTTTATATGAATTAATGTACCACAAGCTTCGTTATTATCATTTTGTAAATCGATGACTTCAACCTCACCTTTACTTTGATGTTCCGAATTCATTAGTTTCACACGGCTTTCTCCTAGCTGCATCCCGAAAGACTTTTGCTTGTCCGGATTTTTGTTATGAAGCGTAGCATTTCTGCCAACTCCGTTATCTTCAATTTCTATTGAGATAAATTTGTTGGAGAGTTTCTTGATACGGATTTCAATCTTCTTTTCTCCTTCTTTGTGTAGCAGTCCATGCCAAATTGCATTTTCAATATAAGGCTGTAATAGAAGCGAAGGGATGCTGATTTCGCTAACGAATAGTGAGTCTTCTAATTCAGTCTGAAAGCTGAATGTGTTGTCAAATCGCATACTTTCGATTTGAACGTATAGGTTAATCGTATCTAATTCTTCCTTCAAACTGACATAAGGGGTGGTACTATTATTTAAAATATTTCTTACAAGCTGTGAGAATTTTACTAAGTATTTTCTTGCTTTTTTATTTTCTTGTTTAAGAATAAAATTATTGATAGAATTTAATGAGTTAAACAAAAAATGCGGATTGATTTGTGCGCGAAGTGCTTTCATTTCTACTTCGGCTATTTCTTTGGCGTAGGATAATTTTAATTCTTCTCTTGCTTTTCTAGCTTTGTTTTGAGCATTAATAAAACTATAAATAATGAAAGAAGAGAATAGTAGAATGCCAAGAATAAACCACCAAGTTTTGTAAAACGGTGAGGCAATGGTGATTTTTATGCTAGTATATTCATCTCCCCAGTAGCCATCATAATTAGAGGCTTTTACCTGGAATTCATATTCTCCCGGGCTTAAATTTGTATAGGAAACATAAGTGCGCTTATCAGCATCAATCCAGCCATCGTCTAGCCCTACCAGGCGGTATCGATAATTTACTTTTTCCGTTAAGGTGAAACCCAATGTGTTATAGCGGAGTGAGAATGAATTTTGGTTATAATTTAAATCAAGATTATCTACATAGGTAATTAGTTTGTTTTCATTGATTTTTTTATTGAAAACAGAAAACTCAATAACTGCTACTTTGGGTGTTTTGGTTGAAGGTTTGATTTCTTGTCCTCTAAAAATGTTTACGCCATTCACACCTCCAAAGGCAAGTGTGCCGTTTTTTAATTTTAGGTAGGAGTTGGTGTTAAACTCGTTACTCTGTAGGCCGCTAGTTACTTCGTAATTATAAATAGTGACTCTTATAGAATCTTCCTTGTTGTTCTGCTCGTAATTGATATTGCTGAGCCCTTGGTTAGAACTTACCCATAAAGAATTTTTACCGTCGCTTAATATGCCATAAATTACGTTGTTGCTCAAGTTGTCTGAATTATCAATCGTTCGGATAAGTTGGAAGTCAGAGTTTAAAACAACTATGCCTGCACCATCTGTCCCTGCCCAAAACTGGCCCTTGTCATCTTCATGAATACATTTGATGGAATAATCGTCCTTGACTACTTTTTCCTTATTGGGAAAAGCTTTTTCAAATTTGTCCGCTTTTCTATTGTACTTCAGGATTCCTTTAATTGAGCCGGCGAGTAACACACCTCCTTTTGTCATGAATAAACAACGAATTCGATTGTCGCCATATATTGGATTGATCTCAGAGTAGTATTTCTTAACTTCTTTCGTGACAGAATTTATTTTATAAATTCCTTTGGTAGATGTGCCGACCCATACTTCATTTTTCGCTTTGTGGTAGTAAAAAGACCAGATGCCACTTTGGGCGATTTCATTCCATTTTTCAGGTGCCTGGATAGATTTGGTTATTTTTTTTCGGTTGAGATCAAAAATTAAAATGGTGCCGCCATTTAGTCCAAGCCAAATTTCATCGTCTACCTTCACCATTTCAATAATGAAATTGTCGGCATTCGGGAATAGTTCCTCCGTATTGTAAAACTCAAAAGAATCGACATTTCTGTCATAAGAAACAAGACCACTGCCGGCCGTTCCGAACCAAAGAAGACCTTGGTCATCTTCAATAATTTTTCTGACAAACTTAAAATTAAACTCCTCGATAGGAGACTCCTTAATAAGCGGTTTGAATTTTTTAATGTTCGGATCAAATGCATCAACCCCTTTGCCATCGTAGCCAATCCAAAGGATATCATTTTTGTCGCGAAAGACACTAAGAGGGTAATTCGACGAAAGCGGTATCCGCGGTGTGCCTTGATGGAAGCGCTGAATTGAATTTGTCTTGGAATTAAAACTAAAAAAACCTTGACCGTAAGAAGAGATTAAAAGTTCTTTTCTTACTTTATCAAAACGGAGTTGATTTACCCCAATAATGAACTCGCCTAGACTGTTAATTGGGCTTAGTGAATACTGCTGAGTTTTCAAGTTGAATTCAATCAAGTCTGTCTCCATAGACCCGATGTAAATATTGTTTTTTTGATTAAAAGCCGCGGTCATGAAAATAGTTCCGTCCTCACCATATTCTGACGCGAAGGCTGTCCATTTTTTATTTTTTACTGAATATTGGTAGCAGTTGCTACTTTTTCCTATGAGGTAAATGTTTCCCTCGTGGTAAAAAGAGTTTATTATTTTTTCCTTAGCAGTAAGAGATATTTTTGCCTCACTCGTAAAAAGAACTTTTAGTTTGTTCCTGTCCAGTTGAATCAGTTCGCCAGCTTTCGTCAGTGACCAAACCTTATTATCGCTATCCAAGCAAGCAGATTGTAAATTGAATTTTCGGGTAATTTCATTTCCACTAATTTGACCGGTTTCAATATTAAAAATGGCAAATTTATTCGGGCTTCGCAGCCATAAATGGTGATCTTCATCATAAAAGATACGCTCAATTTTTGAGGAAGGAATACTGGAAGAGTCATTTGGGTCAAATCGGAAAATTTTAAATTCATTCCCATCAAATCTATTCAGCCCGTCGAAGGTGGCAAACCATAAAAAACCGCGCTGGTCTTCTTGAATGTCGGTTATTACACTTTGCGAGAGGCCAGATTCTAAATTATAATTTTGAGAATAATAATTAGGGGCGCTCCGCTGTGCTATGCCCGCTTTGAACACAAGCAGTAATACGAATAAAAGAATATGCCTACAATGACGTACGATGCCATAAAGATAAAGACTTGCATTCTATATTGCTTCCATAAATTTATGAAATGAGAATAAGGTAGAATCTGAAACTATGAATCAAACCTATTTTGATCTCGAAATAGACATCATTTAGGAAAAGATAGAAATAAAGTATGAGTGAATTGTTGATAAATTAGGATGCCAACATCTTCTCTAAGTTGGTGATAGAATGCAATATTTCTTTGCACTATATTTGCCGCCATGAAGCCCTATAATACAATAACGACTTTAGACGAATTTACTATTCAGCAAACAAGAAAATTTCCGAAAGCTACGGGGGGACTTTCTGGAATTTTGAGAGATATAGGAATCGCTTGTAAATTGATTAATAAAAAGGTAAACAAGGCTGGCCTTGTAGGAATTCTGGGTGCACGAGGTACCGAAAATGTGCAAGGCGAAGAACAAATGAAATTGGATGTTTACGCTGATGATATCATGATTCGAGTATTGCGCAGTGCGGAAGATTGCGCTGGGATTGCTTCTGAGGAAAACGATGATTTCGTAGCCTTTGATGATGAATATTCTAAAAATGCTAAATATGTGGTTCTTTTTGATCCCTTGGATGGTTCTTCCAACATTGATGTGAATGCTAGCATCGGCACAATATTCGCTATTTACCGTCGTGAAACAGAATTGGGAACGGCGGTTACGGAACAAGATTTTTTGCAAAAAGGAAATAAATTAATGGCCGCAGGTTATGTAATTTATGGAAGCAGCACGATGTTGGTCTACGGCACGAAGGGCGGCGTCAATGGCTTTACGTTAGATCCATCTATCGGAGAATTTTGCTTGTCTCATCCGGATATGCAGGTGCCTAAGGATGGAAAGATTTATTCAGTAAATCAAGGAAATACGAATAAGTATACTGACGGGCTAAAAAATTATCTCAATCATTGCTTGCAGCATGATGATAAAAAAAGTGCTTACACTCACCGATACATTGGTAGTATGGTAGCCGATATGCATCGAACCTTAATCAAAGGAGGCATCTTCTTTTATCCTGCGGATGTATCTAACAAAACGGGTAAGCTACGATTACAGTATGAATGTAATCCAATGTCATTTTTAGTGGAACATGCTGGCGGTCTGAGCTCGGACGGTGAGAAATCTATTTTAGAAATTGATCCTACGGAGTTGCATCAGCGAGTGCCTATTTTCATAGGTTCAGAAAATATGGTGAAAGAACTTCTTAGTTTTCTGTAGTCACTTCTATAGTATGCTCTTGATTCATTTTTGATTCAAAATTTTCTGAATGGGCTTTCGGGATTTGAATTTTGAATTGACAAGTATTAGTAAATTGTTTCTCGATTAATTGTCCCTCAGATAATTTTATTTGATGTTCTACTTTGCCTTGTTGATCAAAAGGAAAACGAAGTGTGTAGTAGCAAGGGATGTTTTTGGTTTCAATCGTATTGTTTTCTATAGCGAGTTTGGCCGCGGTTTTATAGGCCGTTTGCAATCCACCCACGCCCAATTTAGTGCCACCATAATAACGCACCACGATGATTAAAATATTGGTAAGCTCAAAACTATGGATTTGCCCAAGGATAGGTTTTCCGGCGCTTCCCGATGGTTCACCGTCGTCATTGGCTCTTTCTACAGCGTCCTGAGTGCCTATTTTGTAGGCTGTGCAATGGTGGGTTGCCTTGGGGTGTATCTGGCGGCACTCTTCTAAATATTCATTGACTTTGTCGAGAGAATCCACAGGGTAAATGAACGCCAAAAATTTACTGCCTTTTTCCTTAAAAAGAGCTTCGCTTGGTTGGGTGATGGTTTGATAGGTATTCATTTATCGACTGATTAAAAGTAAAAGTATGGAGGCAGCGGCAAGTCCGATTCCTATTTTGTTTTTGAAACTCAATTTTTCATGAAAAACAAGAAAACCGTAAATAGTAACCACTACCAAAATGCCTATATTATTGATAGGAATGATAGAAGAGCTTTCTAAATTTTTATACTGCAAGGATTTGAATAAAAAGTAAATCGAAAAATAATTGGGGATTCCTAGTAGAAATCCAGCGCCAATCGTTTTAAGGTTGATGATTTGGAGTGATTTTTTTTGGGTGGCTAACACTATCGAACCGAAAAAAGCAGCGGCTCCAAAGCAATGAATGATGTAACTATTTAATAAAGAGTTGGAATCGATAAAAGAGGTTTCAACATATTTTGCAATGGTGTCTATCATGCCACTGCCGATAAATAAGACGGGGAGTAGCCACCAATGGGCGTTTGTTTTTTGCTTATTTTTTCTTTCGTTTTGAGTAATGAAAAATACGCCCAGTAGGGCGGCAAGGATACCGAGTATTTTAAAAATTCCAAAAGTTTCGTTGTATAAATAAATTGAAAAGAACACAGGAATGGCCAATGACATTTTATTGGCGGCTTGGGTAAGTGTGATTCCAATTTTGATAGAGGCCACAGATAGTAAGTAAAAAAGGCTGATAAATAAAACTCCTATGCCCACGCTATACGGAAACCATGGCGCTTGTAGGTTTGAGACTGAAAACGGAATTTGTCCGATAGAAACAGAGCCAACCAGCACACAAACTAAATAGTTTATGACAATCGCCGGGAAGGTTTCAATTTTCCACTTGCCAAAATACTTAAATATTATCCCGATATAGGCGTTGAAGAGAATGGAGAGTAGAATAAATATCATACAATAAATTCGGAATGGCTGTAATGATAAATGGTATCAGTCTCAATTTTGCTTTCGTTCAGTAGTTTGCCTTTTTTTAAGTGAGGAGCATGAATGGTTCCATCAATAGATTGATTGCTTTTAATGACAATAGCCTCATCCCATAAATCAGCCTCGATAAATGATTGAAGCGTCTTGGCGCCACCTTCAACGAGTAGGCTTTGTATTTTGTTTTTATAAAGAGTCGCTAGAATAGAGGCTATGCTTTTTTCTACTTGGATATATTCTACGGTGTGAGTGGATTCTTTTGGGAGCAACGACAATACGATATTTCTTGTACCTTTTTTTGAAACAATATTCTCAGCCAAGTTCAGATGCCAATCCATAAAAATTCTGGCAGCTTGTTTGCCAGTCCAGTGTCTGGCAGAGAGGGCAGGTTGGTCTATGAGGGCGGTTTGATAACCGACTAAAATTCCGTCAACTTTTGTGCGATGTTTATGACTGATGACGTTAGTAGCCAAGCTGCTGATTGGGATTTGTTGATTCTTTATCCCCATAAAACCCTTTGCGTCTTGCGCCCATTTTAATTTTACAAAAGGGCGATTGTACTTATGATTTGTGAAAAAAACTTTGTTGAGTCGCCAACATTCTTTTTCGCAGATGCCGGTGACGACTTCAATGTTTTTTTCTTTTAAAAATCGAATTCCTTTATTCTCTACTAGGGGGTTATTGTCCGCCGTACCAATTACTACCCTAGGAATTTTCGCGTTCACAATCGCTTGGGTACAGGGCGGAGTTTTCCTGAAATGATTACACGGTTCTAAGCTTACATATAAGGTCGCGTATTGTATTTTTTCTTTGTGCTGATCTAAAACGCTATGCAGACAATTTACTTCGGCATGTGCTTCACCAAATTTCTCGTGATAGCCTTCACCAATGATTTTATTGTCATGCACTAATAGAGCTCCAACCATAGGATTGGAAAGGGTTTTGTCCTGCCCTAATTTGGCAAGCTGCAAGCAGCGGAGCATATATTTTTGGTCTGTGTTGAGCATGAAAAATCTTCCATTCAAAACTAATACATTCTCTACGCTTAATCACTCATTCGATGGTTTATGCTCGAATTCGTTACACTTTATAATTCAATGAACTATTCGTTTTAGCTAAGCCTTTTTATTCCTGATGGCGAGTTGTAAATTTGTGTTGTGAGAACTATAAGTTGGAATGTGCTCAAAGTCGCAGAGTGCCCGCCGAGGTGGGACACTCTGCGAGGACGAAA
>CAZTCQ010000014.1:25264-36471 GCA_964612525.1 uncultured Chitinophagaceae bacterium | reverse complement strand
CTCGGTTGACCAAAGCAATTTTATTTTTCGCCTTCGCAACATCAAACTCAAATAAATTAGCCTCCATTACTTGACCAAAATCTTTTCGACCTTCTTGATCTAGTAAATTATACTTTAGAAACATACTAGTATACCACTCACACAGTGGACAATCTTTATCGTAAACTAAAGTGTGGTGTGAAAGGGTTTTCATATCATTTACAAAAATACGTAATCCTAAATTTGATGAGAATAAAGAAAGAATAAAGTACTAGAATTTAAAATCGTACACCGACACAAATTCCGGCGCCTCTAAAATCTGCTCGCCAAACCTCTCCTACTAAATTTGATTCTCTTCCCTTGATTTGATAACTAAAACTTCTATGAAACAGACCATCAAACACACTGAACATGTCAATATATCTTGAACTGCCCGTATTGTCATAGTTTGAAAGGCCGCTTGCTTCTATCTTACTATTTTTTAATCCTAAGCCAATGCACCAAATGTCAATATAAACATCCTTACTTATGTCAAATTGATAACCAACGAGTGCTCCGATATGCAGTACTCTATCCTTCCAATTATAATTTGTGATTTGATCCCTACTATTCAAAAAATAATCAAAAACTATTTTGTCAGAGCGCCAGCGCAAATAGCTCCCTACATACACTCCATTAAAGGCCTCTTCCTTGATATAATATTTGATCTCAGGTGTTAGAGCGAAAGTTCTTTGCTGTAAATTATTTATTGGACTTCTTTCATCTCGATCTATATAATTAAAAATAGGACGGTCCAATCGAGCAACTACTCCGAGTGCTACTGATGTATGAGGACCTATACTTCGCTCCCACTGTAAATTGAATGTAGATACCAATAAACTTGGCACATTAATTTTTAGAATATTCCGGCGTAAAACTAAATCCTTCTCCCTTTCCAGTTCTTGAGCAGCCAAATCAAAGCTCAGCAAAAAAACTGTTAGAAAAAAAAGTAGTCTCAAGTTTACCACACCTTTAATCCAAACTTCTCAGCCCAGGCCGTTGCTTTATCATAACCCGCATCCGTATGACGTAGCACCCCCATGGCAGGATCATTGTGCAACACACGACTTAGACGTTTATCAGCATCTTCTGTACCATCCGCTACGATTACCATACCCGCGTGCAGTGAATATCCCATACCAACGCCGCCACCGTGATGATAGCTAACCCAACTCGCTCCGCCAGCTGTGCTAATCAGTGCATTTAAAATAGGCCAATCAGCAACGGCATCGCTACCGTCTTTCATGGCTTCGGTTTCTCTATTCGGAGAAGCTACAGAACCACAATCCAAATGGTCACGACCAATAACGATGGGTGCTTTCAATTCGCCGTTGCGTACCATTTCATTAAATTTCAATCCGGCTTTTTCACGCTCGCCCATTCCGAGCCAACAAATTCTGGATGGCAAACCTTGGAATTCAATTTTTTCTTTGGCCATATCCAACCAGCGAAGTAGACCTTTATTTTCAGGGAATAATTCTTTAAGTGCTTGATCAGTTTTAAAAATATCTTCAGGATCACCGCTTAAAGCTACCCAACGGAAAGGTCCTTTCCCTTCACAGAATAATGGACGAATATAAGCAGGCACAAAACCTGGGAAGGCAAACGCATTCTCTACCCCACGTTTATCTTTGGCTTGTCCACGCAAATTATTTCCGTAATCGAAGGTAATGGCACCGCGATTTTGAAGTTCTAACATCAAGTGGACGTGATGCGCCATAGTATCCAAGGATAATTTTTCGTACTCGGCAGGATTTGCATCGCGCAGAGTATTTGCTTCTTCTACACTCATGTCTTCGGGATAATAACCAATTAATTCATCATGAGCTGAAGTTTGATCCGTCAAGGTATCAGGTGTAATATTTCGCTCAATGAGTCTCGCTAATAAATCCACTGCATTACAAACCACGCCAATTGAAATCGCCTCTTTATTTTCTTTCGCTCTCAAAGCTTCATCAATTGCTTCGTCAACGTCATGATACATTTTGTCTACATAACGGGTGTCCACTCTTTTTTGAATGCGCCACTCTTCAACTTCTGCCGCCAAACAAACACCTTCATTCATTGTAATGGCCAAGGGCTGAGCGCCACCCATTCCACCCAAGCCAGCGGTTACATTGAGCGTGCCTTTTAGGCTTCCATCGTAATGTTGGTCAGCCAATGCTAGATAGGTTTCATACGTTCCTTGCACGATTCCTTGCGAGCCAATATATATCCAAGACCCCGCCGTCATTTGACCGTACATCATAAGGCCTTTGGCGTCCAATTCTCTAAAGTGCTCCCAATTAGCCCAATTGCCCACCAAGTTAGAATTGGCAATTAATACACGAGGTGCATCTTTATGGCTTCGCAAAATACCGACCGGTTTTCCGCTTTGCACTAAAAGTGTTTGATCTTCTTCCAGTTCTTTAAGTATTTCTAATATTTTTTCAAAAGAAGGCCAGTTGCGCGCTGCTTTACCCAAACCACCATACACAATTAATTCATCCGGACGTTCGGCCACATCAGGGTCCAAATTATTTTGTATCATGCGATACACTGCTTCCGTAATCCAATTTTTACAATTCAGTTCTGTACCTTGTGGGGCGCGTACTTCTCTTGCTTCTTTTATCATATTGCAAAAATAAGATGCAGAAGCATACCCTATAGCTAGTGAATACAGTATTTTTTATTTAAAATAAAAAAGACAGGGAACAAATCTTAGCATTTATTTAAGTTTCACAACTAAATAAAAAATATGAACCAACGTTAATAATAAAACCAGAATGAAAAAATTAATAGTAGCAGCAGCGGCTTGTTTGCTTCTCGTTCCTTGTAGTGAAGCTCAAGAAAGAAAAGGAGAAGAATTTTTAATCCTAACCAATACAGTAAATTTTAATCGTGCCAATCGATATAATTTTTACAGTAATCAAAGTAGCATTCTTTCCTTATTGTACACCAAAGCTATTGACCAAGAAAGTGCCTGGCGCATAGGGCTCGGTATCAAAAGTTATTCTGCCTACCCGAGCACTAGTTCTTCAAAAAGCAACGATACTACCTTCATCACTGAGCGTTATAGAAATAGTACGATGCCTCATTTAATGGCAGGAAAAGAATGGCGAAAGTATTTGCATAAGGATGTTATGATTATCGGAGGGGTAGATATAGGATTAGGCGCAGGCTCGGCTGATGAAAGCACGATTGAGAGCTACGTGCATCAAGATGTCCAATCCATAAGAACCTACATCCAGATTGACCGTGGGTTTAGTCTGTACAGTAGTGTTTCGCCTTTTACAGGGCTTAGGGTAAGTTGGAAAAGGCTGGCTCTTGGCTATCAATTGAATGCCGTGGCCAAGTCTACATTTCTAAGTGTAGGTAGCAATTCGTTCGATTTTGATCTGTCATTAATGCAAAGCTTGTCGATAGGATATCGCTTTACCAATAAGAAACCAATTAAAAGATAAACTAGGAAGCGACTCCTATTGCTTATTCATTAAAATACTACAATTGGACGTAGTATGATTTAAGCTGTCACGGAATGATAAATTTACATTTAATACACTGCCGTTAATATTTCCTTCTCCAGAAACATAATAATTTCCGCAGGTTTGTTGAAATGGAATATCAAAATTAGAAGGGCTAGTTGTAATCAATGCTCGAATATCATTTGGACAAAATGTTCCCGCCAAATCTTTTATTATCAGCTCATTGACTGGGGTAAAGTCAGTCTGTATTGAAGCCATGTAAGACTCTTGCGCATTCATAAAACAATCATCAAAAGCCTCATAAGATCCTAAAAATTTATTGACTGATCTCGTCTCACACTTCTCTCCTTCAAAACCAATAGGGCAAGTGCAACTACCATCATTACAAGAGCCTCCATTCAAACAAATAACATCTTTACAAGGTTGATAAAATGTAGTGGGGCCATAGTTTACATCCTGCTTCTCGCAGGAAGTAAACACCACAGCGATTAGTAATAAAAAACCAATCGTCGAGAAAGCTACCAATGTAAATCTCTTTTTCATTTCCTAAAGATAAAGTAAATTTTAGTTCTACCCTTTGGCTTGTCGAATATATTCTTCGTTGCCCGGGTCATCATAATTAGTGAACAATGCTGCCCAATGACCAATCAAAGCAAGTGCCCAAGCAGCAGTTATCCAAGAGGGCCAAGGGTACGCCCATCCTTCTACATCAACTCGCATAGCTCCTTTGTCATAAAAATACCAAAGTAAAATATTCGCAATCACAAATATGACAGCGTGAATCATTAGTTGACTTTTTTGCTTTGCAGATGGTGCTATTTTGTTGGCCATTTCTAAATTAATTTATTCAGCAAATTTAAAATAGAAGCCATTAGTATCAAATAAAAAAGCCGACTGTTTTAAAACAGTCGGCTGAGTTTTTCATTTTTGACTTTTCTATCGAACCAAGGTTACATTTCCTTGTTTGTAAAAACGTTTCCCTGTACTCGTAAAGGCTTCGATTACGTATACATACGTACCCAATGGCTGAGGCTTATCGTTGAAGCGGCCATTCCAACCTTCCTCAATATCATTCGTACTGAATACCCGCTGTCCCCAACGATTGAAAATATCCCAACTCTTTAGCTTTACAATCCCTCGCTTTCTGATCATCAACTTATCATTAATGCTCGTTCCGCTTCCGGGGCTAAATACGTTTGGCAAGTCTACCAAGCTTTCATTACTCACGATTACCGTCACACTGTCATTTGTAGGACAACCATTCTCAGTCTGTGCGTTCACATAGTAGCGCGTAGTAGCAGTGGGCTGTGCCACAGGGTTTCTTAGTTTCGTATCACTCAAGCCGCTTGGTGGGAACCAATCGAATAAACTACAGTTTCCATCGGCATATAAAGTCACGCTCTCTCCCGGATAAATCGTGACGTCCTCTCCGGCGTCTAAAACCGAACCTGGGTGAACAACCACCGTTGCGGTAGCAGTATCAAAACAACCGTTTACATCTTTTCCGATTACACGATATTCCTGCGTCGCTTGCGGGTAAACCTGCACACTCGGCACATTGCCTAAATTGCTAATAAAATAATTAGGATCCCAATTATAAGTAACCCCTCCCAATACACTCAGCGAGGTTGTATCCCCTGGGCAAATCGCTCGGTCACCATCCATGACTAAGAAATCTACATTAAATATTTCTACTTCCACAAAACCCGTATCAGCACAACCATTTGGAGTGGTATAAATCACTCTTAGTTGTTGCGTTACTGTTCCGCTATAAACAGGATCGGCTACTTTATTGTTTACCATATCAGCGCCCGGACTCCAGCTTATATCATAATAGTTTGCTGAATCAGGCATTACGCTGGAATTCAAATGAACCGTATCATTCAAACACATTTCTCTATCTATTCCTGCGTCTACAATAGGATTCGCATCCACAATTACTGGAATGGTTATTGAACTGTCAGGACAACCCGGAAAACTAGCCGTTATGGTATAAGGGCCGCCCGGAACCGCCGGTGTGATTACAGTATTAATCGCATTGTTCGGTACTGCAGTTGCTCCAGGCGTCCAAGAATAAGAATAAGCATCTGGAGCTACCCCTGCGGTTGTTCCCGTTCCTGTTATTGATCTACTCTCGCCATCACACAATATTGAATCATGCGCATCAAGCTCAAAGCCTTTCAGGACGTCTACTGTTACTGATGCTGTACTAGCGCAAGCCGCTAGCGGCATATTAGCTCCAAACGGAGTTACCGTTACGGTATAGGTAATAGAGTTCCCCGCCGTCGGATTTGGATTCTGAACAACAGGATTTTGAATATTATTAGAACTTAAAAAGTCAGGTGGTGTCCATGCATAATCATATTGCTGAGTAGCAGGATTCGGTATGACATTGAGTTGCAGGTTCGAATTGACACAGGTCGTTGTCCTCGGTGTAATAACCAAGGCAGGGACTTGCGCCACGTCCACAAATACAGTGTCCAAATCGCAACCATGTGCTACATAGAAAGTTGGTAAGGTCGGACTCGCTATCGGATTATCACAGTTTACACAGGACAAGGAACTCAACGGTGAGCCTCCCGGCAAAACCGTCCAAAATTTATCACCCCCACCACGGACTGATAGTGGGGCACTATCCCCCGCACATATTATCGTATCGCCGGTGGCCACAATTCCCGAATCGATAAAGACTGGAATACTAAAAGAATAACTGTTGATAATACCTGGCGGTTTACAACTTGAATCAATGATAGTAAGTACTAATACATGTAAGCCCGCATCAGCTACTGTTGTATTCCAAGAAACACAGGCAGTGAGCGTATCAGAGAAGGTTCCAGTGTAGGATATAGTAGCACCTGGCATGGAGGCAGCAATATTTGATCTTCCAACTAAAACTGCATCAGTATCACTAGAATTTAGTGTAATACAGAATCCAATACTGTCACCCGAACAACCTCGAACTTGCCCAATAGAATCAATGTTAGCATTTACTAAGGTATTCGAATCTACTGGTGTTGGAGGGATTACACCTGGATTACAAGTAGCGTCAACAATAACTTGAATATCTCTTTTTACATGACCAATTAATTGACCATTTCGGTAGGAATTACATTGAATGGTAATCACTCCAGTACCCTGATCCGTGGGAGTAAATCCAAATTCACCCGTCTGTGAATTCAAGGTGAATGTATAATTGGTTGGAATTGGATTATTTAAAGGATTAGGAGCTGGAACTTGCTGATTAGCAGGGAAGTTATTTACTCGATAGGCCACAGGATTAGGAGTCCAAGGTTGACAACCGTTGCCTAAAGGTTGTACCGACTCAAAGGATAAAGAATCTCCATTTATATCTACCGCACCATTATTAAAGGTAAAGGGAACACCCACACAACAGTAAATAGCCGGAACAACCGAGAAGAAAGGAGAATTATCACCCGGAGCTACAGATAAATCCAAAGTAGCATCAATTGTGAGGGTACCACCATTGAGCCATGTCATATTATTCCGCGCACCCACATAACACCAAAATCGCCAGGTAGCGGTAGGTTGAGCTGCTAGATTTAAGGTTTGAGAGTAAATATACTCTTCATAACCTGGAAGCGGACTGTTTGGCGTTTGACAAGAATTCTGAAAATTTGGACAACCATTACTTACTGGGTTCGGCCCTGAGGTCAGGGGTAAAATAAGAGTAGACGTCTGGGGATTTACAGAATTATTGTAGCAAATCGAAGCCTGTGTTGGCGCCTGAATACCGTCACAACTCCTGTAAAACTTAAAAATGATACGATAAGTTGTTCCTGAAACGTGCTCATACAGTACATCTCCACCCGCGGCGTGAGATGCTTTGGCGGTGTTGCTAAATGCAAATACACCGACAGACAATAATAATAGAAGAAAAAGTCTTTTCATTTTTGATAATTGTGGGTTAAAAGTACATCTTTTTTTCATAAAGCTAGTCATAGATTGAATTTAGATAGGGCATAACAGCCAAATGTATTTACAAGACGTTCATGCGGCTTAGATGGTTTGTAAACTTTCAATTTTTTATTTTGTTTCAAGTAAAGATTTTCTTCTTTTAGGACTAAAAGTGAATTTGTACCCTCCTCTTTAAGCTCATTGACTTGGAAGATTACCTTTTATGAGAAGATACAGCCGTTGGCTTATTGAGCGGTTCTTTCACTAAATTTAAAAAAAAACCAAGGTCACTCCAGGATTGAGTTGCTCTGGAGCAAAAGACTTGACTTCTCTGTGTCGGTGACAAATGCGGTCAATCTCTTTTTTTAAAACCCCTTGCCCAATACCATGTATTACGCGCAGCGGATTAATTCGATCATCGGCTATCGCTAGATCAAGGTAGGTTTGGAAATAATCTAATTGACATTGAAGCTTTTCAGCGTCTGATAATTTCGAAGGCCACTTATGTATTTTTTCAATATGTAGGTCAATTCGGCCTTTCGCTTTTCGCTGACTCAAAACGGTACCTAACACACTTAGTGCAGGCGCTTGTCTTCCAATTTCTAGATGTTCAATTTTGGGCGGTGCCTTTAATTTTGTAAAAACAGGAATTTCAAAAAGTGCGAGATTCTCCTTCTCCAACCTAGCTACTTGCTCAATAAGTTTTTTTCGGCTTAGTTTATTTTTAAATTCATGAACCACTTTTATTGAACTAGTTGGCTCTTGCACCTCAAAGTCAAAAATCGGGTTATTACTAGCATCATCAAATGAAAGAGAGTACAAAAGCTGCTTTTGCTGAAAAGCTAAACTACCTTCAAAGGAAAAAATACTTTTGCCCTGAATGGTTACACCTACAAGATAATCAATCGGCCTGACCCACTCGCTGAAAAGGTAAACCACAAAACGATGAATCGCATCTTCGTCATCCTGCTCACGATAAACAGGCTGAAATAAAAGGTATACTCCTTCGTCAAAAAGACTCTCGGCACTGTACTCGCTTTTGTCTTTTTTTATATTATCGATAAAAACTGTTTGACCCTTCAACCTTTTTTTTTCTTGCGCTTTTTTTTCTTCTCTATCTTTTAAAAACCAATCTAGGTAAGGAAAATCTAAATCCTGCTCCTCGGCAGGAATCACCACTCCGTTCACGCGCACGCGAAGGTATTGGTCTTGCACAATGTCAATCACTTCACCTTCTTCGCCCGTTTTACGAAGCTTAATCTTATCTCCTATCGAAAATTTCATTACCTACCGTTATTTCTTTTTTAGCAGAAAGTAAGTAAGCTATTAGCTTAACACGAATCTATAACTCAAGCAGCATAATCCTACTTTCGTTATAATTTGGTATTACTTTCGTGGCGAAATTACTAAAGAAAGGTGACTAAGCTTCGATGGAAAATAGCCCAATGGGCCGAGCGCAGATGGTGGCGACAATATTTAAAAAATAAATCTGTTGACGACTATCTAGTTTGGAAAAAAAACTACTGGCAAGATTTTTTGCGCAAAATTAATTTGGATGAGGTTTCGCTAACGCAGCAAAAAAATATTGACCTAGGATGCGGACCCGCGGGTATTTTTTTGCTCTTCGATCAAGCAACGGCGGTTGACCCTTTATTGGATAGCTATGATGCTGATCTTGCTCATTTTTCAAAAAAAAATTACCCAAACAATACCTTTGTAACCACCAGTCTCGAAGACTTTTCTCCGACGGAAAGCTATGATACTATTTTTTGCATCAACGCCATTAATCACGTAAGTGATATGCAAAAAGGCATAGCAAAATTGAGCGAATGCGCTCATGAAAAATCGACTTTGGTCATTTCAATCGATGCCCATAATCATAATTTTTTAAAGATAGTTTTTCAACTTTTGCCGGGCGATATTTTGCACCCACACCAATATAACTTAGCAGAGTATCAGTCAAAAATTGAAGCCGAAGGTTGGAAAATCAAGCAATCTGTAAAAATGGATTCTGCTTTTATATTTAACTACTACGTACTGACTGCCGTGAGGGATTTTTAATTTTTAATTCTTAATTTTTAATTGCTGTTGTTTGAGAATTATATTCGCTTCATGCAAAACGAAAGTACTTCTACAAAAAAAGCACCCGATCCAGTAGGCGCCTATCCGCATAGCCGCAAAGTGGGCAACTTATTATTTCTTTCCGGCGTTGGTCCTCGAAAGGCAGGTACTGACGAAATACCTGGTTTGGAACTAGACAAAAACGGAAATTTCAAGCAATTTGATTTTGAAGCACAATGTCGTTCTGTTTTTGATAATATAAAAGTGATACTTGAAGAAAGCGGTAGCACCTGGGATAACTTGGTGGACGTGACTGTTTTTTTGGTAAATATGAAGCGCGATTTTCACACCTATAATAGAGTGTATAAAGAGTATTTTGCAGATGCCGCACCTTGCCGCACTACTTTGGAAATTAACTCGCTACCGACGCCAATTGCCATTGAGTTGAAGTGTATTGCGACGATTTGATTTAGTTTTCGCTGAGGCGTTTATTTGTTTATAAGGTTTCTCGTTTATGCACCTTGGACTCTTTGGCTCGCCTATGAAAACAGCTGTCCTAGTTTAATCTATTGCTAAGATATAGTGTTATTTCTTTGGTCAAAAATTTCTTCAATCATTTCTAAATCTCCCAACCTTTATAAAACTCAAAGCTTTTCATAAATTCATTAATTTCTGCCTTCGTTTGAGCGATTAAATCTTCATTATCAATGTCTGAAATTATGGCGTCTATCCAATGCACTACTTTTACCATATCGCTTTCTTTTAATCCACGTGTAGTAAGTGCCGCGGTTCCCACTCGAATTCCTGAAGTTACAAAGGGTGATTTATCATCAAATGGTACCATGTTTTTATTAATAGTAATGTCAGCTTTTACTAAAGTATTTTCTGCTTTTTTTCCACTTACATTTTTGTTCCGCAGGTCTATCAGCAATAAATGATTGTCCGTTCCGTCACTGATAATATCATAATCTTTCTTTCTAAAAGCGTCTGCCATCGCTTGTGCATTTTTTTGCACTTGCTGCATATACGTTTTAAAGTCTAGTTGTAAAATTTCACCAAAAGCAACGGCTTTGGCGGCTATTACATGCTGCAAAGGGCCACCTTGAATACCGGGAAACACTGCCATGTTCAATAAATTACTCCAAGGTTTTAAGTTTCCTTTTTTATCTTTTTGGTCCAAAGTATTAGGTCCATCTTCCTTTTTCAGGATAATACCTCCACGCGGTCCGCGCAAGGTTTTGTGTGTGGTGCTCGTTACAAAATCACAATGCTCAAAAGGAGAATCTAATAAACCAGTGGCTATCAGTCCGGCAGGGTGCGACATGTCGCATAGTACAAAAGCACCCACTTCATCCGCTACTTTTCTTATGCGTGCATAATCCCAATCTCGACTGTAAGCACTCGCTCCACAAACTATTAATTTGGGTTTGTGTTCACGAGCCTTTGCTTCTAAATCTTCATAGTCAATCAGATGCGTGTCCGCGCGAACACCGTAATGAACAGCATTGTACAATTGTCCTGAGAAATTTACGGGCGAGCCATGCGTGAGATGTCCACCCATACTAAGATCCAAACCTAGAATAGTATCTCCGGCTTTTAAAATAGCCAACATAACGGCAGCGTTTGCTTGTGCGCCTGAGTGCGGCTGCACGTTTACATATTCAACTCCAAAAATTTCTTTGGCGCGGTCTATAGCTAATTGTTCGCTTTGGTCTACTATCTCGCAGCCGCCATAATATCGACGCCCAG
>CAZTCQ010000014.1:20985-25164 GCA_964612525.1 uncultured Chitinophagaceae bacterium | reverse complement strand
GCTAATTGTTCGCTTTGGTCTACTATCTCGCAGCCGCCATAATATCGACGCCCAGGGTAACCTTCAGCATATTTGTTGGTCATCACATTACCCATAGCAAGCATCACTTGTTCGCTTACGAAGTTTTCGGAAGCAATGAGCTCCAAACCATCACGCTGACGTTCATATTCTTTTCGGATTAAATCGAAAATAGCAGTGTCTTTTTTCATTGCAGGCAAAAGTAATTGGGAAAGATTAATGTTTAATTTATAATGATTAATTTTTAATTGTTAATTGAAAGTTTGAACTTTACGGCAGAAGATGAAAATAATTATACCGGTAGCAGGAGCGGGTACCCGACTTCGCCCGCACACTTATACTCAACCTAAACCGCTTATCCCCTTGGCTGGTAAAACGATTATCAGTTTTATCATAGATAGTTTTATTGAACAAGGGCAAAACGATTTTATTTTTATTATTGGTTATTTGGGTGAAAAAATTAAGAACTATGTGGAAGCGGAGTACCCTGACATTAATGCTGATTTTATAACTCAGCAAGAACGTGCCGGCACAGGCCATGCCGTATTTCTTGCGCAAGAATTGGTCAGACCCGATGAAGAGCTATTTATAATATACGGTGATACAATTTGCGACTATCCGATTGGGGATTTTATAGCTTCATCAGAATCTATCATTGCCGTAAAAAGAGTGGATGACCCCAGAGAGTTTGGTGTGGCAGAAATAAGGGAAGATGGTTACATTAATCATGTGATTGAAAAACCAATGATCCCGAAATCGAATATGGCTATGGTGGGCATTTATAAAATAAATGAGAGCAAAAAGTTCTTCGAACTGATGCGCCAGGATATTGACAATCTTGAAAAAACAGCTGAATATTCACTAACTTCTGCCTTAGAGAGTCTATTAAAAAATGACACTCCGATTAAAGCACACTCCGTGAAAAGCTGGTATGATTGCGGAAAAAAAGAAGTGCTCTTAGAAACAAATGCTATCTTACTGGAGAAAATGGAATACCCTTCGGAAGAAATCCCTTTTTTTGAAAATAGCATCGTCATTCACCCTATCAGTATAGGAAAAGATTGCAATATCAGCAATTCTATTGTAGGGCCCAATGTAACTATAGCAGATAATACAAGTATTAATGGCTCTGTAGTGAGCAATTCCATTATCGGCAGCTATTCCGAAATTCACAACGTGCTTCTCCATAAAAGTATCATTGGAAGTGACGCTATTATTCGAGGAAAAAACCAAAGCCTAAACATTGGTGATAATACAGAACTAGACCTTAGTTAATTTTAAGATGAAACAATTTGGAAGACTCAATGAGCACGGCGACATAGAAAATCGCATTACAAAACTATTTAAGATAAGGTATCCGCTAATTCAGGCTGGTATGATTTGGGCCTCGGGTTGGAAGCTAGCTTCGGCTGTTTCAAATGCCGGAGGGCTTGGCTTACTTGGCGCCGGAAGCATGTACCCAGAGGTGCTTGAAGAACATATTTTAAAATGCAAAGCGGCAACGGACAAACCTTTTGGAGTGAATCTTCCTCTGTTGTATCCTGACATTGACAAGCATGTAGCGCACATTATCAAACATAAAGTTCCGATTGTATTTACATCAGCCGGTAACCCAAAAACATGGACCCAAACGCTTCAAGACAACGGAATCACGGTGGTACATGTGGTAAGTAGTACAAAATTTGCCTTGAAAAGTCAAGCTGCAGGCGTGGATGCTATTGTAGCGGAAGGTTTTGAGGCAGGAGGGCACAATGGCCGTGAGGAAACGACTACTTTATGTTTAATCCCTTCGGTAAAACAAAAACTTGAGATCCCCTTAATAGCTGCAGGAGGAATTGGAGATGGAACATCCATGCTAGCAACCATGGTCTTAGGTGCGGAGGGTGTTCAAGTGGGTTCCCGTTTTGTAATGAGCCAAGAGGCCTCTTCTCATGACAATTTTAAAAATAAAATAGCGGCGAGTATAGAAGGAGAAACTGAACTCGTGCTTAAAAACCTGACCCCAGTGAGACTTTTAAAAAATGAATTCTACAATTCTGTAAAAAAAGCAGAAAATAATTGTGCCACCAAAGAAAGCTTGCAGGAATTACTCGGTAGAGGGCGCGCCAAGCTGGGAATGTTTGAAGGAAATTTAACGGAGGGAGAGTTAGAAATCGGTCAAATTGCGGGTCGATTGAGTAAGATTCATGCTGCCAATGACATTGTGAACGAAATCATGTCGGAATTTAATCACTCATTAGGAACTTTATTTGAATTAGGGGCAAGAAAACACTAATTTTGGGAGTTAATTATTTTTATGAAAAAGTGTATCCTATTTTCATTGTTTCTTTTTTGTTCGGGCATTTTGTCTGCTCAAACTGGTGAAGGTAATAATACAAACGGGCAAACGCCTCCTTCTTATCAAAACCCTTATCGTAATGAGGTTACACCCTTTCGTAATGGAAATAACAACCAAAATATTTTTGAAAACCTAAACGACGACAAAAAGAACGGCGATAAGAAAACTGATAAAAACAACTCCAATGACAAAACCAACTCAGACGACAAAGGAGACAATACAAAAGAGAAAGTTTTAGATTTCTCTGACCGCAACGCCGCTAACGAAGGCAAGAGTGATGAGGAACTCAGGGAAATGTATAAGGACGACCCAGATTATCTTAAATACCTTGGCTTAGATTCTGAAGTTGAAGAAAATGAGAAAGACGTCATTAAAAATACTGAAGATTTAGCTGGACAGGTTTACGGTTCAAATTTTTTATCCTCAGGTGGAAACATTTCAGGTTCCAATTTAACTACCGTGCCAGCAGATTACCTGCTCGGCGTAGGAGACCAGTTGATAATTTCTGTTTGGGGAGCTGCTGAATTTGAAGGAACTTTTACTATTTCTAAAGATGGTTCTATATTCCCGAATCGTGTTGGTAAAATTTTCTTACGTGGTTCAAGTTTTGAAGCTGCTAGAAATAGAATTAGTTCCCGATTTAGAAAAGTCTTGCCGCCTGGTTCGAATATTGACGTAATTATAAAAGAGGTTCGGTCTATTCGAGTTTTTGTATTAGATCAAGTCAAACGTCCTGGAATGATTACCATGTCTGCCTTAAACACTCCAATTAATGCTTTGCAAATGGCTGGAGGTCTCACCAGTTATGGTAATATGCGAAACATTACGATCAAGAGAAATGGGACAGTCATAGAGCGAATTGATTTATATGAGTACTTAAAATCTGGGAATAGTGGACGAGAGTTCTACATGGAGGATAATGATATTATTACAGTAGGACTTTACGAAAAGGTGGTAGAAGCCCGAGGTGCTTTTAAAAGACCAATGCGTTATCAAATGACGGAATATGGCACGTTGAGTAATTTAATTGACCTAGCGGGTGGTGCTCGATTTGACGCTAGAAAATCATTAATTCGGATCAAAACTGTTTTCAATGAACAGGAACAATACATTGACATAAATGGTAAAGACTTTTTTTCAGATCAAGACTATGCTCTTAAAGATGGTGATGTGGTTACCATAAACCCCATTAATGAGGGTGTTTCTAATGTTGTACAAGTGACGGGGTCAGTTCCTTATCCTGATGAATATCAATTGAATGAAGGTGACCGAATTTTTGACCTTATAAAAAAGGCGGGAGGCCTAAACCCTAATGCCTATCAATCAAGAGCCTTTGTTTTCAGAAATGGAAATACTTCTGATGAATCTAGAGCGCTGAAAATCAATATTGGTCAATATGGTAACCCAAGTTCTGAAGAGAACATTTTGCTTCAAAGCGGTGATAGAATTCAAATACTCTCCGAGTCACGTTTTGATGAAAAATTTAGTGTTAGCGTCAAGGGATTGGTACGCAACCCAGGTACTGTTACATACAAAACCAATATTCGATTGAAAGATGTGTTAATCTTGGCAGGCGGACTTGAGCTCGAAGCCGAAAGTGGACGTATTGAAATCTCTAATGTAACAGATTCTGTGAATCGCTATAGTATTACGGGAAACAATGTAAACGTAACCGAAGTGGCAATTAACCCAGATTTAAGTATAGATAAAATTTCAGAAAACATTATCATCAAACCGTATGACATAATTTTTATAAGAAAAAAGAAGGATTTGACTGAGCAAAAATTAGTTCAAATTGCTGGTGAGGTTGACTACCCCGGACC
>CAZTCQ010000014.1:18866-20885 GCA_964612525.1 uncultured Chitinophagaceae bacterium | reverse complement strand
AAACAGTCAATTAAAGTGGCGGGAAAAACCTACTAAACTTTCAAAAGACTCTCTCCGAAATTTGATAATTGGGAGAAGTATTTTATTGGGCAGGGTTCAGGTAGAGAAAGGTGATAATGGTTATACAAGTTTAAAAGTGATGGCTTACGAAAAAGAACTAGCCAAGGAAATTAACGAAATTATTCTAGTTGTACTCTCCGACTTTTACATTCAATTTGTTACAGAAAAACCACAGACTGACTTAGTAAAAATTCAAAAAATGAAAGACTCGCTTTCAATTGAGTTAGCGGACGTTGAAAGAGCCATTGCCGGAGTGCAAGATAAAAGTGCCTACACAGCGAAAGCCTATGTTGGTCTCCCACAAATTAAACTTCGTAGAAAACAAGCCGAAATTCAAGCTGTTTACAGCACTACGGTGAATGCCCTTCAAAATGCACGTTTTAAACTACTTTCAGAAAGTCCAATATTTCAAGTTCTTGACTATCCAGGAGAACCTTACCAATCTGAAAAGCCGGATTGGAAAGTGCCTGCCATAGCTGGATTTGTACTGACTTTCCTTTTATTGTCTCTTTGGTTCTGTAGAAAAATATTTAAAAATATCATCGTTGAGGAATTGCGCAAAGCTTAGGCCTTTCTCAACCATTTCAAAACTTCTTTCCAACCTACCTTTTTCCCATAGAGGAGTATACCTGTTCTGTAAATTTTACCACTCACCCATGTCACTAAAATAAAGGTGGCAAATAATAAAACTAAAGACAAGCCAACTTGCCAGAGAGGTGGATCATACGGAATTCTGCCTAACATGACGATAGGTGAAGTTAATGGGAAAATACTTCCAAAAACAGCCAATCCACTATTTGGATCATCCAGAGAAGTAGCCATAATAACCAAAGCAAAAATAATTGGCAAGGTTACTGGCAAAGTAAGCTGCTGAGCATCTTGCGGATCTTCATTTACCAAACTTCCGATAGCTGCAAAAAGTGCCGCATACAAAAAATATCCTCCTAAAAAGTAGAGAAGAAATGAAGTTATAATGAGTCCCCAATTTATCTGGGTAATCTTGTCAAGTAAGGCCGTAATCTCCGGTTGTGAACTAGCTGCCTTTATGACTTCTGGGTCAGCCACAGCTCCTACCATACCCGCGCTTGGCATAAAGGCGACTCCAGCAATCATAGTCATTGTAGTAAGTAGACCAATCCAAATGGCAAATTGTGTAAGCCCAACCAAGCCGATGCCAATAATTTTTCCCATCATCAACTCAAACGGTCGAACTGAACTGATGATAACTTCAGCAATTCGATTCGTTTTTTCTTCCATAACTCCGCGCATCACTCCTACTCCATATATAAAAATGAGCATGTACATTAAGAAACCCATCCCATAGCCTAACATAACGGATGTACCCGTGCTGGTTATTTTATCTTCAAAAGAAGTACTGACAAACTTAACCTTGGACTCTGTGAGACTATCTAATTCAACTTCATTGATTCCAGCGGCTGCCAATATTTTTTTTCGGTAAATGCCTTGAATTTCTCTATCCATAAAGTCACTAGCACGAAGGCTAATTGAACTTTCGCTGAGCGCTTTCACGCTATCAATAGCGGGAGGATTCTGCGAATACAAATGAAGAATAATCTCATTCCCTGTTCTTTCTGCTAAAACCGCCGTGCTTTCAGTTGATTTGTTTTTAATCTCCGAAAGAACAAAAGACTCATTATCCTTTTTCATTTCTTGGAAGTAAGCTTTTGTCTCGTCAATTACTCCTATTTTGGTTTCACTTTTACTTTTTACAGTAAAAAAACCTATTAAAGCCATCAATCCAAACAGGCCTAATGGCAACAAAATGGTAGTGACTAAAAAACTTTTTTTCTTTACTCTACTGAAATATTCTCTTTTGATTATTACGGGTATCTTACTCATAGTTTAGGCGGATTGAAATTTTCTAACGGCTGATGATTCTACTAAAGAAATAAAAATTTCATTTAGACTTGGGAGCAACTCTTCAAAATGAAGGACAGT
>CAZTCQ010000014.1:3685-18766 GCA_964612525.1 uncultured Chitinophagaceae bacterium | reverse complement strand
CACATACTTCCTCCACTTGCTCCATTCTATGGGTAGAAAAAATGATGGTTACACCTTGTTGCGCCAGATCAAAAATTTCATCTTTAATAATTTTCGTATTGACGGGATCTAGCCCACTAAAAGGTTCATCTAAAATTAGTAATTTGGGTTCGTGTAAAACCGTAGCCACAAATTGTAATTTTTGAGACATTCCTTTACTTAAATCTTCTACTTTTTTATGAGTCCAAGACTGCATTCCCAATTTTTCAAACCAAAAATCAATCCGCTCATTCACAGTTCTCATGGGTAAGCCCTTCAATTGAGCTAGGTAAACCAGGTGCTCACGAACTTTCATTTTTTTATAGAGTCCTCGTTCCTCGGGCATATAGCCAATTTGTTCCATATGAACTTTGGCAGCAAAGGGTTCATTATCCAAAAACACAGATCCTTCATCGGGTAAAGTAATACCCGTTATCATTCTAAGCAAGCTAGATTTACCCGCCCCGTTGGGGCCAAGCAGTCCAAAAATACGACCCGGCTTCACTTCAAAACTTACGGAATCTACAGCTCGTTGCTGATGATAATTTTTTACAAGATTTTCTATTCGTAGCATGTTGGGTATAAAAGTAGAGCCAAACCATCATAAACTATTCTGTTTTGTTAGGAAAGGCTCTGTTTAAATCTTGAGCGAATCTATTGGTGGATAAGCGGGAAAGCGTTTGTGGAGAGATTCCGTTTTATAAATTCACTAAAAATGACTTTCTTTAAACTTTCAAATTTTATTATGGCAAATTCATTCGGACCCGCAAAATCTGTACTCGAAGAAAACAAACAAAAAATAGCTACCAACTACCCGGCCTTAGCCACCTTGGTGATTGTATTTTTCTTTTGGGGGTTTATTGCTGCGGGTAATTCTGTTTTTATTCCGTTCTGTAAAAATTATTTTGGCTTAGACCAATTTCAAAGTCAGCTTATTGATTTTGCTTTTTACTTCGCCTATTTTGTAGGTGCGCTACTCTTATTTATCTACGCTAACGCAAAACAAAAAGATCTAATAGCTGATTGGGGCTACAAAAAAAGTATTGTTTATGGACTATTACTTTCTGCGGTCGGTGCTGTTATTATGATTGTAGCTGTTTTGGCCAATACATACATCGGTATGCTCGTTGGTTTTTTTACAGTAGCTTTTGGTTTTAGTTTACAACAAACTGCCGCCAATCCTTTTGCCATTTCATTAGGCGATCCTGCCACAGGAGCCAACCGTATTAACCTTGGCGGAAGCGTCAATAGTTTCGGAACCTTTATTGGACCTATCATTGTGGCATTGGCCTTATTCGGTGTGACCAAAGCCAATGATGATCAAATTGCGAATCTTAGTTTAAACAAAGTCAGTATTCTCTATGGTTTTGTTTGCGCTTTATTTATTGGGGCAGCCGCGATATTTCATTATTCAAAAAAAGTGCCTGCCGGGATTGATACTTCTAAGGTAGAACGTGCCGGCAAGGCACAAACGGCACTTCTTGTTATGACGGCTGCTTTGATTGTAGCTTTTGGTGTGGTCTTTAGCACCTATGGAAAAGAGGAAGTCGACGGCGCTTTAAAAACAGCCCTAGAAAACAAACGTTTTGTCTGGTTATTAGTGGCGCTAATCGCTATTGTAGGCACCCTACTTTTTTCGTACAAAAGTGCTACAAAAAAAGCAGAGGGTTGGGGAGCAATGAAATACCCTCAATTAGTTTTGGGCATGTTGGCTATTTTTATTTACGTAGGTGTTGAAGTAGCCATCGGAAGTAATTTAGGTGAATTATTAGGCTCAAAGGCTTTTGGCGAAATTCCTACTTCACAAGCTGCAGCCTACATAAGTATGTATTGGGGCAGTCTGATGATTGGCCGATGGGCGGGTGCGATTAATGTTTTTAAAACTAGCAAAAGCATAAAAAATCTACTCTTGTTAATTGTGCCACTCGTTGCCTTTGGCGTTCTCATTTTGGTATTGACGATTGCGCAAAATGATATGACGCCCATGTACTGGTACTTTTTATGTGTACTTGTTTTAGTCACGGCATTTTATCTTACGCAAGACAAACCAGCCAAAACACTTTTAGTCTTTAGTTTGTTCGGAGCCTTGGCAATGCTAATCGGAATTTTCAGCACGGGTACGCTAGCTATTTATGCGTTCTTGAGCGGTGGACTTTTTTGCTCTGTCTTATGGTCTTGTATTTTTACATTGTCGCTTGCAGGACTAGGAAAATATACTTCTCAAGGATCTGCGTTTTTAGTCATGATGATTTTGGGTGGTGCGATTATTCCTCCCATTCAAGGAAAGCTATCGGATATTATTGGCATTCACCAATCCTATTGGGTTACCGTAGCGTGTTTTGCGTACTTAGCCATTTTTGCTTTTTTAGTAAAACGTATGCTTCAAAAACAAGGAATTGATTACGATAATACGGTGGATTAATGAAGATAGGAATAGACATAGGCGGCACCAATACCATTTGGGGATTAGTAGGTCAGGACGCCACAATTATTGTGCAAGGAAAAGTTTCTACGAAAGGCCACGATAATTTTGATAGTTACATACAAGCCCTATCCAACAGCATCAAAAAGAAATTGAATGCTGAGCAACTCAAAACTGTTGAGGGGATAGGAATCGGAGCGCCTAACGGAAACATTCACACGGGCAATATTGAATTTGCGCCCAACTTGCCATGGGAAGGTGTTCATCCGCTAGCGGCACTCATGCAAAAATATTTGGGAAAATTTGTAAAAATCACCAATGATGCCAATGCCGCCGCCATGGGTGAGCGAGCCTTTGGAGCCGCCAAAGGAATCGATGACTTTATAATGGTTACCCTAGGCACTGGCGTGGGAAGCGGCTTCGTGAGTAATGGTGAAATGATTTATGGGCATGATGGTTTGGCGGGTGAGTTAGGCCATGTCATTGCTGTTCGCGATGGTCGCGATTGTGGCTGTGGTAGAAAAGGCTGCTTAGAAACCTATACTTCTGCAACCGGCATCGTGCGTACCGCAGAACTTTTTCTAAAAAATGACAAAATGAACTCTCTCCTAGAAAAAGAACCCACTCTAAACAGTCATAAAATTTATTTAGCAGCGCTAGAAAATGACCAAGCCGCACTAGATATTTTTGAATATACGGGTAAAATTTTAGGCCAAACTTTGGCAGATGCCGTGGCTATAACTTCTCCGAAGAAAATTATTCTTTTCGGCGGACTAGCGCTTTCGGGTGATTTTATTCTAAAACCCACCAAACGCTATTTTGAAGAAAATCTTCTTAAAATTTATCATAACAAAGTAAGCATCGAGCTTTCGCAGCTGCCCAACAGTAATGCGGCTATCTTAGGAGCGGCGGCGCTTGTCTAAGATGTCTTCGCCTTTTTATACTATTTGACAGCTTGAATGTACCTTTGCGTCTGTCAAAAATGCACCAAGTAAAGTTTAATAATAAGGTAAAACCGTTCAAGAATCTTTTAGACCAACGGATCAAAGATTTTTTTGCCGCGCAAGAGTTAAATGAGCGTGGCAACTGGCAATTATACTCCAAAACAATAATTCTTTTTACCGTACTCTTAGGCTCTTTGGCTACCGTACTTTTTATCCTACCAAACTCCTGGTGGGCAGTGTCTGTTTTCATGCTTATGGGCTTGACTATGGCCTCAATCGGTTTTAATGTTATGCATGATGCCGCACACGGTAGCTATAGCAAAAATGTAAAACTGAACAATTTCATTGCCTTTATGGGAGGCGATGCCATGGGTGGCGGTACTTTTTTTTGGAAAATAAAACACAACATCATTCACCATACTTATACTAATGTGGAAGGTATTGATGACGATATTGCAAAGTATCCTATGTATCGTTTTAGTCCGCATCAAAAACGATTGTGGTTTCATAAGTTTCAGCATATTTATGGAATACCAGCTTACATGCTTATTTCGCTAAATTGGTTACTGACTGATGATGTAATCACTCTTTTCAAAAAGAAAATTAATACAACGCCAATAAGGAATATTGCTACAAAAGAAATTGTGCTCATGTTCGCGGGAAAGATTTTAAATATTCTTTTATTCTTGGTGCTTCCCTTATTGATTATGCAGTGGCAAATTGCCCTAGTCGGTTTCCTATGTTTGCATGCTTGCATGGGATTATCATTGGCCATCGTATTTCAATTGGCACACGTGGTGGAACACACTGACTTTCCATTGGCAGACGTAGAAACCAATGTAATAGATAACGAGTGGGCTAAACATCAGGTTGAGACCACTGCTAATTTTGCGATGCGCAATAAAGTAATCTCTTGGTACGTTGGTGGTCTAAACTATCAAGTAGAACATCACCTCTATCCTCGCATTTCGCATGTACATTATCCTAAAATAAGTAAGATAGTAAAAGAAACCTGCGATGAAATGGGTGTTCGTTACACAGCCTTTCCTACTATGTTTCAGGCATTTGGGAGTCATGTACGTCTGCTAAAACAACTAGGAGCAGCCTAAGTTTCTTTTTCAACTACTAACACTTTTTTAAGTCCAACGGAATTAGCTTTTATGTACTTTTGCTGTATGCAAAAATTGCTTTTAATTCTACTTTCTTTTATCGCATTATGTCCAAGTGAGTATGCTCATGCTCAAAAAAAGAATGACAAAAAAAAGGTAAAAAAAGTAAAAAAAACAGACCCTTACACTTCTACTGAAGTTTGGGAGCCTATCCCAATTACTCGGCAAGGTTTTCACTCATATGTCGATAAGTCTCAAGTTGAGGCGGATGAGACGGATGGATTTAGAGATCAACTCATCAAGATCCAAAACTCAGACAGTAAAACAAAGAGGTTGTCAAAAGCAATTATTGAAAAACCAAATCAGCTCCAAATCGTAATTGAGAATTTACCACTCGACAATAGAGAAAAATTGTTATACCTACGCGAACTCAATACAAATCTTAAAAAGTTCAACACTGACTTTAAAATCATGCGCTCCAACGTTGACGTAGAAATGTATGATGACATGATGACCTCCTTTCTTGATATAATGCGCATTGAAATGGAAAAGAAAGACATGGTTGAATACGTCCGAAAGAATTTTAATCTTGGAGTGTATGCAAATCAACATATGTTCAGTGAAAACCAAGAAGCGGTGAACTTACTTTATAAAAAAATGGTGGCTCGCTTTCCTGATAAAATGCTTTATAAATTAAGAGAATTTGCCAATACAGAAGCTGCCGATGATTTGATTACGCGAACGGCTGTAAAATCGCCCAATGTAATTCTTTCGTATGCAAAAAGTACTTCTGTCGAACGTGATATTGTAATGCGCAGCAAGAACCCTTTAGTTCAATCCATTGTTGGACTAGCCACTAAAACTTCTAACTCTTTGAAAGCCCTCCCGTTTATAGATGACATTTACAATAAAAAAATGACCTACAAAGAGGTCAACAAAGCCATTGGAAGCAATCAAGCCTATTATAAACAGTTAGTAAAATCTAAACTGAACGAACCTAAAATTGGCGCTCACGTCATCAGCCGAGAAATTAAACATGAAGCCCTGAAAACATATGTCCGAACTGTGAATGAGCTTCATGATTCACCCGGACCGGTTCGCTTTAAGGTGACTAATGATTTAAACGCCACTGAGCTTTACTACTTAATGGTGCTCTGTAGTGATGAAATTTATACAAGCTCATTCACAGGTTTGTATAGCCGTATGCTGACAAAAATGAAACCACAAAAAGGGAACATCTTTTTGGATTCATTAAACAAAGATAAATTTAGAACCTTTATCAGAATGAGTGCGGGCTATAATGTATTGGATACCTTCTTGCGCACAATGAGTGAGTCAGAAAAAAATGACCTTATGGCATCCTTTGTTCATGACATTGATAAAAATACCGAAACGGATCTGGAAGACGCTGTAGATGTAGCGGATGCCTTGGCTAGTATTAATGATGAAAAAACATTAAAATTTCTCAGGGCAGAGCTAAAAAAAGACTACGAACGAACCTATGAAAGCAATAGTAAGCGAGGATTGGTTATTTACTTTTTACTGCACACTATTTCTAATGCCATTTTACACCCTAACGATACGACTGACAAACTTCAGCAAGCCTTAAAAATACCACCCATTACCAAGGTACCTTATTCTGCCTTGACCGATGACAGCGGAACGGTGTATCAGCAACACTTCTTTTATGGCGATGAAGATGGTCGTAGTAGCCTAAGAAATTTTTTAGCAAACTTTCCGACTTCCAAATGGAACCGAGAAACTAAAAAACAATGGATAAAACTTAGCGCGAAGAGCGGGAAACCTGTGGTAATATATATGAATCAACCTTTAGACGAACCCAAGGATGAAGAAGCCCAACTGGCGCTGAACAATCATTTAATCAGTCAAGGAATTGAACCTAGTATTTTAGTACACCGTGGTCATAGTTATCACCTACCGAGTACGTTGAAATATATTGGCCCAAGTCACAAGGTAGTTATACTAGGCTCTTGCGGGGGTTATCATAATCTAAGTACGATATTGGATCAAAGTGAAGATGCGCATATTGTGTCTAGTAAACAAACGGGTAGTATGCATGTGAATGATCCCATGATTAAAATTATTAATGATCGACTCAGCCAAGGAAAGGGTGTCGAATGGCTACCCATTTGGAAAAAGCTTGGCGGACTTATGAAAAGCAAAAAGAATAAAGATTTATACAACGACTACGTTCCTCCTCATAAAAACATGGGGGCCCTTTTCCTAAAGGCCTTTAAGATTCAAATGGCGGATATGGACGAAACGGAATAGGCAGTCTAGTATGTACCAATCTTATCAGACGATTCTTTTAGAGCACAAAAGAAAAAAGCTTTTACCAAATGGTAAAAGCTTTTTTAATACGTTTAAATTAAATAACACCTAACTAAACATCTCCTTCATTTTATCAAAGAAGTTTTTATTGCTTTTCAATTTACCCGGTTTAAAGTTTGCAGCATCGCGTAATTTTTCCATTTGCTTTTTTTCATCAGAAGAAAGCTCCTGCGGAGTCCAAACATTTACGTTGATTAACTGATCTCCTTTTTCGTAAGAATTTACAGACGGGAATCCTTTTCCTTTGAGTCTAAAGACTTTTCCGGCTTGTGTACCTGCTGGGATTTTAATTTTTGCCTTCCCTGTTATAGTTGGCACTTCCACTTCTGTCCCTAAAACAGCATCTGGAAATGAAATATGAAGTTCATACAAAACGCTAAGACCTTCTCTGATAAGCGTCTCATGTTTTTTCTCTTCAATCACTACTAATAAATCACCCGGTGGGCCGCCTCGCTCACCGGCATTTCCTTGTCCGCTCACATTTAACTGCATTCCTTCTTGCACGCCTGCTGGAATGTCGATTTCAATTTTTTCCTCAGCATACACTCGACCTTCCCCTTTACAGCTCGTACAATTATTGATAATGCTCGTACCATCGCCATTACAAGTTGGGCAAGTAGTTACCGTTTGCATTTGACCTAAGAATGTATTACTCACTCGTTTTACCTGACCGTTTCCGCCACAAGTATTACACGTTTGAATACTATTTTTATCTTTCGCACCATTTCCATCACAGCTTTTACAACCAACATATTTTTTAACCTTGATTGTTTTATGGACTCCTTTGACAACGTCTTCATAAGATAATTTCATTTTCACCCTTAGGTTGCTTCCTCTTCTTCCGCGGCCTTGCGACTGTTGAGCTCCGCCGAAAAAACTACCAAAGCCTCCGTCACCGCCGCCACCCTGATTACCAAAAATGTCGCCAAAATGAGAGAAGATGTCCTCCATATTCATTCCGCCTCCGCCGAATCCACCGCCTCCGCCAGCAGCGCCTTTCATTCCTGCATGTCCAAAACGATCATATTGTGCCTTTTTATTCGCATCGCTTAAAACGTCATAGGCTTCTGCGGCTTCTTTAAATTTAGTCTCAGCACTTTTGTCATCAGGGTTTCTATCCGGATGATATTTCATGGCCACCTTACGGTAGGCCTTTTTAATCTCAGCCGCTTCAGCTCCTTTGGCCACACCAAGGACTTCGTAATAATCTCGTTTACTCATATCAATTTATTTTCCTACCACCACTTTTGCGTGTCGGATTAATTTCCCATTCAGGTTATATCCTTTTTGGATTTCATCTACCACTTTGCCTTTCAGCTTCTTCTTGGGAGCCGGTATTTCCGTAATAGCCTCGTGCAATTCCACGTCAAATTCTTTTTCTTTACTGTCAAAAGATTGCAACCCTTTATTCTCTAATGTCTTTCTTAGTTTATTAAAAACCAACTGAACGCCTTCTTTCAGCGCTTTGGTCTCGACATCTTTTTGATTTAATAATTCTTCCGTTCGAGCACAATCATCGAGGACATCTAATAAATCCTTGATCACATCCAAGCTAGCCGTTTGAATTAAATCCACTCGTTCTCGCGCATTTCGCTTTCTTACGTTATCAAATTCCGCATTCAGTCGGATGTACTTATCCTTCATAATCGCCAATTCGTCTTCAGCTTTTGGCTCCTCTTTACCTTCTTCACATTCGACCTCAGCCTCTTTGCTAGGTGCTTCATTTTTGTTGTTCTGATTCTTCACATCCTGCTCGTTCAACTCTTGCTCAGGTATGTCCGCGTTTTTATCTTCAGCCATTGTTATAGTATTTGAGAATTTATCAATAATAACTCAAAAGTATTGCCAACTTGTTTTGATTTAGACAAAATGACGTCTTTTTATAAAAGCCCGACGATTTGTACCACATTTGCGCCTTATGTCCTGATTTCATTACCTTTGTGCCGCAATGAGAAAGCTAGAATTTATAGAAATACCCAGTGAAATTGGAGCAGGAACTCGAGGAGCCAGTTTAGGCATTTCGGCATTGAAAGTGGCCGACCAAAATAGTGAGAAAGCCTTTTTTAAAACAATAACCCCCAAAGTCGTAACGGTTCAAAACGACTACCTGTATAAGTCAACTCAGACTCCTAGCGCGCTCCGAATTGAAGGAATTGCCAAGGTATATGAATCCATGGCCGAAACCGTAAAAAAAAGCATTGCTGAGGGTAATTTTCCTGTCATCTTAGCCGGAGATCATAGTACCGCAGGCGCTACAATTGCGGGTTTAAAAATGGCCAATCCCAACCGAAAATTGGGTGTAATTTGGGTAGATGCTCATGCTGATTTGCACTCTCCTTTCACGAGTCCTTCGGGCAATGTGCATGGTATGCCCTTGGCCTGCTCCTTAAATGAAGATAATCTAGATTGTAAAATAAACGACCCGCAAGAAAAAACGATTTCGCATTGGAACTCAATGAAAAACTTAGGCGGTATTGCTCCAAAATTACAAGCTGAAGACATTGTATTTATAGCCTTACGTGATTTTGAGAAGCCAGAAAATCACATCATTCAAAAAAATAAAATTAAAGTAATCGATGTGGCAGAATGTCGTTCCGCTGGAATTGACTCTATTATTTCTGAATCAATTGAATACCTATCAGCCTGTGATGACATATATATTTCTTACGATGTAGATAGCATTGATAGTTCAATTTCTATGGGAACGGGAACGCCTGTAGCAAATGGATTAAATGAAAAAGAACTTGAACACTTACTATCGGGCCTAGTGGCGCATAAAAAAGTAAATTGTTTTGAAATTACCGAAATTAATCCAACGCTTGATTCGAAAAATAAAATGGCAGAAATTGCATACCAAATCTTAGTAAAATGCGTTGACGTATTAACGTCCTAGAACATTCTGATAAAGTTGTATCAGCTTTTGGGCCACAGTATGGTAAGCATATTTTTCTTGTGCTTTCTTTGCTATTTGCTCTAAATGGAACTGGCTATAATTATTTTTCAACTCTAAAATGGCTTTCATCAATTGTTGCTCATTGTTCGGTTCTACAAGAATTCCATTTCGAGAACTAATTAACTCTTGCACCCCTCCTACTTGGCTCGTAATTACAGGACGACCAGAACAAAGTGCTTCTAAAGCAACACAGCTCTGGGTTTCCCAATCGCTAAACAAAATAAATGCATGATTCTCTTGCATTAGTGAGCCTACATTTTTATAAGGCACTTCACCTTGCACCGTAATAGCATTTTTACAACGGAGGTCACTAATTTGATTGACAATTTCAGTTGGCTGCGCCCCTACTAAATGGAGTCGCAGGGATTGATCTTTATTATAGGCATTAGCAAATGCACTTATTATTTTATCCGTATTTTTTATTGGATACATATTTGAGATATGCAGTAAATCAAATGTTTGATTGACGGTTTTATTCTTAAAATAAAAATTATCTGTGTTAACTACATTCGGAATGGTAACATAGGATTTATTGAAAATAGCTTTCATTTCATCGCCCAAACTTTTACTAACTGTGATAAGCTGCAGAGCGCTTGAAATTATTTTGTGATAGTATTTCTGTACTTGCCTCGACTTCGTAAAAAAATTATCTGACGTTATCTGATTGTAGATTCCGTAGTGCTCACTAACTACATAAGGAATGTTGTGCTTCTTGAGCCAATACCGAACAACGAATCCTGCTTTCCATGGAATATGTAAATGAACTAAATCAGGCTTCCCTTTTTCTTTAATAAACTCTTTCAAAACTCGATTATAGAATTTCCATTGAGCACGAAAAGACAAAAGTTTATTCTTCGTTTTGCTATAACCAATCGTAGCATGAGATTGATTTGCAATATTTACATATTCTATTTCATTCTTACTTGCATATTCTACGAAGTGTGCTAATTCAAAATCTAATTGACCAGAAAGCGCTTCCGCTTGTCGTTGAATAAAGTCTCCCCGATACTGATCTTCATCATTCGGATACCAACTGCAAATCCATAAAATAGTGAGGGCTGATTGATTCATCAGCCCTCAAATTTACATATTTAAATCAAGTCTATCGTACTAGAATAATATCTCCTTTTTTGGTGTAAAGCTTACCGTCTGTAAGACAACGATATCGGTAAACATAATAATACGTTCCTGCAGCCGCAGGCTCTCCGGCAAAATCACCCGTCCAACCGTCGAAGTAGGTATAGGTGTCCCACACACGCTGTCCCCAACGATTATAAATTTCAAATTGTTTTAAGTCTACACCGGCGGTGGTCAGCACTCTAAATTCATCATTATTGCCATCTCCATTCGGGCTGAATGCATTGGGTAAAAATATATCCGTACAACAATCTCCTGGGTTAACATACACACTATCGGAGATTCTACAACCGCGAGCATCTACGACATCTACGAAGTACCAACCGTATCTTAGATCCACAACTTTAGGAGTTTGTTGCGGCGGAGCTGTGTTCCATAAATAAGTGAGAGGGCGCTCACCACCTAAGACTTCTATCTCGGCCTCTCCTTCAGTACCATAGCCCTTACAGGTCAGATCTTTGCGGGTCATGGTTGTGAACATTGGATTAGGATTTTTAAGGATAGTGAAGAACGAATCGACTTCACACTGATTTGAGTCCACAACTTTTATTGTGTAGAAACCTTTATCTAATTCGCTAAATGTTCCAGTTCGATTCCAACGAATTCCCGGACGAACATAGTAGGTGTAATAACCAATACCTCCACTAGCTGTTACAATGGCCTCACCATCTTTCGTGTCGCTACAGCTTAGATGTTTCAATTCAATTCCTGATATCTCAACTGGGTCAGGTTGAATTAATACTATCCCACTATCTTTTCTACAACCTAATGTATCTATGGCAGAGGCAATGTAATTGCCTGCCACTAAATTCAAATACCTATTTTTCGAAGTGGCCGGTCCGTTATTCAAAGCATAAGATATTTCTCCCATTCCACCACTTGCAAACATTTCTACCACTCCATTATCGTCAGCATAACAACGGGGATTCGTAACAAACAAACTATCAAAAATAATTTCAGGGTTTTGATCTAAAGTTGCCACCGTACTAACTGTACAACTATTTGCATCCGTCACCGTTACCGTGTAAACTCCTGCGTACAAATCTGTAAACTCGCCAGGATTGTTTTGAACTCCGCCTAAAGGAGTAATCGCATATTGTAATAAAGGGGTTCCGCCAGAAGCTCCAATCGATATTTTTCCAGAATTATCTCCGTAACAAACTACATCTTCCACTTGGAAGGAATCAATTGAGAGCATAGGAGGCTCAGTAATTTCAAGAGTATTCACCACTGTAGTACAATTATTGGCATCTGTCACAAGTACAGAATAAACGCCTGCCGTTAAACCAGTATACGCTCCTGTTGCGCTAGGTACACTTCCCGGAGATAGTATATAACTATAGCTTGGTGTTCCGCCACTTGGTGAAATAGTAATCGTTCCATTACTTCCTCCATGACAACTCACGTTTGTTTTCGCTCTTAGTGCTGTCAATGGGTTAGGCTCAGTTATCAAGGTAGAATCAATCGCTTGGCAGTTTTTGCTGTCTACAACCGTTACGAAATATTGCTGAGCAGACAAACTCGTAAAAATTCCGGTTAAGTTGTTTGTATTGTTCGGCTGAAGATAAAAAGTGCTACCTCCATTTCCTCCACTTGAAAATACTGAGAGCTCGCCATCATTAGCATTGGCACAACTCACATTTAGGGTTAATAAAGAATCAATAGTCAATACCACTGGCTCATTGACGATAAGTGTAGTACTTAAGGTACAATTATTGGCGTCTGTAGCCATTACTGAGTAAGTATTACCATTCAAGTTTGTAAAGGTTCCCGTGGCATTAGTTATGTTGCCAGGTTGTAAATTATAAGTCATTCCTGCTCCTCCCCCAGTCACGGTCACTTGCATTGAACCATCATTGGCATTAGCACAGGTGACATCTGAGGCTGTAGAATTAGAAATTTGCATGGTCAAAGGTTCAGTAATTGTTACCAATGTATTTACTGAACAATTGTTAGCATCAGTGACTGTAACTGTATAACCGCCTCCAGCTAATGAAGTGAAATTTCCATTTGCATTGCTAACATTATTTGGTTGCATATTGAAGGCATAAGGAAGAGTTCCTCCTACAACGCTTATCTGTGCTGTTCCATCAATTAAGCCATTACAACTGACCGGCGTAGTCGACACGTTCGTAATTGACATAGCCTGAGGCGAGGCTACAAATACCGCAGTAGTTGCAGAACACCCATTCGCATCAGAAGCTACGATAGCGTAGTTTGTATTGCCTTGTAAATTACTAAATGTTCCTGGCGGTGTAAATGTCGCCGATGGATTAATAGTGTAACTGAATGCTCCAGTGCCGCCAATATTCGAAACAAAAATAGTTCCATTACTAGAGCCACTACAAGAACTGCCACTGCCAGAAACTGAATCAAATTGAATCGGTAAAGGCTCGTAAACATCTAAATTAGTAATTACCGAGCAACCATTAACATCAGTTGCTGTTACAGTATATGCGTTGGCTGATAAGTTTTGAAAAATACCATTGGCATTAGAAATGTTTCCAGGTTGTAATACATAACTGATAGGATTCGTTCCCCCAACAACTGCAACACTAATACTTCCATCACTGCCTCCATTGCAATTTACACTATCCACCAAAGTACTCGTAATTGAAGGTCCATTGGCCGTGCTAATTACAAATGACATTGTATCGATACAACCGTTACCATCTTGAACAGTAGCAACATAAGTATTGACACATAATGAATTGAAGAGATTCGAATTTTGAAAAATAGTATTTAAGCTATACGTATAGGTTGGATTCGTTCCCCCACTAGCATAAATGGTACTCGTTCCATCACAACCGGGAATACAACTGGCTTCAGTGACAGTGATAGAATCAATCGTGGGAGATGGCTGATTTTGAATCATAGTTAAACTAGATGCACTACAACCATTTGCATCAGTAACTGTAATTGTATAATTTCCCTGACCAACGGCTGTAATTACGTTACTACTTTGATTGGGACCTCCATTAGAATATTGATACGGAGCTGAACCATTTGTGGCTAGAATAGTAATCGTACCATCATTACCCGGATTACAAGAAGCAGCCGTAGTTGAAATATTTGAAACAATAGGACCGTTCGGAGTTACAATATTCACACTCGATGTTGCCGTACAATTATTCGCATCCGTGACCGTGACTGTATAAACGCCACTGCCTACATTATTAAATACATTACTACTCTGATTCGCACCTCCAATATTATATTGATACACCATCGTGCCGCCGCCTGCGGTTACAGTAATACTTCCATCATTACCCGGCACACAACTTGGTGTCATGCTCGCTATATTCGTTACACTCAATACATTCGGTTCGGTAATCGTTACCGTACTACTCAAACTACAATTGTTCGCATCACTTACCGTTATCGTATACGTGCCTTGAACCAAACCAGTATAAGAACCACTCGTGTTCGTAACATTACCCGGTTGTAAGTTATAGCTCAATACAGGGCTACCGCCACTAGCTGTTAAACTTAGCGTTCCATCACTACCGCCATTACAACTTACATTCACTATCGTTGGACTGCCCCATGTCAATGCCGGCGGTTCGCTAATCGTCATACTGGTACTGACCGTACAATTGTTCGCGTCTGTTGCAGTAATCGTATAAACTCCTTGACCCAAACCACTGTATGAACCACTCGTGTTCGATACCGCTCCGGGCGTTACATTATATGCAATCGTTCCCGTTCCGCCGCTCGCATTTACTTGCAAACTTCCATCACTCAAACCAAAACAACTTACATCCGTTTGGCTTACGCTGTCCCAGACTAATACTGGTGGCTCACTAATTAAAATACTAGTACTCGCACTACAACCTATCGCATCACTTACCGTAACACTATAATTTCCTTGACCTAAACCACTGAACGCACCAGTCACATTGGTTACATTACCCGGTTGTAAATTATAACTCAAGGGCGCAGTCCCACCCATCGTAGTCAATGTAATCGTGCCATCGCTACCTCCATAACAACTTACATCCGCACTCAGTGCACTTGTAATATTCGGGGCATTCGGTGCTGTAATATTCACACTCGACGTTGCTGTACAATTATTCGCATCCGTAACCGTAACTGTATAAACGCCACTGCCTACATTATTAAATACATTACTACTCTGATTCGCAC
>CAZTCQ010000014.1:0-3585 GCA_964612525.1 uncultured Chitinophagaceae bacterium | reverse complement strand
ACTGTATAAACGCCACTGCCTACATTATTAAATACATTACTACTCTGATTCGCACCTCCAATATTATATTGATACACCATCGTGCCGCCGCCTGCGGTTACAGTAATACTTCCATCATTACCCGGCACACAACTTGGTGTCATGCTCGCTATATTCGTTACACTCAATACATTCGGTTCGGTAATCGTTACCGTACTACTCAAACTACAATTGTTCGCATCACTTACCGTTATCGTATACGTGCCTTGAACCAAACCAGTATAAGAACCACTCGTGTTCGTAACATTACCCGGTTGTAAGTTATAGCTCAATACAGGGCTACCGCCACTAGCTGTTAAACTTAGCGTTCCATCACTACCGCCATTACAACTTACATTCACTATCGTTGGACTGCCCCATGTCAATGCCGGCGGTTCGCTAATCGTCATACTGGTACTGACCGTACAATTGTTCGCGTCTGTTGCAGTAATCGTATAAACTCCTTGACCCAAACCACTGTATGAACCACTCGTGTTCGATACCGCTCCGGGCGTTACATTATATGCAATCGTTCCCGTTCCGCCGCTCGCATTTACTTGCAAACTTCCATCACTCAAACCAAAACAACTTACATCCGTTTGGCTTACGCTGTCCCATATTAAAGAGGGCGGCAAGGTCAGGGCGAAAGCAAAGGAAGTATCACAATTGTTAGCATCCGTCGCAATTAGCGTGTAGTTACCGGAAGGTAAACCAGTAAAACTACCAAGTCCGTTCGTTTGATTTACAGGCATCAGTGTGTAGGACATAGGTCCATTCAGAGAATTCGCTGCACCAGAAACAGAACCAGAATTAGGAGTACAGTTCGGGTTAGAAATTGAGACACTCGTCCAAGTCGGAATTTGCCCTGCATTAACTGTTACTGCTGTCGACCCAGTACAATTATTTACATCTGTCACTGTAACCGTATAATTACCCCCCGCTACATTATTGAATATTCCCGTGGCATTGGTTAGGTTACCAGGATTCAAATTATACGAGTAAGCCGGAGTTCCTCCCATGACGGTCGCATTAATAGAACCTGTTGCTGAACCACAACCCGCGGCTGAAGAAGTCGCTGAAACCGAAAGGCCTCCGCCAGGATTCAACACCACAGAGGTTGACGTTCCACAATTATTGGGATCTGTTACAGTAATAGTATAAGTATTTCCAGTAAGTAATAAAAATAAGCCGGTACCGTTTGTAACATTTCCAGGGTTCAGTGTGTAGGTTAATGGGTTAAAAAGGGATGTTGCCGATACCGCAATACTTCCGAAAATATAAGAGCAAGTCGGTTGGGCAACAGTTACGTTGGTAATATTGGGTATCAACGGATTATTGACATAGGCAGAAGCCGAGCCGGAACAGCCTGCTGCGTCAAGAGCAGTGATTGTGTAAGGTCCTGCTACCAGCCCCGTAAAGTTTCCTGTCGAATTTGAAATAGCGCCAGGAGTAATTGTATAAGTAACCGGTGGATTGTTTGAGTTTGTAGCCAATGTAGAAATCGCTCCGTTATTTAGCGCTGGACATGTTGTATTAGTAATAGTAGGATTTGCCAAAGTCAGTGGGGCTGGTGGCACTAAGGTAACTTGGGTATTAATCGTGCAGTTCAGAGCATCAGTTGCTGATACTGTGTAAGTCCCTGGCCCAAGGTTAGGAAAGTTTCCAGTGGTATTAGCCGGCGCCGATGGCGGATTGATACTAAAAGTCACAGTTCCCGTACCTCCAGTTACTTGTGCATTTATTGATCCACTCCCAGCAGGAGAACACGACGGATTTGTTGAGGTCACCGCAGACCAAGTCATATTGGTAGGCGGGACCAAATTAACGGTTTGAGGAAACGCACAGCTTCCTCCATTTTGAACGGAAACTGTGTATATCCCAGATCCTAATCCAGTAAAAGAACCTGTTGCACTGTTAAGGTTGTTTGGTTGTAAAGTATACGCACTAGCTCCAGGCGCATTGGCCAGTATACTTCCATTATTAATCCCACATGAAGGGTTTGTGGGCGTTACCGTCAAAGGGAAACTCTGATTTACATTGATTGCCAAGGTAAATGTTTGCGATATTAAAACGCCTGGAGGCGCACAAGACGAATCAACCGCAGTGATTGTTACGATGTGCAATCCAGTATCTGATAATGTCGGTGTCCAATTAAAACATCCATTTACGGCATTAGTACCAACGCCCGTATAGTTAATAGTTGAGCTAGGAATAACAGTTTGAGAATTATCACTCATTGTCAAAAGAGCACTAGAACTTGATGAAATAATATCGAAACAAAGACTCACATTTTGACCATGGCAAACGTCAACGACATTTCCATTTGACGTTCCTCCACTGATGGTGCCAGTATCGATGGCAAAAGTTGGATTGGGGGTCGTACAATTAAGAATCACCATTTGTATATCCCTCATGACCGACCCAATAAGTATCCCGCTTCTATATTCATTCACCTGAACCGTTATGGTCGGGGTTTGCACACCAACAGGTGTAAAATTAATAGCCCCTGTATTTGCGTTTATACTAAACGTATTATTCGTATTAAAAGGATTATTATTTGGGTTGAAGGCAGCGTTGGTATAGTTAGAATTATTTGGAACAGCGTGAAAACAACCCGATTGATTTTTTGGTTGTACTGACAAAAAACTCACAGAATCTCCATCAATTTCTTGCATTCCATTGTTGAAGGTAGTCGGTTGATTGGCACAGTAATAGGGTATGGGAGCGGCAGTAAAAAAAGGAGAATTGTTGTTAATAGCCGGACCATTCGGTACCGGTCGTCGGTTTAAGAAGGCTTCAACGTAAAAAGTTCCGCCTGTAATATTCGTACTTGGGTTACGAGCCCCAATGTAAGTATTGAACCTCCATTGATCGCAGTTCATACCCGGATTCGGCAGCGTGTAAGTTCCTTGATACCACCATTCCGAATAACCTGCCACGGGACTCGCAGAATTTTGACAACTCGTTTGAAACCCTGGACAACCTGTGCTAGTAGGTGTTCCATTGGGTGAACCACTGGGTAGATTGCCAGAAATTTTTTGTAAGTAAAGCGTAGAAACATTGGTGTTCGTACACATATTATAGACACACATTGGAACCGAACTTGGCTCAATTATACCCGTACAATCTCTAAAAAATTTAAAGGTAAAACGATAGGTGTCCCCTGAAATATGCTCATAGGTAAGCTCTCCACCCGCCGCATGTGATGCCTCCACAGTATTGGAGCACAACATGGAGAAAGAAGTGAATAGAAAAAAAAGTAAGGCAATTTTTCTCATTATTAGTTAAATTTAGTTGATATAGATTCACTAAAAATAGTCAATTTTTAATCAAAATTAACAGTCTGGGATTAAATCCAAACTTAAAGCCCCTCAAAGGGCGCAAAGACTCTATCTGCATACATATATTAATAATATAATATATTCATATTTATGACTACTAACTATTTAGAAGAGTTCATTCTGCATATGACCCTTGCATAATTAAATTGTTAAACTTGAGGCTGATAAGGTAGTATCCAGCAAAGCCAAGAGACAACTTGTTAAAACGAATTAGTACTAATAACAG
>CAZTCQ010000013.1:29774-36686 GCA_964612525.1 uncultured Chitinophagaceae bacterium | reverse complement strand
CCATAACCATCTGCTACTATATTTGTACTTCCGATTCTATATAGATTGCTTGCACTCGTTCGTTCTGCCCGCCAATTATCATTGTGAGAATTTCCAAAAGAAAATGGAAAAGGAAGCACAACTTCCGGATCGGTATAAATAAAGCCTACCCCATTCAAAGAAACGCCTCTAAGTTCTAAGCCAGAAACATCTGACTTATAATAAAAGTAATTATTCGGACCAGTATTCACTGCCACATTCGTGAGCGGAAAACTATCCTTGGGAGTAGCGCCCGGTGGTAATAACGGAACCGTATATCCACCTGCATCAATTAAGGTATCATATTGCCAATTCAAACTATTGCCCGTCAAAGTAGGACGACCCATGTTGCTGCCATGCATCACGTAGTTCGTATAAATTTTATACCCGACATTACTATATTCTAATAAAGGTTGTGCCATACTTGTCATTCCACAAAACGAAATGACTAGAACTGTGATTAGCTTTTTCATAATGCATACAAATATAACAAAATTTGCTTCTCAGTACCGCGTATCAATATTTCAATGCTTCCAAAATATTTTATAATCTAGAGTAAACTATTGATAGTATTTAAGCGTCAAAGAAACATAAACACATTATATGGATTATTAACTAACTCGTACATACGGGGATCAAAAACAGAAATTATGAAAAACAAAATTTTACTCCTCGTCGTACTACTCAGTACTTTTAATCTCTTAGAAGCTCGCACACCACGTGTTAAGAACAAAAGCTTCAGTTACGAAACAATCAAACTACCTCAGATGGCCCTGCCGGAAGCAAGGACCTATACGACGTACTTGGAAACATCTGTAGACTACGGAAACCTAGGTCTTAGGTACCAGAATGATTTACAAATTCCAGGATGGGTAAAATCAAATAATGGAGTCTATGCCATAGATGTAAAGTTTTTCCCTATTGATTATCAAAGACCGTTTATTATCACAAGAAATCAATTAGTAAAGGATACTTCAGGTGCTGTCGTAGATACTCTTTGGTTTTTCAGTAACGTATTCAAAGCAAACGGAAGTGGAAGCTTAACTGTCATCAATGATAAAAATGAAGCGATCTATAACAATATGCTCCAAGAAGTTTGTTTGCAAACTACCGGAAGAGAGTATCGCAGCCGAAGGGCAGCTCGACGTCATCGCGCTAGAGAAGCCAATCAATTGCAACAGCAAATGGTTATAGATTTTGCACAAGCTATGACTCGTCAGGTAAACAGAAGTTTGGACCATTTGTTAGGAATCTATCCCATTCGCAAACGTTCATCTCTTATGATTGTGCGTAACAAAAAGCATCGCGAGTACAAACTGATGAATGAGTTTTGGGATCGCTTCCAAAGTATAACGGTACACGTAAATTCAACAAGCGATTTAAAAAATATTGAAGAAAAGCTGTACACTGAAATAGCCTATCTGAAAAATATTGAGAATAAATATCGTGGTAGCAAAAAAGCAAATCGTAAAATTCGATATATGGCTTTCAGAAATCTAAGCACCATTTACGAAATGCTAGAAATGCCAAGAGAAGCTATTTACTACGCACAAAAAATAAGAAGCAATGATTTCAGAAAGTTCAACGCTGGCCATCTTATTGCGGACGCACAAAGAATGAAGCGATTACAAGAAATACACGGATCATAAGCTAACCAGCAAAGCCTCTTAGAAAACTCTAAGAGGTTTTTTTATGTAGGAAAACTAGATTACCAGTTATACTCGTCTTCCACCTGCTTCTTTACTTTTTTTACAAACTCATAGGTCACCGGGCAGAATTTTAAATTTTGGATATAGGTTTCATTCTGATCATCGAAATCCTTTTTGGCAAAGTGGGGAAATTCAGCACAATCAGCCGGGCGCACCTCGTAGATACTACATTTATTATCTTCCAAATTTAAAAATTGACAGGGCTGACTGATATTCACTAAGTCACCGGGTGTCCCGTCTTCTTCAGGTTCTTCTCGTTTGATCCACTTCTTTTTAAAAGCAGCTGCTGTCATGCCGAGGTGCTTCGCTATGCGAGTAATATCAGCTGCCTGAAAGGTAGGCGTCATTTTACGACAACAGTTTCCACAGTCCAGACAATCAATTTTTTTCCATGCCTTCTTTTCTGCTACAGCGGCAAATTCTGCTATCTCTGGAACGTATTTATCATCAAATTTTTTAAGGAACTTCTTGAATGACTTCTTATTCTTCTTAAAATTTTTCTTGTGCTTCTGTATCAACATTTCTTACGGAATTATATCAAAACCCATTTGGTCGCGCAAGGTAAGCAGGTGTTTGTTCTTTTCTGCTAACTCCTCAAAAATTTCTCGTTTACTTTGAATTTTCACCCCCGTATCTTCCTCTGGAATTTCGGCAAGGTATAATTCAAAGTCTTCATTATTAAAATGCTCGGCCAATTCTGCCTTCATTTCCATTTTATAGTCCTTAAACAAAGCAAAGGATAACATGGGGGTATGCACAGTCAATATCGTATCATTGAGCTCATGAAAACTTCTTTCGATGGAGCTTCGATAAAACGTTTTTTTATTGCTTAGGTCTTCATAGATTTTTTGTAAAGGCGCTTGCAAATTCTCAAATGTAATTTCTACCTTTTCTTTGGTCTGAGCCTCCTCTTGGATTTTCTCTCTTATTTTTTCTTTTGCATTTCGCAAACTTGATAAGCCTCCGGATAACTTCTGTGTCTTTTTAGGACGAGGTGCTACAGGCGTTTCTTTCTTTTCAGGAATTTCTTCTTTCAGCTCAGAAACGATAGCTTGCTCCTTAGGTGCAGTGTAAGTAGCCGGCGGTGCAACTCCTTCTTCTATACTCAGTGTGGGCGGTTCTTTCGGTAAAAAAGTATGCAAGATTCGTCGCTCTTGACTAACTATTTTTTTTTTTACCAATTCATTCCCTTCTTGTAAAATTTGCACTGCGTCTTGCAAATGGTTGAGCTTGATAATCCCTAGTTCCAATTGCAAACGCTTATTTCGCGCTACGCGCAGTTGTTCTTCTGTGTGCGCACAAACGCTCAAACCATTCACAATGAAGGAATGCGACAATAAGTTGGATTGCGTATAATATTTTTTCTTAATGCTAGGCGTGACGTCCAACAACTTTGCCATGGCTTCATCCCCACACACCAACAAATCTCGGTAATGCTCAGCCAATCCACCCATAATGGTTTGTGGTTCAAACCCTCTTTGCAAAACTTCTTCGCACAACAAAAGTGACTTAGTCACATCCTGCATTACTATGGCATCTATTAGTTTAAAATAAAAATCATAATCCAGCATGTTCAAATGCTCCAAGGTAGAATCATAACTAATATTCTGATTACTAAAGCTAGCTACCTTATCCATTATGGAAAGTGCGTCTCGCATACAACCCTCACTTTTTTGAGCAATGAGTTGCAAGGCATCTGTTTCAAATTTTATTTTTTCTTCTTCGCAAATACCCGATAAATGATTGATGATTTTTTCAGAACGAATTCGTTTAAAATCAAAAATCTGACAACGCGAAAGTATCGTAGGAAGTATTTTATGTTTTTCCGTAGTAGCCAAAATAAATATGGCATAGTGCGGCGGCTCTTCCAACGTTTTTAGAAAAGCATTAAATGCCTGACCCGACAACATGTGTACCTCATCAATGATATACACTTTATACTTTCCGCCCTGCGGAGCAAATCGAACTTGCTCGGTAAGTTCACGTACATCGTCTACGCTATTATTACTTGCCGCATCTAATTCGTAAATCGCAAAAGAAGTATTTTCATTAAAAGAAGTGCAGCTAGAACATTTACCGCAGGCTTCCATATCCTCACCTCGGTCAGTACAGTTGAGCGCCTTGGCCAAAATCCGAGCACAACTCGTTTTGCCGATTCCTCGCGGACCACAAAAAAGATAAGAGTGAGCGACTTGGTCATTTTTAATCGCATTCTTCAGCGTAGTGGTAATATGCTCTTGCCCCACTACCGTATCAAAGGTTTGTGGGCGGTATTTCCGTGCTGAAACTATGTATTGACCTGCCATGTTTTTGTAGATGTGTAAATATAAAATGTTTAGAGGGTTTATAAAGTTTATAAGGTTTATTTGTGGCAGAGTGGGGAAATGTTTAACTAGGTTTAGCACTCTATTTGAGTTCTGCGAGGAACGAAGCAGTCTAAGGGTACATTTTACTAGAACCGCTTCATTCCCGGCGGAGCAATTGCCGGCTAGCTCAGATTAATTACTTCTCGACTACGCTCGAAGTGACATAAAAATGTTTGACCTTTACAAATCAAATGTCACTTACCAAACGCATCGGTCATTACCTATCGCTAGTAAAATTTTCGCATACTGTTTTTGCCTTGCCCTTTGCTCTGATTGGGTTGGTTTTGGGCTTCATATCAACGCCTGGCGTTACAGGTTTTGGCATGTTAATCTTGAAAGTTATTCTCTGTATGGTATTCGCACGGAATGCAGCTATGGGTTTTAATCGCTACTTAGATAGAGATATAGATGCTAAAAATCAACGGACCGCTCTTCGAGAAGTTCCGGCAGGAGTGATTAGCAGTAAAAATGCTTTGTGGTTTGTGATTATCAATTGTTTGCTTTTTGTTGCCACTACCTCTTTTATTAATCAAATTTGTTTTTTCTTATCACCTGTAGCCTTGTTTACCATTCTTTTTTATAGTTACACAAAACGCTTCACGCCCCTCTGTCATTTGGTTTTAGGTATTGGTTTATCCTTGGCTCCTATTGGTGCCTATCTTGCCGTTACGGGTCAATTTGATGTGCTTCCGCTCTTCTTTTCAGCACTAGTATTTACATGGGTAAGTGGCTTTGACATACTGTATGCGCTACAAGATGAAGACTTTGACAGAGAAAATAAATTATACTCCATCCCAGTTTTACTCGGTCGTAAAAATGCTTTGCTCTCGTCTAGGATTTTACATGTTAGTACGGCTAGCATTATTATTGCGGCGGGTTCTTTCGGTAGTTTTTCTTACATCTATTGGATAGGAGCTGTGGTTTTTATTGCACTTTTGATTTATCAGCACACCTTGGTCAAAGTAGATGACATTAGTAAAATCAATTTAGCATTTGGAACTACAAATGGTGTGGCTTCTGTTGTGTTTGCCGCCTTCGTCATTTTTGAATTGATTTTACAAAATAGTGTGGCGGTGGGCATTGAGGGTTTGTTCCCTTATTAGAACTGTAATCAAACCTTCCTTGTTTATGGCCGTCGAGTACTATAAACATGGAAGGTTTACTTCCCCGCCCGAATCCGACTCAAGGTCTCTTGTCTAACACCTAAAAAACTTGCGATATCTTTTATCTTGACTCGTTGTACCAAGTGCGGATACTGCTCCAAAAAATACGTCCATTTATTCTCAGCACTTTGTTTGCGCAACTGAAATAAGTGCTCCTCACTGGAAGCATAATACTTTTGTGTAAACAAGCGTACGATGTAATTATACTCCAAATAGTTCTTGAGTAATTCTTCCTGCTTCTCAAAACTTATTTGTGCTATCACACCCTCCTCATACATTTCTAAAAATTCATAGCCAGGACGGCGACTGTAAAAACTATTCACGGATAAAACAATTTCTCCTTCAGTAGTAAATCGTGAACTAATATCCTCCCCGTCTTTTAAATAGTATGAACGAATCATTCCTTGTAAGACAAGGGTTACATTTTTAGAAAGCTGACCTTCTTTTAATAGTAAGTCGCCCCGTTTTACTTCTTCAATACGCGTGTGCTCTTCGAGCTGTTTTCTTAAATCAGCCGAGAGTGGGTGTATCGTTTCTAGTTTATCTAAAAAGGCCGTAAGCATCTGACCTCAAAAATAATCCATCTGAGCCTAAGCGAAAACCTAACCATTCAACATCGGATTCCTTTTAAATGAAATCCCCTTACGGATTAAATAAGCATGAAAAGCACTTGGTACATCATGTGTCCATTTAGGAAGCATGAGCGTAATCAAAATACGATCTATGTGAGAAATTAATCCTAAAACAATCGCCAGCTGAAACGCCCATCCTGCATAATTAAATCCAATCAAAGAAGTAAAAGCTGCCAAGAGCGAAAGCCCCCACAGTTTTGAGAGAAAAGCGTGGGTGCATGTTTCCTTTTTAAATTTTACAAGACTAATTACATAGCAGGCTAGTTCCATAGCTAGTATCGCTGTGATCGACCATGAATTATTTGAAATTAAAGCGGGGTACAATATCCAAGTAGACAAACCAATCGAAAACCAAAAAATCATATCCACTTGGCTATCTAACCTTCTGAGGGTAGCCGAAGAAATATTTTGCTTACGAGCAATAATGCCGTCTAGTATATCTGAGAGTAAGCCCAGATACATCAAAACAACAATAATTAGTTTGGCTTCATTGCCTAAAAAATAGGCCAAGCCTAAAATAATGGGTGCTAACAAAAAACGAAAGAGAATTAATAATTGTGGAATATTCATATCGGTAATTTTATACAAAATTCAGAAGTTTAGAAATTATAGAAAATGACTTAGGTCATTAAATAAAGACACAAAGCTGTGAGGTCTATTTAATATAAGCCAATAGACCTCACAAGTTTTGGAAGTACCTTTGCCCAATGTCAAGAATCCTAGCCATAGATTATGGAAGCAAACGTTGCGGAATTGCTGTGACGGATAATCTACAAATTATCTCTAAGGGATTGACCACGGTTCACTCCAAGGATTTAATAAAATGGCTCAAAGATTATTTTGAAAAAGAAATCATTGAACGAGTTGTCATTGGCTTACCCAAAACATTACAAAACGAGGCGACAGACGCAACAGAATTAGTAATTCGTTTTGTAAAACATTTCAAGAAAACATTCCCCGACATGATTATCCAAACCTTGGACGAACGTTTCACTAGCAAAATGGCCAAAGATGTGATTATGAA
>CAZTCQ010000013.1:19789-29674 GCA_964612525.1 uncultured Chitinophagaceae bacterium | reverse complement strand
ACAACTCATCAGTGATATGTGGGAAACACTCTACCATAGCAATGGTGTAGGTTTGGCAGCTCCTCAAATCAACAAACCCATTCGGCTATTTTTGGTAGAAAGTAAGCAGCTAGCCGATGCGGCTGCCGAAGACCCTGACCGCAACGAAGCTTTTGAAGGTGAGGCGATCAAGCAAGTTTTCATTAATGCGGAAATAGTAGAAACGGCAGGGACTCCTTATAAATTTAATGAGGGATGCCTCAGCATTCCGAAAGTACGTGAAGACATTAGCCGCGACGAAACAGTAACAATCAATTATCTGGACGAGAATTTTGTGGAGCATGAAAAAACGTTTAGTGGCATGACGGCTCGCATCATTTTACACGAGTACGACCATATTGATGGTGTTCTTTTTATAGATTATTTAAGCACGCTAAAAAGAAAAATGCTGAAAAGAAAACTCAACGACATTAGCACAGGAAAAACTAAGGTAGACTACAGAATGCTGCTGCCGTAGAATGCTTTTTTCTTACAAAACTTCTAATAAAAAATTACTGGGTATAGGATTCTCCTTAGTCGTCAACTTGGCCTTGTTTTTTGTATTTAGTTATTTGAATAGTTCGCTCTCTGATTTGAGTATCATATTTTTTGCTTCTTCAATCATGTACCTCGTTCTTTTCATACTTCAATATTTAAAGAGCGCCCGCTTTGAGTTTTTTGAAAATGAAATCCACATCCACACCAAACAAGAGTCTAAAGTCTTGTCTCACTTGAATCTACTTTATGTTCACTCTTTTATTCTTCAACGCAATGCAAAGGAGAAAATACATCTAGTGACCGGCGAGGGTGAATTTACGTTTACAGATGGTGAAGACCCTAATTTTACAACACTACAAGAATATTTATACTCCCATGCCAAAGACTCTGTTTTGGCAAAATACTATTACCACATCAAAGAGCTGAAGCACAAAATACCGAGCATGATTGCCAGTTTGGCCTTTCTTGTTATATATCTGTATTATTTCAACGCCTTGGGCATGAATTCTATATTTTTTAAGGTCATTCTTTTTGTTCAAGGGGGCTCTCTTTTGATGTATGCTTGGCAATGGTTTTCTTTTAGTCAAAAAATTAAAAATCATACAAGCAATTTGTAGCTTGTATTCGCTTACCTTCAAAATGATATGAGTGGCGGTTTCGCAAATTTTTGCTTTGTTTCCTCGTAGATAATGGCTAATTTTAATCGACGAATTCGGCATTACTTCAATTATTCATTATGAGACAAATCGTTTTACTTTTTCTACTAGTTTTATTGGCATGTACAGCCCAGGCACAACAGCCGGGTGATACTATTACTGTACAATCTTTGGTGCATACTTCCCAAACGCGGGACACCATGGTTTCTTTTCCTAATCTGCCCAATGTGACTTTTGAAAAAATTATCATGAAGTATAATATGCGCTGTAAAGGAGCGCAAGTTTCCACTCCACAGGATCGTAACAAAGGCTGTGGTGAGTGGGACTATAGCTGCAATACCTTCATAACCGATTCGAGTAAGACCGACTCTATAACCAATACGATTCCTGACTATAAAATTTCAAACTTTACGGGCAGCACTTACCCCTACAGCACAACGGCCATCAACAATTATTTTCTTCAGTTGCATAAAAACGTAGTGATTAATTCTACTATTTCTGATACCGCTGTCGTTTTTGGTCCCGGATCGACTTCGATAGCACACGCACTTGCTACCAATCAATATGGCGGTAAGTCGCAATACTTATATTCTCAAGCCGAATTGCTAGCCGCCGGAGCACACGCTGGCAATTTGGACGGTCTGGAATTTGCGATTCAGCAAGCTACCTTTCCGGTGAACTATGATCATTTAAAAATTAGAATAAAACATACAACTAAATCAGCCTTGAATGCATCAGAGCCTGATACTTCAGGATTTACGGAGGTTTATTTCAATAATGTTTCTACGCCTATTGCCGCACTTCGTTTGCCGTTTTACACGCCTTTTAATTGGGACGGCACTTCTAATATAATAGTAGAACTTTCTTACACCAACCCTGCCGCAACTGCACCCTCTCTTATCACAGGCGCTAGCACGAGTTATGCTTCTGGAATCCATACTAGCGGGGAAAACCTGCTATACTTCGATGGTACAAATTATATTGAGGCTAACAATTTTAAAGGAATTCCAGGAAATCAATCTCGTACGGTGGAAGCATGGATAAAAACAAATACGGCCGACAAAGAAATCTGCTCTTGGGGTAGAAATGCCGCTAATGTAAAATGGGTTTTTCGAGTTGAAGGAAACGGACGCTTACGAGTAGAAAACGGAAATGGAGGAATCGTCGGTACTACAGTTTTAACCGATGACGAATGGCATCATGTTGCTTGCACTTTTAATGGCACTTCTCTTTCTGATGTGCAACTCTTCGTTGATGGTCAATTAGAAACGAACAGTAGCAATTCAGCTACAGCTATCAATACCGACACGGCTGGTGGACTCTTAGTAAGAATCAGCCGAGGGGTAAACAATCGATATTTTAAAGGCTATATCGACAATGTAAGAATTTGGAATACGGATTTAAGTGTTTCCACTTTGCAAAATTGGATGCATAAAAAAATGAGCGCATCACATCCGAATAGCTCAAATCTCGTGGCGCATTATGAGTTGAATACAATAAGTCCAAGTGCCATAGCTGATCAATCAGGAAACGGAAATGATGCCTCAATTATAAATAGTGCCATTTGGACAACCATTAGTGGTGAAAATCATTTTAAAGAATTTTCTGAAGAAAGCAACCGACCCAACTTTACGTTCTATCAAGGGAACTATAATCTGTCGATTACAACCGATTCGGCTTTTCTTGCTGTGGCACAATTGCCAAACGCTGTGCAACAAACTAATTTAACCTTGCATCCGGGTACGTTCCTAAATGATGAAATTTCATATGGTCCTGTGAACTATTATTGGAATACCACTTTGGGCTCGGTCTATTTTGACACCAATCAAGTTGCTTATGACACTGTAATGGTTAGCCCCAACAATACGCTAAACATTACTGACCTCCCCTACCAGAATCGCTATCCTATGGAGTTTGACATCATGTCTTTCGTAACTCCTTACGGTATTTATCTGGACCTTGGGCAAGAAGGTAAAACTTGGACCTTTGACCTCACTGATTTTTCTCCGATTTTAAAAGGAGATAAAAAAATGAGCTTAACCTTCGGCGGTCAGTTTCAAGAAGAGATGGATATTAAATGGTACTTTATAGTAGGTACTCCACCTAGTGATGTGTTAGACATTAATAATATTTGGCGATCCAGAAGAAGTAACACCTATACCAATATTAATAATGATCGAGTCTTTCCTCCGCGAACTATTTCTTTGCCCAATACGGCTCAGTCATTCAAAGTTCGAACAACCATCACCGGCCATGGTCAGCAAGGTGAATTTACCCCGCGTAATCATCATTTCAACATTGATGGTGGTGCAGATGAATACAACTGGAGCATCACACAAGAGTGTGCCGACAATGCAATTTTTCCACAAGGGGGTACTTGGATTTATGACCGTCAAGGTTGGTGTCCAGGCGAAGCAACTTTACTGAAAGAATTTGACATCAACCCGCATGTCTCACCCGGACAGTCTCATAGTTTTGACTATGATGTAGACGTAGCTTCTGGAGACTCTCGCTATATTATCAGCCACCAATTGGTAAATTATGGGGCGCCGAACCACAGCTTAGATGTGCGGATGGTAGACATTATAAACCCAAGCAATAAAGTGGAACACACTCGTGAAAACCCTATCTGTAACGAAGCAAAAGTTGTGATTCAGAACGTAGGCTCCACGCCACTGACTTCTGTAAAAATAAGATACGGGCTAAATGATAAAGGAACAATTTCTCAAAACTGGACAGGGAACCTTGCCTTTATGGAAAAAGATACTATCACACTTTCTACACCCAATTGGCTTTGGGGTCGATTGAACGGACCCAACGGAAATCAATTTCATGCGGAAGTTACCATCCCCAATAATGGTACAGATGAGTACACCTTAAACGATAAACTATACATGCCTTTTGAAATCACCAATGTGCTACCCAATCAATTCAGATTACTATATAAAGCCAACGGGAAGCCCAATAATAATCCACCGATTAATTCATATTTAGAAACAAAAATTGAAATCATTGACGATCAAAACAATGTAGTATTCAGTAAAATAGCTACCAATACAGATTTAACGTATGATACAATTTCATTACCCGATGGATGTTACACCTTCTTAGTTACTGATACGGATGATGACGGCATAGACTTTTTTGCGAATAATGACGGAACCGGCGCGCTCCAATTAAGAGCAATGGGTAATACGATTTTACAGAGTTTTGATGGCGACTTTGGTAAATACCTTCGTTATAATTTCACAGTGAACAAGCCACTATCCTACGAAGAGTTGCATAAAGATTTTAATGCCACTATTTATCCAAACCCGACAAACGACATCCTGAATATTGACGCAAATGATATTGAAAATGCAAGCATAGAAATACTAGATGCCTTAGGTAAAAGATTGTCGCTGCCCATGGTGAAACAAATGGACAAATTAGAATTGAATACATCTAGCCTGGCGAATGGCTTGTACATAATCAAATTGAATAAAGGCGATCGCCAAAGTACTTACAAATTTTTTGTGCGTCATTAATCCAATATTTTTTTACGCAGTACGTTAGTATCTATAAATGAAAAAAATCAAGTTCGGAATTGTAGGGTACGGTAATATTGGCAAACGTCATGCGAGGCATATCCTAGAAAATGATCAGGCCGAACTAAAGGCCATCGCTTCCTTAGAACCCAAGCCGGATAATGTTTCCTGCCACTATTACCCAAGCTTGGAGGCCATGTTAGCATCGGAAGAACTGGATGTATTGAACGTGTGCACCCCCAACTATTTACATTGTGAACACACCTTATTAGGCTTGAAAAATAATATAAACGTAGTCTGCGAAAAACCGATGGCCATGAGCGTGGAACAGTGTAAGCAAATGATAAGTGCTAGCGAAACACACAATAAAAAATTATTTGTAGTCAAACAAAACCGACATAATCCACCTGTAGCAGCTGTAAAAAAACTCTTGGTAGACGGTGTGCTCGGTGATATCTATGTAGTAAATATTAATTGCTTTTGGAATCGAAATGAAAACTACTATGCGCAAAGTGAGTGGCGAGGATCCAAAGAAAAAGATGGCGGATGTTTGTTTACTCAGTTTAGCCACTTCATAGATATTTTGTACTACCTCTTTGGCGATGTGGTGGTTCAGTCTGGACTCATCAAAAACTTTTCTCACCCTTATATCGATACGGAGGACAGTGGCGTCTTTCTTTTAGAAACCAAAAGCGGAGGTTTAATCAACTTTAATTTTTCTACCGCTAGTTACGAGCGAAATATGGAAGGTGCCATTTCTATTTTGGCAGAGAACGGAACGGTAAAAATTGGGGGTCAATATTTAAATACGATTGAGTATCAAAAAATTAAGGATCACACTATACCCGCTATAAACATTAGCGCCAAAGCCAATGATTATGGCTTATACCAAGGCAGCATGAGCAACCATGATTTAATGGTTCAAAATGTGATAGACCACCTCAACGGAACGGCAGAAATGATGACGAACGCACACGAAGGAAAAGAGGTTGTTTCCATCATTGAGAGAATGTACCTTTTGGGCACTGCTTAATTCTTACGAGCCAATCTCCGCCCTAAGGTTTTTCTTAGAATCTAAATACTAAGTACAAAATTCACTGTATTTTTAAACTCTGCTCAAATTAGAAAAATATCTCTTTTATGTTCTTGTGCTTTTGGCGCTAAGCATTATCATTATCCCTAAGTATTATATAACGGGGGACGGGGCAAGCCATACCTATAATGCTAAGGTGTTATTTGACATGGTAACTGGGCAGAGTAAAGAATTCTATAAAGAATTTTATAAAGTCAATCGTCATATTGACCCCAACTGGAGTAGCCATATTATTATTGGCTTTTTCACAAGGTTCGCGACAGCTTGGTTAGCGGATAAGCTTTTTCAAATTCTCTATGTTTTAGTTTTTTGTTTCGGATTTCGTTATCTTATCCGAAGCGTTTCAAAAGAAAATACATTTTTAAGCTTCTTATTTTTTCCGTTTTTATTTACGCTTCCTTTTCAGCAAGGTTTTTATAATTATTGCTTGGGCTTGGCCTTACTTTTTTGGGCTGTTGGTTTTTATATTGCCTATCGACGCAAAATAAATAGTCCTATTGTACAACTGGTACTTTCTGTGCTGGTACTCAGCGTAAGTTTAGCTCACGGAATGCCGGGCATTTACACCATGATGCTAATCAGTATTATCTGGCTTATCACTCATTGGAAAAAAGTAAGATTGCTCTCGCTTGATTTTATTTTCAATCATATAGCACGACTCGCTTTAATATTTATGCCTAGCATTTTACTCATTGGAATGTTTATAGCCAAGCGCGGTTTTGGCACAACGCCGCACTCAAAATCATATTGGCAAAAACTATTGGACTTTCTTACTATGTGGACGTCGCAAAGCACGCGTGATGTGGAAGTGATTCCCGCTATGATGAGCTTAGCACTAGTGGTTGTTTTTTCGGTGCTAGTATTTTTTAAAAAGGACAGACGCACCTTTCAATTGGCGCGAGGAGGTAACGTTCTGAAAAATTTATCCTATGTCTTTCTAGCTTTTGCAGGCTTTACTTTTTTCTCTTATATCACGTCGCCCGGTACGGTGGGCGGTGCGGGCTCTATTGAAATTCGACTTGCGTTTTTACCCCCGTTATTTTTGTTACTTTTCTTGGCGTGTAAACAGTGGCTTGATTTACAAAAAGTATTTTTTATCCTAGCTTCTTTTGTGATCAGTATTTTCTTTTTGGCGGTTCGCTTCCCGAGTGTGATGCAAGCTAACCAAGTAGGTAAAGAAATCATGACGGGCTTGGATCATATCAAAGATGAAAGTGTGGTACTCAATCTGCATTATGATGATTGGCAAATCACAGCGAAAGGCGATAGTATATTTCAAAATGACAATTCTTTTTTACACTTTACGGATTATTATGGTGCCGTATCCAATAAACATTTGGTGATGCTTTTAAACTATGAAGCCGACATAAATTACTTCCCCGTCAATTGGGCAGCTGGAAAAAACCCGCGAGAGAGTATCAACAATATGTATCAAGGCAACTATCCGCCTTGCGGCAATTTTGTAAATTATGAAAAGCAAGTAGGCAAAAAAATAGATTACATTTTGTTACAGAATTGGCGAAACAGTTTTGCGAAGGCAAAATGTACGCAAACACTTTTAGCTCAAATGAAGGAAGAAGGATTTAGCAAAACGTATGAAAGCCCGAATCAGTTTATCGTAGTTTGGGGAAGGAAGTAAGTGCCTAAATTAGTATTTCTTTTTTATCATTTCTTGATGGAGCTAACGCAGAGAATAAAAGCATAGCAGAATTAACATAGGTTAAGTCATAAAAACAACTTGGCATACTATGAGATAAATGGTAACTTACTATTCTAAAACCCTTTTTTCATGAAAAAATTATTACTTTTTGTACTTTTCCTAGCCCCTATTTATGCATTCGCACAACCCTGCGCTACTTGGGTAAGTGATAGCACTGTGAATGTATTATGTAACGGTGATAGTTCGGGTGCTATTTATGTGAATGCCTCAGCTACCGCCACACCCATCACCTATTCAATTTCGGGTATGACAACGGGATCGAATACTACTGGGTCATTTTATGGACTACTTAGTGGCATGTATACCATAACGGCCACTGATGCTAATAATTGTTCTACTACTACGGTTCTTGGCATCACTGAACCTAGTGCTTTAGCAATTACCTCAGTAACCACTACTACTCCTTCTTGTATTCCTGGTGGCGATGGTGTTCTTTGTTTAACTGCAAGTGGAGGAACAGGTCCTTATACTTATACTACTGGTCCGTTAACTAACCTCCAAACCTCAAACTGCTTTTACAATTTATCAGTGGGTGCTTATACAGCAACGGTTACTGACGCCAATGGTTGTTCTGCTTCTTCTCAAGTAATTATAAGCACACCTGGGGCGCCGTCCAACATTATTGTAACGGGTTTCAATATGAATCCTTGTGACCCTGATACGATTTCTGTGATAGCCACACCAGGCTCTTTTCCTATTCTCAACTATTCTATAACGCCGATGGCTTCTCAACCAAACCCGGGAACTTTTATTATTTCTTCACCGGGAATGTATTCTATTACTGTTACCGATGGGGTTGGTTGCTCGGCTAGTACTGCTTATACCTTAACGACTAATGGCCCTCAACTTACATCTTCTCAAACCGTTAATCCTTCTTGTGGCGCAACCAATGGCAGTATCTCTGTAAGCGCTAATTGGCCGAATACAACCTTTACGTATTTATTAAACCCAGGTAACATATCTAGCACTACAGGTAACTTTACAAATTTAGGGGCTGGTACCTATACTGTTTCTGCCCAAGGGGGTGCATGTTCAACGGTTCTGAACACTTATACACTGAGTAGCACTTTAAATCCATATCCAATCACAGTTACACAAAACTCGTTTACTGCTACTGTACCTACTAATGGAACGCCTCCTTATGTTTATACTTTGAACGGTCAAGTTGTAACTAGCCCACAATCAGGACTTCGGTGCACTGGAACCGATACGTTTAGTATTACCGATGCTTCTAACTGTACGTTTGATACCGTCTTCAACTTTATATCCGGAAATTCTTTCCCGGGCATTACCCTCAATAAAAATATAACAGATGCTAGCTGTGCGTTGAGTTCAAATGGTCAAATTATTTATGCGCCGACTTCACCGCTGACATACAATTGGATTGCTAATAACTCTGTACTAGGCAGTACTTCCAATCCGCTCACTAATTTAAATGCAGGATCCTACGTGGTAGAACTTCATAATGCGGCGGGTGATTGTATTTATGATTCATCAACGGTAGCTTCCGTTGGAACGAACTGTGGTGACATAAGCGGTAAAGCTTTTTATGATACTTTACTAAACTGTAATTATGATACGGTTGAAGCACCCCTGTCAAACGTATTGGTTACCCTGATGCCTGGTAACTTTCAAACGATGACCAATGCATCCGGGGACTATCAATTTTTAGGATTGCCCTACGGAAACTATGTGGTGGAGGTAGATACCAATCTTACCCTAGGACATTTTCCTACTTGCAACTTAATTCAGTATGACACACTAAGTACGGTTAACAATAGTTGGACAAACGATTTCCCTCATGACTATAGCGTTGCTACTGTTGATTTAAAAATTTATGGTTTCAATACAACTTTGGTTCCTGCTTCTCCCGCTCAATCCTTTGGGAGAGATCATAGAATTTACTACGGATATAATAATTTTTCTAGTACTCCTATCGATGTAAATTTATATCTGGTTGTAGATTCGATTCATCATTATGACACGGCTTCTGTGCCTCATACAGCTATTATGGGTGACACTATTATGTGGACGATGAATAATATCAACCCTTGGAATGTGCTTACAGTTTTTTATGATAGTCTTCAAAGTTTACCGATCAATCATATCATTCCAGTAAAGTTTTGGCTGAGTCCGATTTCACCTATCGCAGGAAATAACCCAGTGAATGATACGGACAATGCAAACTTAATAATTGCTACTTCCTACGATCCTAACGACAAACAAGTAAGTCCGCAAGGAGATGGCGCTCCGGGTTATATTGACCCTGCCGATAATGAACTTTCTTATTTAGTACGTTTCCAAAATACGGGAACTGCCATGGCCTATACCGTAGCCATTGAAGATACTATTTCCAATCGACTCGATATAAAT
>CAZTCQ010000013.1:2005-19689 GCA_964612525.1 uncultured Chitinophagaceae bacterium | reverse complement strand
AACATTTCGCTCAAAGACATTATGGGTCGCAATGTGAGTATTAGAACCAGACGATCTAGCGATCATCTCGTAGAAATAAACATTGAGAATGCAGCTAGTGGTATTTATTTCTTGCAACTCGATAATGAAACAGTAAAACTGATTAAAGAGTAGAAATTTGAACTAAGATTAACATACGCCTTATTCTTTTAAGGTATTTGCGTCATGACTTAGTCGTATTTTTAAGCCATGAAAAATATTGCTTTTATCCTACTGAGTATCATCACGTTAAGCTCTGCTGTTTATGCTGACGGAATAGAGTTTCAAAAACTGAATTGGGAAGAGAACTTGAAAACCGCCAAAGCCCAAAACAAACTAGTGTATGTCGATTTTTATACTACATGGTGCGGCCCTTGCAAGTTCATGTCCAAAACATACTTTCCCACTAAGGAAGCGGGAGATTTATATAATAAAAATTTCTTGTGTCTCAAAGTAGATGCAGAAAAAGAAGGCGTTGAACTAGCTAAAAAATACAAGATAGCGGGCTACCCTACCAACATTTTTGTAAATCCAACTACTGAGGAAATAGTTTATAAAGCAGTTGGCGCTCCGCAGAAAATAGAAGGTTTTTTAGAAAATGCTACAACGGCCTTAGAGGAATTTAATGACCCAATGAGCTTAGAAGATTATTCTAAAAAGATGGAGGAAGGTGATTCTAGTAAGGCTTTTACCATGAAGTATTTAAAAAAACTAACGCGATTGGATCAATCCAATCAATGGCCATTAGACGTTTATAGTAGTGCCTATTTTAAAAACCCTCCTCAAAAAGCCGACTACGAGTTCATGGATCAATACATGAAGGATATCAATAATAATACCTTCGAACTATTTAAGAAAAATAAAAAGGGCTATAACCAATTTGCTAAAAACAGTCACCCAGACTACCAATGGGCTGACAAATTAGAGTCATTATTATATGCTTCTGCTCGAACAGCTAGTCAGCAAAACAACGGTCAACTCTATTCGAAATGTGTTCAAATATCGAACGAAACATTTTCAGCTAACAAGGCAATGGATGTTTCTTACTTTATTACAAAGTCATTTTCTAGAAATGTTGATTCCTTACTGCATTTGAAAAATGAATATGACTATGCAGACAAGTTGACTGGTGCAAGCAATTCTTATTACAAAGAGGGTGATGCGAAAGGCTTACAATCCTTCATGAAGTATTTAGATGGGCAAAGTAAAAAATGGAAGCCAGAACAGCTGGCAAAACTAGACAGTTTGAAAAAAGCATACAGTAAGGATAAAAAATACTCTATGCAGACCACGCTTCGTTCAATAGACCATTTGAATTCACAAGCTTGGAATGTATTTGAGAATGATGGTGATCGTTGGGAACAAGCACTTCCATGGGCTAAAAAAGCTTATACGCTTTCTAAAAAATCACAACATTCTGTAGCGGCAGTGGCTGATACTTATGCAAATTTATTATATGCTACTGGCAAGAAACAACAAGCGATTCAAATAGAAAAAGAAGCTATCAAACAGGCCAAGAAAGAAAATGAAGATTTTTCTAGCTACGAAGAAACGCTTAAAAAATTTGAAGGCAAATAAGTTTTTTTAATAACATTTAAAATAATCGAAAGGCTCCAGGCAGTCGCTACATTTATAAAGTGCCTTACAAGAGGTAGATCCAAATTGAGATACTAGCTCCGTACTTTTTGATTCGCATTGCGGACAAGGAACTATGGCATCTTCCTCTAAGGGATTATCCTTTATTTTATACTGTGGCGGGGCGATTCCAAACTCCTTTAGTTTTCTCTTTCCTTCCTCGCTCATCCAGTCGGTGGTCCATGGCGGAGAAAGAACTTCTTCAACCGTAATATTCTGCAATCCTTGCGCTAGCAATTCAAATTTTACATTAGCGGCAATGGTGTTCATGGCGGGGCAGCCAGAATAGGTGGGTGTAATCTTTACGGTAATCTGATTTTCCAAAACGTCTACTTCTCGAATAATACCTAAATCCAATACGGACAATACAGGAACCTCCGGGTCACATACATTTTCAAGATAGGATAAAATTTTCTCTTTACTTACCATTCGCTATTGGGATAGGCACGTTGAACAAATTGCAGTTCTGCCAAAATATAACCTAGGTGTTCACTATGTCTTCCATCTTTACCGCCATTATGATGCCAATCACCTGTATCATCGGTTATGGTTAGTGTAGCTTGAGTCAAAATTTGATCTATGCTATTTTGCCAGTCTTGTTTTAGGTCTTCCACTTTGGGGGCCACTCCTAGTTGTTGCATTTCTCTTTCTAGCTGAGTCGAAGAAAATAATTCACCGGTATAATCCCAAAAATGGTTCAACGCCGCTTGCATTTTTTGTTTGCTCTCTTCCGTGCCATCGCCAAGCTTAACTACCCATCCACTACTATATCGCCAATGGTAAGCTACCTCTTTGATAGATTTTGCCGCAATTTCTGAGATGCGCTTATCAGTACTTTTTTGTAAGGCTGTATAAAAATGATATTGAAAACAATCGAAATAAAAACTGCGCGCGATCGTATCGGCAAAGTTCCCATTCGGCTGCTCAACTAGTATTACATTTTTAAAGGCTAATACGTCACGCTGATAAGGGTAGGTATCTTCTGTTTTATTACCGCCTTCTATACTGGCTGCGTATTGATAAAAACTTCTTGCCGCACCCATGCTATCTAGGGCGATATTACTCAATGCCATGTCCACTTCTAATTCTGGGCCGTGTCCTGTCCATTCGCTTAAACGATGACCGTATATTAATGAATTATCAGCGAGTTGTAATATGTATGAAACTAATTTATCCATGATTACATGTGTTTTAATTTATCAGGTAATTCATAAAAGGTTGGATGACGATACACCTTGTCGTTGCTAGGGTCAAATAATGAATCAGATTCATCAGGATTAGAAGCATGAATGTGTTTACTTTCTACTGCCCAAATACTAATTCCTTCTTGCCGGCGTGTATACACATCACGGGCATTTTCAATCGCCATTTCAGCGTCTACCGCGTGCAGACTTCCCACGTGTTTATGATCTAAACCCGCCTTACTTCTTATGAAAACTTCCCACAAGGGCCATTCATTTTTATCCATGTACACAAAGATAAACTGTAATTGCTAAAAAGAGCTTGATTGTCTAAACGAGCCTCTAGACTGAAACAGCCGCACTGTGAATGGCAGCGGACATCTCCGATATGAGTTCAGCATCTTTCTCAATAGCATTTCCCACTACAATTACGTCAGCTCCTGCTTTGCAATTGTTGTATGCTTTTTCAGGAGTAAGAATTCCTCCTCCTACCACTAGCGGCAAAGCCACGTTGTGTGCCACACTTTTAATCATTTGTTCGCTAATTGGATTTTGTGCCCCCGAACCAGCGTCCATGTAAATTATATTTTTTCCTTGAAACTCTCCAGCCATTGCGGTGCAAACTGCAATATCATTTTTATCATGAGGAATCGGTAGGGAATGGCTCATATAAGAAACAGTTGTTGGAGCACCCCCATCCACCACGATATAAGCCGTAGAGATAACCTCTAAACCACTTTCTTTTACAACGGGTGCTGATACTACGTGAGCACCAATTAGGAGCTCAGGATTGCGCCCAGAAAGCAATGACAAATACAACAAGGCATTAGCCTCTTTACTTACTTGTGAGGGACTTCCAGGAAATAATGAAACAGGAATCGAACTATTTTCTTTAAATCTTATAATGCACTGATCTAGATGATTAGAGGTCATTAAGCTACCACCAATGAACAAATAATCAACCTGAGCATCGTTGCATTGATGAGCTAGTTTTTCGATTTGCTGTAAGCTTACACTATCAGGATCTACCAAAACGGCAAAACCCTTTTGCCTTTTCTGCTTTAGTGTGACCAAACTCTTATGGATAGCTCCTCTGTACATAACCAATTGTAAAACAAATATATTGCTTTTCTTGAGAATGAGCAGAATAACCGTGTGAGACTTACAGCATTTTAGCACACTTTCTATACTATGAAATATAAAAAAGCCCTCACGCTTTTAGCGTGAGGGCCGTTATATAATTTAGTAATTAGGTTTCGCTAATTATTATTTATCTGTTTTGTTCACTTTGCTTGTGTGAATCAAGTTGTTGTTCTCCAAGATTTGAACGCCGTACACACCCGTCGCGATATCGCCTAGGTTAATGCTTACATTGTTCATTCCTTTTGCAGATTGCTGAACTACACTCTTTATTACTCGTCCGCTCATGTCTAATAAACGTACCTCAATCTGAGCTACTTTATCAATCGATACATCTACGTTCAACTTATCAGTCGCTGGATTTGGATAGATAGTTACTACACTACCATCTGCACCCCATACAACATCTACTATTTGACTATACGTCTGCTTGCCCGCTTGGTCAACCATTTGTAATCTATAGTAGTTATGACCAATTGCTGGACGTGCATCCGTGAAGTCATAGTTCAACGTTCCGTTGCTGTTTCCATCAATCGCTTTTGTGTTTACTGTTCCTAAAGTAGTAAACTCATTACCATCTAGGCTGCGCTGTACATTAAAGTGACTGTTGTTCTGCTCAGTTTCAGTAATCCAAGAAGCTAAGCTTACGCTTCCTTCCTTAGTTACGCCAAAGTCTGTTAAACTAACCGCTAGAGCAGCATTAACAGGGTTCAACGTGTGAACATAAAATTCACTAAATCCAACTACTGGGAAAGTAAGTTCCCAACGCATGTTAACAGCATCCCACGTTGTAGCAGGTGTGTGCAAGGTTGGCGTACCAGTACCTAAGGTACCACCGCTTACTTGTGTTACACGCAAATTAGCAATACCAGCAGCATCTGTTGAGTTGGCAGGTAATAAAGGCCAACCATTTGCAGTCGCATAAACATTATAATCATCAAAGTCATCTTGAGTCTGATAAATTGTAACATCGGCAGGACCATTATTCGTTGGAGTGATTTCAAACCAACGACGAGTGTAAGGCTGAGTGTTATGCGTCTGTACGGTAGCATCTACAGTAACTTCTGAAGTAACCATGCCTAATGCATTTCCTCCAGCAGCATCAGTAACAGTTGCAATTAACTCACAAGCGGCATTGTTATAGCCTACTGTTGAACCATCGGCTTGCATTGCATTGGCCGTGTCCGTACCAGTTGTAGAGGAAGCATTACTTGAAGTTGCCTGCGCTAAATTAGCACTTGGGTTTACCACCGCAACTACCGCTGTTCGCATAGTTGAAGGACAACCTGTAGAGTAGTAGATTTCTCCATTGAAAACTCTAGGATTAAAGGTCATACTATTCAAACTACCACCATAGCCTTGATAAAACGTTAAGTCAGCATTTGAATTAAATACCGCACCTGTAGACGTACCATTCGTATATTGAACACTTGCTCCAGCTATTTGGAACGAGTAAGTAGCACCAACAGGAATCGTAATATTAACCGGAATTGGTATCACCGTTGGAGTAGTACCTTGGTTAACAACACCCGTCGTGGTTCCCACTACAGTCCAGAAAGCTGCATTGGTATTAGAACCTGCTGTAGCATGTAAACTACTATTTGCAAAGCTTACTGTCCACGTTGTAGTCGTAGGAGCTGTATTTAAGATAGAAAAACTATCAATAGTCAATGGTGAAGAACCTGTATTCTCAACAGCAAACATATTACCACTTGAACCATTACCCGCAGCGGTAGTAGTTAAATGCGATAATCCGCCTAATCCACCATCATTTGCTTCAGCATAGAAAGTATCTGTTGCAGACAATACTGGTGTCATAAGCGTATCGCCTAATCCTACAACTGTACCGCCAGTCATCATATCATACCAAGCAATAGAGCCTGTAGGTGATACTGTTGATGCAGTTAACATTGCAGAATTCGGTCCACAAATTGTATCACCCATTGTGCTAGCTATCATTGGATTACTTACAACAACCGTATCAGCGGTTGTAGAATCCGTTGCTCCATTACATTCAACCACTGCTCTATAGTAAGTAGTTGCTGTTACTGCTGTAAAGGTTTCTGGATTTGTTCCCGTACCAATATTTGTCCATGGTGCCATACCCGTTGCAGATTCCTGCCATTGGATACTTCCTCCTGCATTTCCTGTTAAAGAAAGCGTTACATCACCTGAGACACATAATGAATTTGGTGAAGCAGCTATCGTACCCGCTACTAAATTCACATTATAATTATAAGTACCTAAGGTATCATTTGTTAAAACAATATCACCCACCGTGCTGATAGTCGCATCAAGAGCATAAGCTCCGTTTGCTGTTAAATCTATCGTATTCGTCATCGCTACATTTAGGATTCCGAATGGTGGCAAAGTACCTGTGTTAACTGTATCTACTAAAGTAGCCGTAATCGTTCCAGTAACATTCACCGTTACAATCATTGGATTGGTTACAAAATTAATTGTATCCGCTCCCGCATTTGTCGCTTCAACCGTTACTACCTCAGCATTCGTATAACAGCCAATAGTCGTATCAGGCAATAAGCTCAATACACTCATATCTGTATTCGCTGTAACGAATTCAAACGCACCCATATCAGGATTTGTTGTTGAACGAGTTCCGCAAGTATAATCTTCAAGAACACCTAAGGCGTTACCCGTGCCATTTAAAGCAGAGTTACTTGGAGAAAAGTCAGGAGCAGGATTCATAAACATAGGGTCAACCTCCGAAGAGTTAGCACCTACTGTAGGCGTAGTTGTTGCCTGCCATGCTGCTAAATCAACTGCATTTCCACTATTAAAACCATAATAGTTTGTTGCCGTACTTGTAGGGTCTATCCAAACATTGTTATAATCAAATGTACCGGTACCAGCCTGTTGGTAAATACCATAACGAGTACCCGTACCACCTCTAGTTAGAACCACCAAGTTATTTTGATAGTCTTGACCAGTAGCACTTGTACCTTGTTGGTAAATAACACGAGTCGTACCACTAGTAGAAGCTGTATCATTCTCCATGAAAGTATTATGATACACTTTCAAGTTGTTAGCTGTAGAAGCATAGAACGTATAGTGCGTACCATTACCTTGGTTATTATGTACCACGTTATTTCTAACAATATTAGAATTGGCTGCACTACTCGCATCTATAAAGAAGTAGAATCCGTAGAATGTAAGTGTATTCGTTAGATTACCTCCGAACATATTATGGATTCTATTTTTCTCATAAACATTATCACTACCCAAACCAGAAGCATACAAACCATAACCAGAAGTTATAGAAGTACGAGTAGGACGAGAGATTTCATTACCGCTCACCAACATTTCGTTTTGATATAATTGATAAAAACCATATTGATAGAAATCCTCCAAGGTTGAATTCTTCACCTGATTTCCATTGTGACTACCATTTGTTTGACCGTACATAGTAATACTAGCCCAACCTCCAACAAAAGAGCAAGAGTCAATAATATTACTATCCGCTTCCACTTGTGAAGAACCTGTACCTGATGTCAACGAACCACTCATTGCAAAAGGAACATTAGCACCAAAACTAGTATTAGTTTGATTCGCTTCGAACGTACAATTGGTAAATTGATTATCGTTTGTACCATCGATCGAATTGAAAAGGTGCATAGCAAAACCCCAAGTGGTGCCTGTTGCTCGAACCTCTAGGTTATTAAATCTAAAGTGATCAGCACCATCTAAACGAATCGTATGTCTTTCGGCAGAAACCGTTGCGGGGAAGGTAATTTCATTACCATTACCATTGAAGGTAATCGTGTTTACATTACTAGCTCCTACAACCGCATCAAATACAACTTGTTCATTATTCACTGCATTATCTACACTAAATACTACTGGTGCAGAAATACCACAATCTAATGCAACTGCTACCTCAGTGAATGAGTGGAAGTTTGTACCACCACTTGGCAAAGTAGAATCAATTGTATAGTTACCAGCCAATGGTCCACAAGGAACTACTGTCAATGGACCAAACCAAACACTTGAATCTCCAGGACCACAAATCGCACGTACGTAAAAATCAGTAGACTGATATTGTGTAAGACCCGTTACGGCATAGTTTGTATTCGTAGTTACACCAGGATAAGTTGCAACACCTGTTGGTGTCATACCTGTTTGTATTACTTCAATATCCCAAGCAGTAGCTGTACCATTTTCTACCCATGATAAATCAAGAGTAGTACCGGTTACATTCGCTGCTGTAATATTACTAGGATTCGGACAAGATACTGCGAACTCAAAGGCTCCCATGTCAGGAGTAGCTGCAATACGAGTAGAATCTGCAAAGTCAGTAGTTACGGCTGGTACTAATGGAGTACCGGCATCATTCATATTAGAATTTGCTGGACGGTAATCCGTTGGTGTCGTAAGTAAGAATAATGGATCTTCTTGCAAAGAGTTGGCACCTACAGTAGGCGTACTAGCCTGCCATGCTGCTAAATCAATACGATTCGTATTTCCGTTATATCCATAAATGAATCCTGGCTGACTACCATGCACATTGTTATAATCACTATTTATTGTAGGTGACTGATAGTATAAACCTACCTGCGCACCACTAGAAGTACTAGTAATCGAAATATTGTTATTTTTAAAATCTTGTCCTACAGCAGAAGTACCAAACTGTACGATACCACGTCTAAGACCCGTACCACCGGTACCATCCAAAGAAACTGTATTATGATGAACTTTCAAGTTATTCGCTGTAGAAGTATAGATCGCATATTGCGTACCTAAATTATCCATGCTTTCAATCAAATTGTTTTCTACAATATTTGAGTTAGCCGCACTACTAGCATCCGCTGTCACATATACACCATAGGCAGCAGAGGTACTCGTTGGAGCATTCGCCGTTGGATCGTGCATATGGTTTTTCTCAATTAAGTTATTGTTAGAAGCATTATTGTTAGACAATAAATAAACACCATAGAAAGTCGTCATATTCGTACGAGTAGGACGAGAGAAATCATTTCTATATACATGCATATCACTTTGGTTGTACAAATACAATCCATATGCATAGAAATCCTCAAAGGTGGAATTCATTACCTTGTTACCCGTGTGACCTCCTGTTTGAGAACTCATGGTATTCCAATAGCCTCCAATAAACGTACAAGAGTCAATAATATTACTATCCGCTGCCGCTGCCATTTGTGTAGTAGCAGAAGTGTTAGACCCACTCATTGCAAAAGCAGAAGTGAGTGAAGAAGTAGCCGTGGTTGGTATTTTAAATGTACAATTCGTCCAGGTATTATTACTACCACCACCCGTTAGGTGCATTGCCATTGCGTTTGTTGTGCTCAAAGCCTCGATAGTTAAATTTTCAAAATTGTAATAGCTCGCACCAAATAAACGAACAACATGTCTGTCGGCAGAAGTAGTCACACTAGAGATAGTATTACCCATACCATTAAACGTAATCGTGTTTGTAGCACTTTGTCCTGACACAGGTAATAATATTACTTGCTCATCATTATTCGCATTCATTACATTAAATGTAACCGGTGCACTAATACCACATTGTTGCATGAAGTCATGCGCAGCATTAAACGATAAGAAGTTAGTTGGTCCAGAACCTGCAGAGTCAATAGTATATGTTCCGGCAAGCGGCGTACAAACCGTAAAGGTCAAAGGACCTGTTTGAACAGAAGTATCTGTGGCGCTACAGATAGCAGAAACGTATACATCGAACGTAAAGTTGGTTGGTAAACCAGGAATATTAAAAGGATTAGTACCCGCTATAAAAGTAGGAGTACCCGTTGGCGCGAAGCCAGTAATACCGATTTCAATCCCCCACATGGTAGCCGTACCATTCTCAGTCCAATTGATGGTTGCGGAATTACTGGTTACGTTCGTAGCAAATAAATTCGTTGGCCAAGGACAAGTAGCTAAAGTAGTAAATGTATGCGGTGCGGCAGACCATACTGAACTATCTCCAGCCCCACAAACTGCTCTTACATAATAATCTAAAGCTGTGTTGGAAGGTAAACCTGTTAAAACAAAAGGATTCGTTGGTGCAGTTGCATTAGCAACTCCTGTTGGCGCAAAACCACTAGGACCAAACTCTATTTCCCAACCACCGGCAGGAGCCACGACATTATTATCGGTCCAAGATAAAGAAGCCGACGTAGGCGTAATCATAGAAGACGATAAATTAGAAGGTACTATACAAGTTGGTGCTTCAATTACAGCAACATCATCAATAGAATTATCACCATAAAAATCAAGTGTAGATCCCCCGGTCTCTGCTCTAAAACGGAGCCGTATGATAGTACCCGTATAAGCATACCCGGTCAAAATCAAATTGTGCTCCTCCCATCCTGTAGTTCCAGTTGTTAAACTTAGGATAGTCACCCATGCAGTTCCATTCCAGTATTCAACGTAAGTTTGATTAGCAGGTGTATAACCCGAACCACACATGAAATACCAAAAATCTAATTGTGGTACAGTAAGAGTAGCAACATCTACATCAAACTGTAGCACGTTTCCAACATCCCCACCTGATTGATCCATTTGTGCCCAACCAGTACCACCGCCTGAAGTATGGTCTCCAGAATTCGGACAACCACCATTGTTGGTTTGGTTTGTGGCAATATTCCACAGACTACCACTAGTAGCTGATGAAGTGAATCCAGCGGGAAGTCCTCCAGTCGGGAAAGTTTGTGTAAAAGGCGCAACTATTTGCGCGCTTACCGTAAACCCAGCCAAAAGTATCACGGTAAAAAGAAGTAGTATTTTCTTCATAATCTTAAATAATTTTTAATGAATTTCTAAAGTTATTGTAAAAAATAGTTTCCACCAAAAAATAGCGAACTATATGTTAAGTACATGATTCAATTGGCCCGATTCGAATAATATTAGTACAAGGCCGACACTTTTTTTGCATAAAAAAGCCCCCACGCGAAATGCGTGGGGGCCGTTATATAATTTAGTAATTAGGTTTCGCTAATTATTATTTCTCCGTTTTGTTCACTTTGCCTGAGTAAATCAAGTTGTTGTTCTCCAAGATTTGAACTCCGTATACACCTGTTGCGATATCGCCCAGGCCTATGCTCACGTTGTTCATTCCTTTAGCAGATTGTTGAACTACACTTTTAACCACTCGTCCGCTCATGTCTAATAAACGTACCTCAATCTGAGCTACTTTGTCTATCGATACATCAACGTTCAATTTATCAGTAGCTGGGTTCGGATAGATAGTTACTACACTACCATCAGCACCCCATACTAAGTCGATAATATCGCTATAGCTCATTTTGCCATCTTGGTCAACCTGCTCTAAACGATAGTAGTTATGACCAATCTGTGGAGACTTGTCCATAAAGTTATACTTCAACTCTACAGAACTTGTACCATTCACAGCTTTTGAATTCACTTTTCCTAAAGTAGTAAACTCATTACCATCTAAACTACGTTGTAGGTTAAAGTGGCTGTTGTTTTCCTCATTTTCAGTAGCCCATGCCGCCAAACTAATGCTACCTTCTTTAGTAACTGTGAAGTCTGTCAACGTGATCGGTAATGGACCATTTGTTGATCCAGAACCAAATCCACCACCACCTCCTGAGAAGCTAGTAACTTGATACTCTAATTGATTCGTAGTGGCCCCTACAGGATCAGCTGTATGTGCCCAAGTAGATGTACTTGAAGCTCCATGTGTGTATCCAGTATAGTCGGCTGTCAGAACAGTCGCATGATTGTTCGCTGGATTAGGATCCTTATCATTCGCAATTTTATATCCAATCAAATCAGTATGGGCAGTAATTACTGAACCATAAGCTGCTGCTGCTACTGTTGATTGTAAAGCAGTATAATCCGCATCATAATAATAGAAACGAACATCTGATGGAGCACTAGGCTGACGAGCAGCATCTGCGATATCTAAATCCCAGAAACGGTTCATCAAATACCAATGTTGAGAAGACACATAAGGAGCCATAACACCTAAGGTACCTAAGTTTCCACTTGCACCTGTTGCGGCTCCTTCTACATGTACCATTGTAGAGTTCAGCAAAGGATCAGAAATTGTTCCTTTTTTAACTGAAATGTACAGTTCAGAAGATGCTTCATCACCATAGTGAGTCCAACCGTTTAAATCTGTACATTCACAATCAGCGTTTCCGCTTGTTGTTGCAATGTCAGCCGCAAATTGATTAGCACACAATGAATCAAATATTCTTACATCATCAATCGCCAAATCATTATAGAAGTTCGATGAAGTCGTAGAACTCTCTACACCTTCAAAACGAACTAATAAGTCATTGGTTCCTAAAGCTGTTACATCTAATTCTATTTGGAATCTATGCCAATCATGATCTACAAAACTACCATTATGGTGCGCCATAGTATCCCAAGTTGTACCGTTATCATAACTCACCTCTGCGAATAAATCATTATGAGCAGTTATTAAATTGGCATCAGCCACTGTTGGGTGCGATTGTTCATTACGACTTAAAACATAGAACTCAAACATTGGATTAGTAAGTGCTGTAATATCTGCATTCGCTATTGGTGCTGACATAAGAGTGGCCGTTCCAGCCGCTGGAGTTGATCCATCCATCCAAGCATATAGATTGGCCACACCAGCTGTGTGATCTACAACAGTTACACCAAACGGTACTCTTATACCGGCAGTTGCCATTTCCCAATCATCTCCATGTGTTGCAGAATTAGACCAACACGTTGGTAATGTATTCGCAGTTTGGAATTGACCATCCATATTAAACTGAGCCAAACTAATAGCACCACATGGCGTACAGAAAGTAAATGGACCCGCCCACAAACTGCTATCTGTCATACTACAGTTAGTACGTACATAGTAATCATAACAAGTATTCGCTAAAAGACCTGTAACTGTGAAAGGATTCATAGCACCCGGTGTAGTTGGAACACCAGTAGGAGTGGTTCCTGCAAGCACCAATTCTACGTCGTAGTTGGTAGAAGTGTTCGAATCTGTCCAAGCTAGGTCAGCGGTAGTCTGCGTAATATTTGTTGCTGTTAAGGCATAAGGCTCAAAACAAGAAGGAATTGGAACTACACAGAAATCATCAAAGTGTACTTCATTATCTGGTACATCATCGATCGCACCTTCCGAAGCCCATACAGCAAAACGTACCGTATCTCCAGTGTAAGAAGATAAATCATGAACTACTAAATCACCACCCGGAGCGGTTAAAGCAGTTGTAGCATCCCACGTCTGTAAAACAGTCCATGTCGCACCCGCATCATTTGAGATCATTACCTGCACAGAATCATCAGATCCCAAAGCACTTGGAGTAGAACCTCCAAAACCTACAATATCAAATTCCATTTCCATTTGGTAAGGACCACCCGGAACAGCTAAATCATAATCTGGTGAGATTAACCAATCGCGCTTCTGAGCCAACCAAATATTAATACTAGGAGAAGGATCTCCTGCGACGTTATTAAAATTATCCGCAACCCAAGCACCTGTTCCTATAGACAAAGGCCCAGTAGTAGCATCACCATCATCGGCCTGTGTCCAACAAGCTGGAGTCGGAGCACCAACATTAAAGTCTTCACAAACAGGTGGCGCAAATACAGAGCAAGGAGTAATCAAAGGAAACGGTCCAGACCATGGACTGTAATCATTGTTCATACTATCACAAGCTGCGCGGATATAAACATTATAAGTTGTGTTCGGCGTTAGACCCGTTGCCATATAAGGACTCGTAGTTGTAAATACACCTGCACCCGTTGGAGCAGCTGGAGCAGCTACGATTTCGATTTCCCATAACGGAGCAACAGGCATGTTGCTATCTGCCCAAGTAATCATACCTGAAGTAGCTGTTATATTAGAGATCATTACTGATCTTGCACTATCACAATCAGGAGGTGTAACAAAGTTTGCTACTGGGCAGAATTCTCCCCAAGCACTTTTATCCGTTCCGCAAATGGCTCTTACATAGTAATCATAACTAGTAGCAGGCATAAGACCTGTAAGAGGCAATGGATTGGTAGTAACCGCAGGGTTAGTGGCCGCTGCTGCATTAGGATCCGTACCTTCAGGCACAACCGTTACATCCCAAGAAGTAGCCGAGCCATTCTCAGTCCAAGCTACAGTAGCTGTAGTTGTTGTTACAGCAGAAGAAACTAAGGCACTTGGTGCAGGGCAAGTAGGAACACAAGCCTGAACTCGTACTTCATCCAAAGCCATATCACCAGAACAACAACCATCGCTATTCCCTAAAAACTTAAGAGTTACTGTTTTACCAATGTAAGCTGCTAAACTAACGTTTTGCAAAGTCCAAGGGTCTGTGCCAGCAGTTTGCTGCTGACCAGCCAATGACCATACTTGAGTTTCAGTAATTCCATCATCAACAATTAGAACAACTGAATCAATATCCACACCAAAGAAATGTGTGTAGAAGGTAACACGTGCATCAGTAGCATTCGACAAATCAAATGTTGGTACATATAAAGTATCACTACCCGTACCAGAAGTTTCTAAGAACACATAACCAGGATTTGTGTTAACAGCAGCTCCACCACCGGATGGGCCTGTTGCGAAACTATTTCCTGCGTTATTGTCTAATTGCCATGTTACGGCCGCAAAGTTAGCCGGTGGAGATTGTGTATTCCAACAATCACCAGCAAGTGTTGAGTTCATTACATGAACAGAACTAGCCGTTGCCATATCAAAGCCTTCATAAAATAAGTCTTGCTGCGAAGTACCCGCTCCACAAGCCATAGGCGCTATCTGCGTGGTAAAGGTTGTAGGACCAGTCCAAGGGCTGCTGCCAAGAGGACCACCACAATTTGTACGTATGTAAACATCGTATGTTGTAAGGGTCGTTAAACCATTTAAAGCAAAAGGTGAGGAAGTTGTAGTTGTACCCGCTCCCGTTGGTGTAGCACCCGTCGGAACGATTTCTATTTCCCAACTAGCAGGAGCGGATGCATTACTATCAGTCCAAGAGAACATAGCTGACGTATCTGTTACACCCGATATCGTTGGGTTATATACAGAATCACAACCAAGTGTAGTACAAAAGGTAAATGGACCTGTCCATAAACTAGAATCCATAGGACCGCAAACGGTTCTTACGTAATAATCAAAACATGTATTAGGAGGTAGTCCTCCTAAAGGTTGAGGGTTCGTCACTGGACCTCCTAAAAATGTTGCCATTCCTGTAGGAGTAAATCCTTGTGCACCAATTTCAATCTCCCAATCTGTGGAAGCATTGTTTTCTGTCCAACCTAAATCAACAGAAGAAGAAGTGATGTTAGTAGCTGTTAATGCAGAAGGCGCCACACAAGATGCTGGCGTAGTAAACGTAAATGGTCCAAACCATACACTTGTATCCGTTGCCGAACAGTGTCCACGAACATAATAATCATAAGAGGTAGTTGGCATTAAACCAGTTTGGTTAAAAGTTGTAGTGGTAATACCTGTTGTAGTTGGTGTTCCTGAAGGAGGAGCTGTTGCTAACAAGAGCTCAATGTCGTAGTCCATAGCAGGCATACTGTTTAAAGTATCCACCCAAGTTAATGTGGCACTAGTGGCCATAATATTAGAGGCTGACAAGCCAATGGGAGGCAAACAACTTCCTGGAGGAATATAGTTAATTAACAAGTTGGGTCTGTTACCCAATACGCTTGTTGAAGCAGGATTCGCACATACACCAGCCGCATCTGCACGATAGTGATTGGTCATATTGGCAATTGCTGTGTTTTCAATGGTTTCATTGTTTGTAAAAGAACCATTATTAAAACAAGTTTCTACCAATAAATTATCAGTTCCGTTCCAAATCCAAGGAGAGGATAGGGCTAGCAAATTGTTGCCCGTAATAGGTGTGTAATTCACTGGCCCAAATACAGTGGCGGTTCCAGCCACCCATGCTGTAGTAAGTGTCGTATTTGCGACACCTGCAATTTTCATTTCAAAGTTGTCCAACTGCTGATTTTGAGCAGCACCCACAACTTTAAAACCTAATTCATTAATAATTGCACCGGGTGCAAGACCAGCGGCAGTCAATTCAGCAGCTGTATAAAGTTGCTGGTGCCTAGCTCCCCACCAGTAATTCCCGAAAGGTGCAGGATAGGCTGTGGTAGTATTTGTTGTTGTTCCCGCACCAACCTGAGTCACAATTTGGGCTTGCGATTGGAAATCAAGAACGCTGACTAAAACTACCGCTAAAAGAAGTAACATTTTTTTCATATTCTATAAATTTTTGTTTGAATATTCTAAGTTATGCCAAAGTTTTCATAAAACAATGAACTACTGTTATTTAAGCACCAGAAGGTTCACTTTTTTAAAGTGAACCCAATCAACTAATCAATTGATAATAATAAGACTAAAGGGCTTAAATCATTTCTGTTGACAAGAATTAAACGCTTGTTATTGGCTGTTTTAACTAAGGAAATTTGGCGTATTTGACCAATCAGCGGTGGTAAAATATTCTTTTGCGCATTTTGCATAAAACCCGATACCCATTGACTGCTAAAGCCATAGTCTGCGTCCAATCTGCCTGTATTTACATCCACGGCATAGTTGTTTCCTGCGGTGAGTATGTAAGGCGCTCCTTTTTCTTGTGGTAAAGCGGCAATGCCGAAAACGCTGCTAAACTGAACCTTAGAGGGTAGTGTATAGGATTTAAAAGAATTTGCCCCTCTAAGAAATACCGTGCTACTGAATCTCTTGCATTCATAGGATTCCGTACCCGTATACTTCTCATCAAAAATAGAAGCTGCGGTAGCTGCTGAATATTTTTTATATCTACTGTACAATCCTCGCCAGGAAGGCAACTGCTCTAAGACTTCGTTTAAAGAATACTTAGGATACATTACACCATCAGAAAAATAATAGTTTACCAAACCTTCCCGCTCGCCATTTTCATCAAAGTCATTTACATACAGTGTAGCAGGTTGCTCTTCGCTACATTTAAAAAAACTATTTGTGCCGCGATTACCACCAATGATATCTTTTTTTCCATCATTATTTACATCAATCAGTTCTATCGTATTCCACATTCCATTACTATTACCCAATCCATATTCTTCTGTTTCATCATCAAATGATTCACCATTATTTATTAAAATACGGATAGGCATCCAGTCTCCTGCTAATATCAAATCAGGCTTTTGATCATCATTCAAATCTCCGACCCGAATATCATTTACCAAACCGAGCTTACCATTTTTTGGTAAAATACTTTCTTTCTTTTCAAAAACACCTTTTGAATTATTAAGGAGCACATAAGTATTATATGCTGTTGGAAATTCTTTGGGTTTCACATTTCCGCCCACAACAAGGTCTTGATCACCATCTGCATCTATATCCAACGCTTGCACCGCCACCGTGTTAGCTAAAATTTTTGGTACGTTTTGTTCCGCTTTAGAAAAATTACCCATGCCATCATTTAGATACAACCTGTCCTTAAAATTATTTGAGTCACGTACTTCATTGCTGCCGCTTGTTACATAAAGATCTACATCCTGGTCACCATCTGCATCAAAGAAAACACTCCGACCATCTTCAAAATTTTTATCTGCTAAAAAATCTGCTGTGGTTTTTAAACTAAAATGAGCGTCAGCCGATTGTAAATAAAGTTTGCCTTCGTAACCAGCCGAAGCGCCAAAATAAATATCATCGAGCCCATCATTATTCACATCACCAATGGCTGAGTAAGGCCCTCGGTTAGAATACATTTGTTCTAACAGTGGTTCATC
>CAZTCQ010000013.1:0-1905 GCA_964612525.1 uncultured Chitinophagaceae bacterium | reverse complement strand
GTTCCTTGTGCTACCGCATGTTGTTTCGGGTCAAAAGTGAAACTTAAAAACTTATTCTCCGGTCTGTTTTCTACCGCATTATTTCTGTATAAAAAACTAGGCTCGCCGAAGTTGTTTACAATTAAATCTAAATCACCATCCAAATCTAAATCTGCATAAGCAGCACCATTAGAAAACGACTTTTCTTTTAAGCCCCAGTCATCAGTTCTTTTTTTAAAAGAATAATTTCCTTGGCCCTGGTAAACATAATTTTTAATGGGTGTAGAAGCAATCCCTTCCAATAACTCCATGAATTTTACGTTCTGCTTACCGCCCGCTTTTTTTATAATTTCATTACTACCATAGTTCATATAATCCATGTCTGTAATGTCTCTTTTATATCCGTTGCTCACGAATAAATCTTTATGACCATCATTATCAAAATCAGCAAAGAGGGGAGCCCAACTCCAATCAGTATGCGAAACTCCCGCCAATTGACCAATCTCACTAAACGTGCCATCACCATTATTTAATTGCAAACAATTGCGCATCACCTGACAATGATATCCATACTCCATACTCATCTGAAATAAGTCATAGGGATTGTTTCCTTTCAATTGTTTGTTACGATAATTATCCTCCGCCATCATATCTACAGTAATGATGTCTAGCAGTCCATCATTATTTACATCAGCAATATCCGAGCCCATAGAATTTTGGGTGATATGGCCAAAGGCATCATGAATTTTATCAGTAAAGGTTCCATTTTTATTATTGATATATAAATGATCTTTGTCTGCAAAATCAGAAGTGCAATACAAATCCATCCAACCATCATTATTAATATCACTAGCGGTAGCGCTCAATCCAAAAAATACATCTTTCAATCCCGCCTGTGTGGTGACATCTGTAAACGTACCATTACCATTATTTCGGTAAAGTTTGGATACGCTTTCTTGATAAGCCTTCTCACTGAGATTTTGCATATCTCTTGCCCGCTGTTCTTTGGTCAAAAGACCCATAGCTAATTCATAATTGGTAGAATGATTTAAGACATATAAATCAGGATCTCCATCATTATCGTAATCAAAGAAATTGGCGTGCGTACTAAAGCCCATATCATCCACGCCATATTCTTTGGCTTTGTTTATAAAGGTGCCATCGCCATTATTTATAAGCAGTCGGTTGGCGCGCATGCTATCAACATTAGCCATAGAGCGCGAAAGGTAAATATCTAAATTACCATCTTGATTTACATCGGCCATAGTTACCCCATGCGTAAATCCATCAGTTGCCGTATTAGAAGTAGCCGTTATTTGATGAAATTTTAAGTCACCATCGTTTACATACAGTCTACCTCCAAATGTGTTACCCACCATATACACATCGGGCAATTCATCATTATTTATATCACCAATCGCTACACCGCCACCATTAAAAAAATAACCGTAGTTTATTGCATTGAGTTGTTCCGTTTCATAAATTTCGTTCCAAAAAAAGAAACCCGTTTCCGTACTATCCATTAAAGTAAATAATGGTTTTTCACTAAAAGAACCATCGCCGCAAGAGCTTAAAAAGAAACTCCCGATTAGCAAAACTACGAGGCTCGTATTTCTAATTTTTTGCCACATCTTGCTCTAATTTTTTTACAATAAAATCTCCAATTTCTCGACCCATATCTACACCATCCTCAATTGCTTTTCTGAAATGTATCCCGGCATAAAAACGACTCATTGCTGCTTGGTCACAGGCCGTAGTAAAAGAAGTAAAGGTTCTCGGTGTCATCCCAAACGGCTCTTCCGCATTATCTGTAAATTTTGTTTCATCGCCATAATGCGCCGCTAAAACAGTAGACGCTACACCCGATATTACACTGTGCCCACTTGGGTACTCCGGGAAGTTGGGCGTGAGTATCAGTGTATTCCA
>CAZTCQ010000012.1:35321-37188 GCA_964612525.1 uncultured Chitinophagaceae bacterium | reverse complement strand
CAAGTTCATCCAATGTGGATATCCGAAATAATAATCTTTCTATTACTCGTAACGGCGGGACTAAAATTGGAATTCGTTTGAACGGCAGTGCTCTTACTTGTAACAATAATAATGTTTTTGTGAATGGAGCGGGTACGAATCTTTATGGTCAGTATGTATCTACTCAATATGCAACCTTAGCCAATTGGCAATTAGCAAATGCTAGTTCGTATGGAAGTAATTCTACTGAGCAAACTCCCAACTATATAAATCCTGTTGCGAACGATTATACACCAACGAATGTTACTATAAGCAACACAGGAGCTAATATTGGAATAACCGATGATATAAATAATGTAGCTCGTACAATTGCGACACCAGATGTTGGAGCGTTTGAATGGATATGTAATCCTATAAATGGTACGTACTCAATTGATCCATTAAATCCGATTACAGCTACCAATTTACAAACGTTCCAACAGGCGGTTGATTTATTAGCTTGTGGTATTAATGGTCCGGTGGTGTTCAATGTGGTAGGTTCACCTACCTTTACTGAGCAAATAGATATTCCTCAGATTGTAGGTTCCTCATCTGCTAATACAATAACTTTTAATGGCAATGGTAGCACCTTAACGCATGGCGCAACAGCCTCAACGAGCAGATACACACTAAGACTCAGTGGAACAGATTATTGTCGATTTAATAATTTGACCATTGTTGCTACAGGTACTACCTATGGAGTAGCAGTGCATTTATACGATAATGCCGACAATAATATTTTTGACAGCTGTGTGCTATCAACAAGCACGAGCTATACGGGAGGTGGAAATAATCATGCAGGTTTTGTGATCAGTACCGATCCTAATTTTGTGGCAATTAATGGTTCGTTCTCTGGTTGTGATAGCAATCAGCTCATTAACTCCGACGTAAATGGAGGACGATTGGGTGTTGCTATTTATGGTAAGGCCTCAGGGAGACCTATCGGGAATATTATTAGAGATAATACAATTGCCAATTTCTATGAGTCCGGTATTCGAATGACCAATACGGATCAGTCTCTGTTAGAAAGTAATGACATTAATAAATTGCTTAGAAATAACGGAACCACGTTTTACGGTATAAGATCAGGAAGTGATTTGAATTCTATTATAAGTAAAAATCATATTCATCATCCCTTTGGCACGACTTCAACTTCAAGCTCTCAAATCAACGGTATCTATGTGGCGGGAAGTGTTCCTGCGGGGAATGATAATCTGGTAGTAAATAATCTAATCGAGGATATTAATAATTTAGGTTTCCATATTGGATTGCATATTGCGAGTTCCGCACAACGCACTAAATTTTATCATAATACAATAGATTTAGACGGCGTATTAGCAAATTCTTTTTCTCAAACCGCAGGAGTTTTTTGCCCGGGAAATAATACGGGTATTGAAATACAGAATAACAATATTACCATTACAAGAACGGGCACACAGGACAAGCGCGGTATTTGGTTGGCAGGTGGCACAAGTGCTATTTGTAATAATAATAATGTATTTATAAATGCTGCAGGAACTCAAAATTATTATGGCAGATATGCTGGAGTAAATTATGTTTCTTTAGCGAATTGGCAAACATCTAGCTTAGGGGCCTTTGGTCAAAATTCAACAGATGTAAATCCGCAATATGTAAATACCGCAACAGATGATTACAATCCAAGTAACCCTTTATTGGATAATACAGGAGCTGCCTTAAGTATAGTTGATGATATTGAAAACGTCACACGTTCTTTAACGGCACCTGATGTTGGTGCGTTTGAATTTGGGTGTACAGGATTAAGTACGATCGTTACCAATTTTATTTCGCCAACGGATACAACGGTTTCTTGTTTTGGAGCAGCCGATGC
>CAZTCQ010000012.1:34018-35221 GCA_964612525.1 uncultured Chitinophagaceae bacterium | reverse complement strand
ACGAACAATGGAAGCTTAACAGTTTATGCTTCCGGTGGAACAACTACTTATAATTATAATATTGGAGGCACGAATCAGTCTAGTGGTTCATTCACCGGTTTAGGAGTAAATACTTATACTGTTACCGTAACAGATGCAAATAATTGTACAGCAACAACATTGGTCACTCTTGCTACACCGCCAGCTCCGACAATTACAAGTACGCTCGATACCAATGTAAGTTGCAACGGTGCCGGCGATGGTAGCATTGCTGTTTCGGGAACAGCTTCAAGTACAATTTCTTATACTTTAAATCCGGGAGTTGTTTCAAATTCTAGTGGTTACTTTAATGGTTTGACACCGAATACGTATTCGGTAACATTGAGTGATGCAAATAATTGTACCGTATCAACGGTAGTTACAATAAGTCAACCTTTACAATTAAATATTGATTCATTAAGCACGACTGCACCGAGTTGCACACCGGGTAATGATGGAAGCATAGTTGTATATAGTAGTGGAGGTACTGCTGGTTACGTGTATAATAATGGTGGTGCTAATCAAAGCTCAAATACATTTTCGAATCTATCTGCGAATACATATTTAATAACCATTACAGATACAAACTCTTGTACAGATACAATGAGCATAGCAATTGCTCCGCCGGCTGTTCCAACCATTTCGAGTACACTGGATACGAATGTGAGTTGTAATGGAGCATTGGATGGTAGCATTGCTGTTAATGGAACGGGTTCAAGTGCGATAACGTATACTTTAAATCCAGGTGTGATTAGTAATGGATCGGGTTACTTTAATAATTTAGCGCCGAACACTTACTCAGTTACCTTGAGTGATGCAAGTAATTGTACACTATCTACTACAATTACGATTACTCAACCGACTCAATTAACTATTGACAGTTTAACTGCGACAGCACCAAGTTGTAGTCCAGGTAATGATGGAAGTATAATTGTAAATAGTAGTGGTGGAACTGCGGGCTATCAATATAATATTGGTGGTGCAAACCAAACTTCAAATACGTTTGCTTCTCTTGGTAGTGCAACATATTTAGTAACCGTTACTGATAATAATAACTGTTCCGACACAATGAGTATTTCATTATTAGCTCCAAGTGCACCAACCATTACGAGTGTGTTAGATACAAATGTTAGTTGTAACGGAGTGGGAGATGGAAGCATAGCTGTTAGTGGAACGGGTTCAAGT
>CAZTCQ010000012.1:18765-33918 GCA_964612525.1 uncultured Chitinophagaceae bacterium | reverse complement strand
GGTTCAAGTTCGATTACTTATACTTTAAATCCTGGAGCAGTTTCTAACGCTTCAGGTTACTTCAACAATTTAGCACCTAACTCTTATTCAATTACTTTGGCGGACGCAAGTAATTGCACGGTATCTACTTCAGTTGTAATTACTGAGCCAACACAATTAAATATTGATTCATTGACTTCAACTTTGCCAAGTTGTAGTCCTGGTAACGATGGAAGTATTATAGTAAATGCAACTGGCGGAACCATGCCGTATCAATATAATATCGGAGGAGTGAATCAATCTTCTAATAATTTTACTTCGTTAGCGAGTGGTATTTATCTAGTTACTGTTACCGATACAAATTCTTGTACTGATACTATGAGTATTGGTTTAAGTGCGCCAAGCGCACCGGTCATAACTTCAACTGCTGATACGAATGTTAGTTGTAATGGCTTAGCAAATGGATCAATTCAAGTGAGCGGAACTGCGTCTACTTCGATTACTTATACATTGAACCCAGGAGCTATTTCCAATGCTACAGGTTACTTTAATAATCTAGCACCTAACACTTATTCAATTACTCTGGCTGACGCCAGTAATTGTACGGTATCTACTTCAATTGTAATAACTGAGCCTGCTGTTCTTAACATTGATTCATTGACTTCAACTTTGCCAAGCTGTAGTCCAGGTAATGATGGAAGTATAATCGTAAATGCAATTGGAGGCACAATAGGTTATCAATATAATATTGGTGGAGCTAATCAGCCTTCAAACAGTTTTACAAATTTGGCTAGTGGAATTTATATTGTAACGGTTACCGATACAAACTTGTGTACTGATACAATGAGTATAGATTTAAGTGCGCCGAATGCTCCAGTCATAACTTCAATACTTGATACAAATATTACGTGTAATGGTTTAGCGAATGGGTCAATTCAAGTGAGCGGAACTGCGTCTACTTCGATTTCGTATACATTAAATCCGGGAGCTATATCCAATGCAACGGGTTACTTTAATAATCTAGCACCTAACACTTATTCAATTACTTTGGCGGACGCCAGTAATTGTACGGTATCTGCTTCAGTTGTAATTGCCGAACCAACACAATTAACTATTGATTCTTTGACCTCAACTTTACCAAGCTGTAGTCCGGGTAATGATGGAAGTATTATAGTAAATGCAATAGGAGGAACCATGCCGTATCAGTATAATATTGGTGGAGTGCATCAATCTTCTAATAGTTTTACTTCGTTGGCAAGTGGGATTTACTTAGTAACTGTGACCGATACCAACTCTTGTACTGATACAATGAGTATTGACCTAAGTGTTCCGAACGGTCCGAGTTTAGTTTCAGTTTTGGATACGAATATTGATTGTAATGGAGCAAACAACGGTTCGACAGCAGTTACTGCAACTGGTACTAGTTTGAACTATACGATGAACCCAGGAGCAATTACAAATGCTTCTGGATACTTTAATAATCTTGCGCCAAATACTTATACAATAGTTGTAAGCGACCCTAGTAATTGTTCTGTCTCTACAACAGTTACAATAACACAGCCCATGACCTTGAATATAGATTCTATCACAAGTAATAGTCCTTCTTGTAGCCCAGGTGGTGATGGTAGTATGACAATTAATGTTACTGGTGGGACGACGGCTTATCAATATAATATTGGTGGCGCGAATCAAAGTTCTAATATATTTAATAGCCTTTCTTCAGCAACTTATCTAGTGACGGTTACTGATACAAACAATTGTATCGATACAATGAGTATTAATCTAAGTGCACCAAATGCACCTACTATAACTGCTACCACTGATACAAATGTGACGTGTAATGGATTGGCCAATGGTAGCATTATGGTTGTAGGAACAGGAGCTAGTGGGATTACGTATACCTTAAACCCAGGATCAGTTTCAAATGCAACTGGTTACTTTAATAACTTAGCAGCCAATACCTATTCGGTAATCCTAAGCGATGCCAGTAATTGTACAGTATCTACTTCGGTAACTATTACTGAACCTGCTCAGTTAAGTTTAGATAGTTTAACCACTTCTAATCCAAGTTGTAATCCGGGTGGAGATGGCAGCATGCTGGTAAATGTTACAGGTGGTACCACTCCTTATCAATACAATATTGGTGGAGCGAACCAAGCAGGTAATTCGTTCATGAACCTTGTATCGAATACCTACTTAGTAACTGTAACGGATACAAATAATTGTACAGACACAATGAGTGTTGCGTTAGTTGCACCAAGTGTTCCTCTTATCACTTCGGTAGTAGATACAAATGTTTCTTGCTTTGGGCAGAACGATGCTTCTATACAAATTTTAGCGACAGCGAATACAGCTATTACTTACACTTTGAATCCGGGTGCCATATCAAATGCAACGGGTTACTTTAATAATCTTGCGCCAAATACTTATACAATAATCGTAAGTGATATTAGTAATTGTTCGACAACTACAACTGTAACAGTTACGCAACCGACGGTATTGAATATTGATAGCTTAACGGCCACAACTCCAAGTTGTAGTCCAGGTAGTGATGGAAGTATTTTAGTAAATAGTAGTGGAGGGGCAGCAGCTTATCAATACAATATTGGTGGAGCAAATCAGGCTAGTAATTCATTTGCGAATTTATCTGCGGCAACTTATTTAGTAACCGTAACAGATACAAATTCTTGTAAGGATACAATGTCTATTGTTTTGACAGCACCTACTGCACCGATACTTACAACTATACTTAATACCAATGTAAATTGTAATGGAGCGAACGATGGTAGTATTCAAATTACAGGAACGGGAGCTAGTGCCATTACGTATACTTTGAATCCAGGAGCGATTTCAAACAGTACGGGTTATTTCAATAATTTAGCGCCGAATACACATTCCATTACATTGAGCGATGCAAGTAATTGCACGGCGAGTACAAGTATAACAATTACAGAACCAATGCCTTTAAGCTTGGATAGTTTAGCTACTACAAATCCTAGCTGCATACCAGGAGGGGATGCAAGTATCATCGTTCATGCAACGGGTGGAATGCCATCTTATCAATACAATATCGGTGGAGCAAACCAAGCAAGTAATTCATTCTTGAATCTAGCCGCGAATACCTATTTAGTTACAGTGATAGATTCTAATAATTGTACAGATACAATGAGTGTATTTTTATCTACACCGCCTGCACCTCTAGTGACTTCTGTTTTGGATACTAATGTGACATGTAATGGTCTAAATGATGGATCAATACAAGTAATGGGAACAGCGAGTTCTACAATTACGTATACTTTGAACCCTGGTGCTGTTACAAACTCCACGGGTTACTTTAGTATGCTTGCACCCAATATCTATACCGTAACATTAAGCGATGCCAGCAATTGTAATGCTACCACTACGGTTTCAATTACATCGCCAGCTACTCTAAATATGGATAGTGTTACAAGTACGATACCAAGTTGTACTCCTGGAGGAGATGGAAGTATCATTGTAAATGCGGGCGGTGGAACTAATCCATACCTGTACAATATTGGAGGAGCAAATCAACCGAGCAATACATTTAATAATCTTACTTCTAATATTTATTTGGTAACGGTTACAGATTTAAATAATTGTGTTGATACGTTGTCAGTTGATTTGACTACACCGGCAGGCCCCACGCTTGACAGCGTGGCAAGCCTCAATATAACATGCTTCGGTTTAGCCGATGGCTCGGTACAAGTAAGTGGAACTTCAGTCAATACAGTAAGCTATACGTTGAACCCTGGAGCTATTACAAACAGCACGGGTTACTTTAATGGTCTTGCGCCAAATGGGTATACGGTTACATTAAGTGATGCAAACAATTGTACAGCAAGTACAGCGATAAATATTACAGAACCGGCAGTCTTAACTTGGAATGCAGATACTATTTCTAATATTAGTTGTAACGGATTAACCGATGGAAGTCTGAGCATAACAGCAAATGGCGGAACAACTCCATTGTCTTATAGCTTAATTCCTGGTGCGTTGACAAATGCTACAGGAACCTTTACTAATTTGGGTGTGAACACCTATACTATAGTTGTAAGTGATGCGAATGCTTGTTCTATTAGTACCACAATGGCAATTACAGAACCAGTCCTTCTAGCAATAGATTCTTTATCAATAACAAACGAAACTTGCTCGCCAGGAACCGATGGTGCGATTATAGTTTATGCGAGCGGCGGAACAAGTTCTTACCAATATAATATTGGAGGAACCAATCAGGCAAGTAACAATTTTGCAAATTTGAACGGAGGAGCATTTACAGTTACAGTTATTGATGCAAATAATTGTTCTGTATCAAGTGTTACAAATATTTCTTCGGCAAGTTCACCTACAATTGATAGTGTAAGTGTTACAGAAGCAAGTTGTAATCCAGGCTGTGATGCAACGACTGTATTACATGTTACGCAAGGAACAAGCGCAGCTATTACTTACAGTATTAATGGTGCAGCGTATCAAGGATCAAATAGCTTTAATAGTCTTTGTGCAAATAACTATGCTGCATACATACAAGATGCAAATGGTTGTACCGATACATTGGCCTTTGTAATTAATACGGCCACTACGCCTACTATTGATAGTATTGTCTTGACACCAACATTATGTTTTGGAGATAGCAATGCAACAGCAGTTGTCATGGCAAGTGGAGGCAATGGAATAGTAACCTACAACTTGACACCTACGAATCAAAGTAATACGACAGGTAACTTTGCTGGATTGTACGCAACTAATTATATGATTTCTGTAGTTGATGTAAATGGTTGTCAAGTAGATTCAAACTTTACAATAATAAATTCTCCAACTTTAGTTTGGGATACTATTACGGTAACGGAACCACTTTGTTTTGGCGATTCAAGTGGGACAATCACAGCAGCAACAACTGGTGGTACTGGAACAATCACTTATGGTATTGCACCAATAAATAGCACAAATACAAATGGATTATTTAATAGTCTAGCGGGTAATGTTATTTACACAATTTTAGCAACCGATGCCAATGGATGTTCAATTAATACAGCCGCATTTGTAGCTGAGCCACTGGCAGTAGGAGATAGTAATCTTCAAGTTAACAATGTTAGTTGTGCTGGTGCAAATGATGGTAGCTTTAGCTTACAAGGAACGGGTGGTACACCAACGTATTCTTATAATGTAATGCCTGGTAATTTGAATAATACAACGGGTAGTTTCTCAAACTTATCTGGTAATTCTTACACAGTAACTATTACAGATGCTAACAATTGTACGCACACAACCACAGTTACAATAGTTGAACCAATTGCTGTGTTTATAGATAGTTCTAGTATCACTGATGTAAGTTGTAATGGTTTATCTGATGGTGCATTGTTTGTGAGTGCAGGTGGAGGAGTTGGTAGTTTCAATTACAACTTAGTGCCTGGTAATATCACGAATGCAACGGGAGTATACAATGGTTTAGCTGCCAATACGTATGCGGTCACTGCAACTGATGCAAATGGTTGTTCTGTTTCAACTAGCCTAATTATAAACGAGCCGTGGCCAATCGTAATTGATTCTTTAGATATTGCAAATGTGAGTTGTAATGGGTTAAGTGATGGTGCGATTACAGTCTTTAGTACTGGCGGAAACGGAGGTAATACTTATTTAATAAATCCAAGTAATATTTCAAATAATAATGGAATATTCAACGGACTGGCAGCCAATAATTATACAATGACTGTGACAGATGCACTTGGTTGCAGTATTTCAATTATAGATTCTGTTACAGAACCACTGCCAATATTGGCAACTTATACAACAGATTCTGTTAGTTGCTTTGGCAGAAATGATGGTCAAGTACAAATTGCTACAACGGGTGGTATTTCGCCATATACCTTAACCATATTACCAAATAATATTACCAATAACACGGGATTATTTACGAGCTTATCGGCTGGCATTTATACGGTAAATATTATTGATAGTAATGGTTGTCCATTGACGGTGGATTCAATAATAGTTGATCAACCTACACAGGTATTATTTACTAGTTTGAATACGGTTGATGTAACCTGTTTTGGCGATAGCACAGGAGAAGTATCTGTCAGTGCGATGGGTGGTGCTGGAAATATCTCATTCAGCATTGCACCCAATATAGGAGTGCAAAGTCCGAACGGAAACTTTACAGGATTAGTCGCTACCACTTATACTATTACTGCGACTGATGCTAATAATTGTGTTGCCACAACGAGTGTAACGATTAATCAAAATCCAGAAATTAGACTTTCTTCACTTGCTTATACAGAGCCTACTTGTAATGGCGATAGCAATGGTAGCATTAGTTTTACTGCAACAGGTGGAGTAGGAGGATTACAATATTCATTTGATGGAGGAAGTTTCAATAATGATACCCTCCATTCTAATCTACCAGCGGGCAGTTACACCTTATTAATTCAGGATGGCTTAGGGTGCCAAGTAGATACGACACTTACATTAACGGAGCCTGATCCTCTTGGTTTAGGCAGTTACACCTTAACGCCAACAACTTGTGCTGATTCTGAAAATGGTGTAATCGAAGTACAAGCTATTGGTGGAAGACCTTACTATACTTATTACCAAAGACCAGGTATTTCGCTTAATAGAACAGGCCGTTTCTCTGAGTTAAAAACAGGTGCTTATACTATAACAATAAAGGATAGTAGCGGTTGCGAATTTGATACAACCTTTAATGTACAGCCTAGTCCTAATTTAATGCGCTCTCAGATTTCTAAAACTGATTTAGCCTGTAAAGGTTATGGTAATGAAGGGACAGCAACAGTAAATATTAGTGGTGGGTTGCCACCTTATACCTATCTCTGGAGTTCAACTCCTGCTCAAGTAGAGGCTACAGCAACAAGTCTGCGTTTTGGCTATTATTTTGTAGAAGTCATAGATGCGGCAGGTTGTAAAATTGTAGATACGACTTATATCAACCCTGGTGAATGCTGTACGGAAGTATTCTTACCCAATGCATTTAGTCCAAATGGTGATGGAAGAAATGATGAGTTCAGAATGCTAAGTACAGCTGGTATTAAACTACGTCAGTTTGAAATATTTAATAGATGGGGCCAACGCATTTGGCAAACTTACAATTATACAGACTCTTGGGATGGAACCTTTAAAGGTGAATTGCAACCTATAGCAGATTATTACTATGTATTCAGATATCAATGTATTACTGATGGCAAGGAATATATAAAGAAAGGCAATTTGACTTTGATTAAGTAGATACCCTATTTTATATCAACTACAAAAAAATGTCCCGCACTTGCGGGACATTTTTTCATTTTTGAGAATAAATTATTCTTCAGTTTTCTTTTCTTCAGAAGCATCTTCTTTTTTTGCTTCAGCAGTTTCTTTTGTATCTTCTGCTTTGGCCTCACCATCCTTGCCCTCTTCAGCGGCTTTCGCTTCAGCAGCTTTCTTTTCTTCTTCTGTTAATTCTTTCACTGGTGGCACATAGTTTTCTTTCAATTGAACATTGAAAGCCATCATCCCTTTAGGTCCTTTTTTCATTTCAAAAACAACCTTGTCATTTTCAGTAATTTCATCAAGGCAACTGTCGATGTGAGTAAACACACTTTGATTGTTTCCACTGTCTACAATAAAGCCAAAACCTTTGTCGTGATTAAAGAAACTCACTTTTCCTTTTCTTACTGGATCTTCATCCTCCTCAAAATTGTTTTGAGCCCCTAATACGATATCTTCCGCTTCGATTTCAACTTGATTGGTCAAATCTGGGGGGGTGGGGTGAAAGGAACCATCGGGGTGAACATACATTATGTCACTTCCAGATTCTTCCTCGCGACGAGCAGCTTTTCTTTCTGCTTTCTCTTCGCGTTTTTTTCTTCTCTTTTTTTCTCGGTCTTTTTTACCAAAGCTATCTGCCATATTTTTTTATACTTTTTCTAACGGATATTTTTGTCCCGAATAAGACAAGTTCCGTTCTGCAATTTTGCAAAACTAGTTCATTTTTTTTTCTATGAGATTTTTTTTTGCGGAGTGTATTCCACATCAATTCACAGCTCGCTGACTATAGCTTTGCGATGCAGTATAGTTTCTTGTCCTTATCGCTGTAGACTATTATGTACTTGTAAACCGAAATATCCGTGTTTACACTGAAGGTGTAATTAAAACTACCCGAAGCAGCTAATAATGGACCAAGGTTAATATTGTTGTCTATGTTTTCATCAGAATTAGACAAATAAACTTTTAAGTTCGGTCCGTTATCGATTGAAAATCCTTCAAATCGCAAAACATGGTGAAATGAGTTCTTATAAATTCTGGCAAAACCGCTTACTTCAAATGGTTCGAAGGGTTCGAAAAAAGCTTCTCCCACAATGACATCCTCTGCTGTAGGACGATACGTAACAAATTTGCTTTCAGGGGCATTGTTTTTTTCTTCTCTATTGCAAGAAGTAATTCCAACAAGGACTAGAAGAATTAAATATAAAGAGTATTTCATAAAATTGTTATCTGTGGCGAATAAGCAACTACTAAGTTACAATACAGAAAGTAATTAGAAACTAGATGAAGGGATAATCTTATAATAATGTTAATCACAGTATGCAGTACGAATAAAGTTGCAGTATTCTTACTAAAAAATAGAGGTAGGTCTCAAAATATATTTTTGACCTAGTAAACTGATAATCAGCTTCTTTGTTGGTGAATGTTTTTATTCTAAAAAATTATACTCACCTTCTTTAGTCGATAACACCTTGTTCGTTCGCTTGGTCTAACAATTCAATCTCTATATTTGCCGATTCATAAAATTTTGGACGATGAAACTACTACATTTTTTAAGCTTACTTATTTGCGCTGGCCTTGTCTCTTGTGGCGACAAAAAACAAAAAAAATCAAAGGGTGATTCTTCATCAATGCCCGAGGGAATTTCTTTTATAGAAACGAGTTACATGGATTCAACGGTCGCACCGGGTGATAATTTTTATGACTATGCAGGAGGAGCGTGGCGTAAAAACAATCCTGTACCTGCTTCAGAAACTCGTTGGGGCGCCTTTGATATGCTTTCGGAGTTTAATAAAAATGTCCTGAAACAATTAACCCAATCAGCAGCGGCAAAGCCTGGTACAGCTAGTTCGCCTAGCCAAATGGTAGGTGACTTATTTACGAGTGGCATGGATACTTCTAAAATTGAAGAGCTTGGTTTAGAGCCCATTCAAGTAGATTTTGATCGGATTAATAATATTTCAAACGTTGGTAGCTTACCAAAGTATTTGGCAAAGGTTACTAAAGAAGGGGGCAATCCACTATTTAGTTTTTACGTGAGTCCCGATGAAAAAAATGTTAATCAGTATGTGGTTGGGTTTTGGCAAAACGGTCTTGGTCTGCCTGACAAAGGTTATTATTTGAAAAATGAGAAACGTGAAAAAGAAATACGGCTTGCCTACGAAAATCATATCGCTAAAATGTTTGAGCTGAAAGGAGAAACTTCAAAAGTGGCTGCTGAGTATGCAGAGGTGGTAGTGTCTCTAGAAACGAAACTAGCAAAAGCAAGCATGGATCGCACGGCAATGAGAGATCCTTACAAAACATACAATAAATACAAGATTGGTCAATTTGATAATCAATTATCAAATCTTAGTTTAGAAGATTATTTGACTACCGTTGGTGCACAGAAAATTGATAGTGTTTTAATCGGGCAGCCCTCCTTTTTAAGAAAGGTAGATGATTTGTTAGCTTCAGAATCCATTGAAGATTGGAAAACTTATTTGACTTGGCATGTCTTAAAAAATTCTGCCTATTTCGTAAGTAGCAAATTTGCTAATGAGAAATTTAACTTTTATGGCAAAACTCTCAGTGGGCAAAAAGAACAAAAGCCTCGTTGGAAAAGAGTGTTAGGGGTTGTGAATGGTTCAGTGGGTCATCAATTGGGGAAATTATATGTAGAGAAATACTTCACCCCCGAAGCCAAAACAAGAATGAAAGAATTGGTAGATAATCTGCAAGTCACTTTTGGAGAGCGAATTGATAAACTGGACTGGATGAGTCCTGAAACAAAGAAAAAAGCACAGGCCAAATTAAATACGTTTGTGAAAAAAATAGGGTATCCGGATCAATGGCGATCTTATGCGGGCCTTGAAATTGCCAAAGATGATTACATCGGAAATATCAGAGCTTCCAACATTTTTGATTTCAATTATATGCTGAAAAAATTAGGTAAAGCAGTTGATAAGTCTGAGTGGCAAATGACGCCGCAAACGGTTAACGCTTACTACAATCCATCGTTTAATGAAATCGTTTTTCCAGCTGGAATTTTACAATATCCTTTCTTTACACTCGGTGCCGATGATGCCGTAATCTACGGGGCGATTGGTGCTGTAATTGGACATGAAATGACTCATGGTTTTGATGATCAAGGAAGTCAGTATGCGGCGGATGGCAACCTCAAAAACTGGTGGACCGACGAGGATAAAAAGAAATTCGAAGCCAAAACTGAGCGAGTAGTTGAGCAATTCAATAATTATAAAATTTTAGATGATAAGCCAGTGAATGGTGAGTTGACCTTGGGTGAAAATATTGCGGATTTAGGAGGGGTGACCATAGCGTACGAGGCCTTCAAAAAAACAGAGCAGGGAAAGTCTGCTGACAAGATAGACGGATTTACTCCTGATCAGCGTTTTTTCTTGAGTTGGGCTCAAGTTTGGCGACTAAACATTGTAGATGAAGAAGCTGCCAAACGTTTGGTGACCGATCCTCATTCTCCCGGTATATTTAGATGCAATGGTCCGCTGTCAAATTTTGAGCCATTTTATAAGGCATTTGACGTAAAAGAAACGAATAAAATGTATCGTCCCATGGAGGAGCGAGCGGTGATTTGGTAGGTTGTTATCATTCTAAAAAGGGTTTCACTATCTTTGGTTTGGTAATGAAATTTTATTCAGTCAAATCTTTAATTTTATTAGATTAGTAAAAGACATAACGGCTTTATCACTAGCACAGGTTTTAAGCGCCGGGTGTAATTTCTTTTCTATCATACTCATTGCACGTTTATTAGGTCCTGCTGTTCAAGGTGAGTGGACCTTATATATCAACGCGTTCACTTTCGGTTTGATTGGTTTAGGGCTTGGTTTGGCGCCAGCGATCAATCACTATTTGGCTGCTGGCAAATTAGACAAGGAAAAGCTTGTTTCTCAATTATTTATTTTCTCAGTTTTCTCAGCAATTATATTCGTGGTTTTGTGGTTTACTTTAGAACCGTTGGGCATCCAAAAAATAGCCTTACCACAAGTACTGTCCTCTTTTTTTGTGATTTTTTGTTTAGGAGTTCACCTTTTACTTCTCCTTTTTAATCAACTCTTAGCTTCAGTTTTGCTCGCACAAAAAAAATATTCAAAGAGCGCTTCTATTTCCGTCACAGCTGCTGTTTTGTTGTTGGTTATTTACGTTTATTTACATTTCATTGAAGGTCCCATTCCAGAAACCGCCTTTAGGTTTATTATACTAGCCAATTTGTTGGTACTACTGGTGCAAACTGTTTTGTACCTTTTACAAATAGTAAAGCTAAAAGGGTTTAGCTTGTCCTTTGCTTGGTTCGACTTCTCTATGATAAAAGTATTTTTTGCTTTTGCCGTACTAGCTTACTTTACGAATTTTCTTCAGTTCTTGAATTATAAAATGGACGTTTGGTTCATTAATACTTATGTCGATAATAAATCAGAATTGGGTATTTACGGTGTGGCCGTCTCTCTAGCGCAGCTCATTTGGTTAGTACCCAACGCTTTTCATTCTGTGCTATTCACCGAAGTTTCAGAGAATATCGCTTCAATTGACCTAAAACACAAAATTAGTCGGTGGTCAAAGAATATTCTGCTCCTGTCGCTTGTTCTCGGGTCTCTGGGGTACTTTTTATCAATTTGGTTAGTCCCGATTTTGTTTTCTGCCGAATATAGTTTGGTTGTGGAAGTACTACCTTTTTTGATACCGGGAATTGTATTATTCGCTCCTTCTATTCTTTGGAGTGCTTATTTTGCGGGTAGAGGAGAAATTAATGTCAATTTAAAAGCGACTGCCATAGGCTTTATCATTGCTATCATTGGTGGGTTCTTGATTATTCCGGAACAGGGAATAATTGGAGCTGCGGTAGTTACCTCGGTTTCATACGCAGTTACATCTCTCTTCACTTACTATCAGTTTACGAAGAGATAGAAGCGGTTGAAGATTTTGACGAAAAGGGTGTTTTTTAAGTCAATTCGAACAAAAACTTTAAAAGTTTTTGTGCTGTTTGTTCTTTTAAAGAGGCTAGGGTTGTTGTCTTTATTGACTTATGGGGCGATTTTAAGCCAATCAAAAAAAATTAAAAAAGAACCTATATATTTTGATTATTAAAAGGACTTGGATACTTTTGCCCACTGAAAATACTATAAAATTTAATTATGTCTAGCAAAAAGTACTTAATAGTTTTAGCAAGCATTTTTACCTTGTTCAGTTTCACACAGGTAAATGCTCAAAGCTCAGGTGTATACAACCTAACAAGTTATGACTACACTGACAGTAGTCTAATTCCAGAAAAAAGAATGGATCAACAAAGCGATTTTATGAACAATCGTTATTTGTACCCTTCTAAACCAAGAAACCAATGGGAAGTAGGTCTTTCTTTCGGAGCGGTTAACGTTTCAGGAGACGTTACTTCACGTAATCTTCTTTACAAGCCAATGGATCCTATCAAAACTTTAGGTTTTGCGGTTAATGTGCGGAAAGCATGGGGTTATGTGATTTCTACTCGTTTGCAGTATTTACATGGTTCAGCAAGTGGATATAATTACCAACCAGCTGTAGGATATAATATACCAGGTAACAGACAAGGTGATAATCCTTGGGTTGCGAATAACTACAATGGTGGTGAAGTTTATTATAACTATCACACCAAAGTGCGCCAGTTAAGCATGGACGTTATTGCAGCGCTTAATAACATTCGTTACCACAAAGGTTCTAATAAGATGTCTATGTATGCATTAGCAGGTATTGGCGGATTTTTATACGAATCAAATACTGATGCCTTGGATGGTAATAACGGTTCTTATCAAGCTGGTTTCAACACAATTGCTAACAAACAACGTGATAATCACCTATTCAAGGACAGAAAAGAAATTGCTGGTGAATTAAAAGAGTTGTTCGATGGTACATACGAGACTGCTGGCGAGCGCCACAATACTCGTGGTTGGTACAATGATTATACATTCCGTCCTACAGTAAATGCAGGTTTAGGTATTTCTTGGAGATTGGGTAAAAGAGTTTCTTTGAACCTAGAGGATAAAGTAATCTTTACAATGGATGATTTAGTTGACGGTCAGCGTTGGCAAGAAAGAGACGCAATGACGCGTGACTTTGATAACGTGAACTATCTTTCATTAGGAATAGGCGTTAACTTAGGTAACAACGCAGTTGCTCCTCTTTGGTGGGTTAATCCAAACGAATTTATGTATAACGGTTTAGCGACTGTAACTAAGCCAGATAATGAGTGTAATAACGACAAAGACGGAGACGGTGTTTCTGATTGCTATGATCGTTGTGGTGATACTCCAGGTGGTGTAGCAGTAGATACACACGGTTGCCCGCTTGATACTGATGGTGACGGTGTAGCTGATTACAAAGATAAAGAATTGATTACTCCAACAAGATGTCAGCCTTCAAATGCTGATGGTGTAGGTAACTGTCCTGATCCTGAATGTTGTAAGAATGCTGGTCCAGTAGGATGTGGTACAATAGGCAGCGGATCTGTGATGTTCTCTGGAGGGTCTCGTTCAATGAGTTCTTCAGCTAAAAATCAGTTGAATACCCTTGCTAACTCAATGAGAAGCAATCCTAACTGTAACGTAGTTGTTATGGGTAACGGAAGCAGTAGTAAAGTTGCACAGCAGCGTTCATGGGATCGCGTAAATGCTGTTATCAACTACATGGTTGATCGCAACGGTATTGATCGTGGAAGATTTATCTTCCAATACGGTTTGGGTGGAAATTCTAATGCCGTTGATTATCGTGCAGCTGGAAATGGAGAGTCGGGTCCTTCAAATACTCCTCCTCCTTTCCCTAATCTTAAAAGAAACTAAGAATTAAATTTTAATATTTCAAAAGGACTTGACTTTGTCAAGTCCTTTTTTTTTGCAAGCTAGTGACTTATTGATTATGGCTTAAAATATGGATCGTGAGGATTCTTAAATGACAGAGCGATTCGTCTTAAAAAAAGTGAGCAAAGTCCATTCTAAGGTTGGCATGCAAACCTAGGTGTTAAATCATAGCTAGTTTAGCTCACCTATTTAGAAGTAAGTTGAGTATGCGTACTAAATGTATGAGCTGCTTGAAATATAAACAGTGTTCTAAACAATAAGTTCTAGTTTAATATTTTTGTTCTTTTAAAAAGGCTTGATAGGACTTTTTGATGTACGATAAATATTCGTATTCAGTTGCACTACGAAGAAAGTTTACTGAGGGTCTATATGAATTCATGAAACGCCGTAAATCATTGCCAGTAAGGTACGTTATTTTTTTAACCAATTCCTTATTGAAAACATAATCTACGTATTTCTCACTTTGCCACTTCGCAAATGATTTTTGGAAAGCCCATTTTTTCCTGTTTTGTCTGCTAAGAGCAGCTAAGGGGAGTGAGCGCATATCAACATCCTCCATTCTTTCACCGTGTATAATGACACCATAGATACGGTCATATTCAAGACTGTCAAGCTGATAAGCAAGTAAATATCCTTTGACATCTAGTAAGGGTTTGGACTTTTCTAAGGTTAGTACGTAATAAGGAGGCTCCTGCGCATTGGGAATTCTCAGACGTAGTTTTTTATATCCTTTTCTATAAAGCTGAATAAGCTGACCATCAGATACAGTTAACTCAAACGTGCCGTTTGTATCCGTAAGTAAGCTCTCCCTCGTGTGAATATTTGAAATCTTCACGCTGTCTAAGGTTTGCCAGTTTATATCAACTACTTTCCCTTTAATAACAGCCTGCCCATTCACATTAGAATGTAAAAAACACAATATGCCCAGCGTGTATGTAAAACTTCGTAAGATATCGTTCTGATTAGAACCCTAAATTACGTTGGATACCATAAGTGGCAAGTTTTTTCACAAAAGATTATACTACAATATTGATCATTCGTCCCTGAACAAAAATAAATTTTC
>CAZTCQ010000012.1:13195-18665 GCA_964612525.1 uncultured Chitinophagaceae bacterium | reverse complement strand
ATCAATTTTTTATAGGGTTCATCAAAAGATATATGTCCTAAATCATGCAATACCTTACACCAAAATCGAGAATATAATAAATGACCAACTGCGTGCTCCGCTCCTCCAATATATACGTCTACTTGGTTCCAATAGTCGGATTTCTCTCTTGAGCAAAACTCAGTTTCATTGTTTGGATCCATATAGCGCAGGTAATACCAGCTGCTACCAGCATAGCCAGGCATGGTATCTGTTTCGCGTTTTCCGTTGGCGGTTTGAACCCAATCGGTTAAATGAGCTAACGGACCTTTGCCCTCAGGACCTCTTTCATAGGTTTCTATCTCAGGCAGTAAGAGCGGTAAGTTGTCTTCCTGTATCGTTCCATCCTTATTGTAAATAATCGGGAAAGGTTCGCCCCAGTAACGCTGACGACTAAAACCTGCATCTCGCATTCTGTAGTTGACCTTACGCACACCTATTTTCGCTTTTTCAATTTTTTGTAAAGAAGCTTCTAGTGCCTCTGAGCCGTTCAAATCATTTAAAAAGTTAGAATTGATTAATGGAATATTCTTATCCGTACAGGCACCTTCATCAATATTGGTGTCTTTAAAAATAGTAGGAATTGAAAGTGAAAAGTGCTTGGCAAAGGCAAAATCTCTGTCATCGCCGCTCGGCACAGCCATAATAGCCCCTGTTCCGTAATGAGCCAATACATAGTCGGCTACGTAAATAGGGAGCTTGTCATTCGTAAAAGGATGTGTTGCATATGCTCCTGTAAAACAGCCGCTCACTGTTTTTGTTTCTGCCATTCGCTCACGCTCAGATCGTTTGCCTGTTTTTACCATGTATTGCTCAATTGATTCTTCCTGATCCTTCGTTGTAATTTTTTCTACCAGCTTATGCTCCGGGGCGAGCACCAGAAACGAACAACCAAAAATGGTGTCAGGTCTGGTTGTAAAAACTTCCACTTTATGCGTGTGGTCTACTAACTCAAAATTTAAAAGAGCCCCCTCACTTTTACCAATCCAATTTCGTTGCATTTCTTTAAGAGGAGCAGGAAATTCTACATGTTCAAGTCCGGCTAATAGTCTATCTGCATATTCTGTGATGCGTAAAAACCATTGCATCATTTCTTTTTTTTCTACTGGATGGCCGCCTCGTTCGGATACTCCTTGCACAACTTCATCATTTGCTAGCACAGTCCCAAGTGCTTCACACCAATTTACATAGCTCTTCTTTCGATATGCTAAACGATAGTTCATGAGGATATCCTCTTTTTGTTTTGGACTAAAGTCTATCCACTCTGCAGCACTGAAAATATCCGTTTCGTTATTCCCTTCGGACTCAAATTTTGCAACGAGATTCGCAATGGGTTCGGCACTATTTTTTTCTGAGTCATAGTAACTATTAAACAATTGAAGAAAAATCCACTGCGTCCATTTATAATAATTGGGGTCGGCTGTTTTTACCTCGCGAGACCAATCGTAGCTAAAACCTATTTTAGCCAACTGTTCTTTATAGCGTGCAATGTTTTCTTTGGTAGTCTGAGCAGGATGCTGACCTGTTTCTACGGCGTATTGCTCAGCAGGTAATCCAAAAGCGTCAAATCCCATAGGATGCAATACATTGAAGCCTTTGAGTTTTTTGTAGCGAGCGTATATGTCCGAAGCAATGTAGCCCAGCGGATGGCCTACATGCAGTCCAGAGCCAGAAGGGTAGGGAAACATGTCCAGAACATAACATTTTGGCTTAGTAGTGTCCTCTACTACTTTGTATACCTCTTTCTCTTGCCATTTATTCTGCCATTTCGATTCAATAGCTGAAAAATCGTATTGCATAATAATTCTTTTTCAATGAGATTCAAATATAATTTGGATTCCTCCATAAATTTTTTATATCCACACAAATTTATGAATCGGTTGGGCTTGGTGAGTTGCGTAAACTATTCGCAGATTTCGTTGTCGTCGTATTTAAACGATTTGAATCTAGGACTTTTTTTCTTCCTTTTATCTCTATTAATCTTAATTGATAGTTTGGCTACTATTGAAAAATAGAAATCATTTCTTTCAGGGTCTCCACGCTGCTGACCCGGGCTATAAGCTCGGTTAGCATCTACTAGTCTTGATTTATTATTTAAAAATTTCGCTAATTCAGCATCATCGGTGTTTAGATATTTTTCAAATAATTCTGGTTCGATATAATTCGTACTTACATCGTCTAGGTAGTCAGTACTGAGTACTCTTCCGACATATTCCACGCTGAGTCCTATTGTTCGGCTTATTTCATAACGCAGTCCTAGTCCAAGAGGTAGATTCCACTGGCTTGTTTTATAAGGCATGCGGTCTGGATGTTCTGCCATTCCTTGACCTTCTAAGGCTAATGGTTGCAGATCAACCCAAACATTTTCATCAAGAATAGGGTCAAAATAAGATCCTTGTGGGTTGAAGGAGTAGCGACCAACTCCAAAAAGAGCATAGGGCTGAAAATAGCTATTGTGAAGTTTTTTCTGGTATGATATAAACTTAAAAGGGTAAATCTCAAAAAGTAAGGAACCTTCGCTTATAGTGCTTCGAAAATCTAAATTTCTAACAAACCGTGAGTAGGCAGGGTCTTGCTCGTCTTGGTAGAATGTGTTTTTATCGCTTCCGGCAATATTCCCGAATACGTAACTCAGCCTGATTCCAATAGCTTCTTTTCTGATTTGTGACAAAGAAAATCCATAGAAAAAGGTATTCTCTTTGAAGTCTAAATCTCCAAGCTTTGTTCTGTTCACTCTAGTCCCTCCTCCTAAATCACCAAGATAGTTAGACTGTCCAAATTGAAAAGAGAAGTAGGTATTTTTCTTATCTGGTACGGTAATTATTTTTTCGCGTTTAAAAAACTGAGGAACAATTTTTTCTTCCGGATAGATAGAAGCTATTCGTTGTTTTTTTGGTTTGCTGGGCTTGATTGACCCATTCTTTTTCTCTTTGGTTTGAACTTCTTTTTTGTCGGACTTTCTTTTTTTTGTTTGAACTATCTCTTTCTTTAATTCTTTTGATTGGGCCTTTGTACTCTTGGACTTTTCTTTTTTCGGTTTTTGATGTTTGATTTTTTTCTTGCTAATCCTCCCTTTCTTCGGTTCTTCTATGATCTTTTTCGTGACTACTTTTTTCTTTTTAGGAGTAATTGTTTTAACCTTTTTCTCCCGTTTATTTTTGGTTACAATCGGAATTTCTTTCCTTCTTTTCTTTCTTGGTTTTGTTTTCTTCTTTGCAGTCTTGTTCTCTGAAATTTCATCTTTGGGCTTTCCCTTCTTTTTTGAGGAAGTATTTTTCTTGACGATCACTTTTTTCGCCTGAGTCGAGGTCGCCTTTTTCTTCTTTTTTTGCTTCTTAATATAGGCTTTTCTTGCGGCGGCTGCTTTTTTACTGGCAGCGGCTACACTATCCCTTATTTCTTGTCTATTTTTTTTTCTAAGTTGATATTCTTTGTTTCGTTTTCTTTCTGCCTGCCTCAATTTAAGACGAGCCTCGCGGGTGCTGTCCGCTCTTCGGATACGTTCTGCTTGGCGTGATTTTATTACTAGCTGTAAGGAGTCTTGTCTTTTTTTTACCGCTATTTTGCGCAAGGCGATTCGGGTACTATCTGCTATTCTCTTTCGTTTTATTTTATATTCCAAACTGTCGCGGGCTGACATAGATTGGGCAGTGCTTTCTTTCGCAGAAAAACCTAACAATACAATAAATATGAAGAGTATTTTCTTTAACAACTGACTACTAAAGTTAATTATTTTCTGCGGCATTATTCCACATTAAGAAGGATTTAATAAATCCGTCTAATTCGCCATCCATTACACCTTGTGTTTGATTGACTTCATAATCAGTGCGATGGTCTTTTATCATTTTATACGGGTGAAAAACATAAGAGCGAATTTGAGAGCCCCATTCTATTTTCTTCTTGGTAGCATTATTGGCATTCTTAATCTCCTCGCGCTTTCTGATTTCTTCCTCATACAGTCTAGATTTTAGCATTTTCAGAGCCTTATCTCTATTTTCACCTTGGGTTCGACTTTGCTGACATTCCACTACGATTCCGCTTGGTAAATGCCTTACGCGCACAGCGGTTTCTACCTTGTTTACATTTTGTCCTCCTTTACCACCCGACCGAAAGAAATCCCATTCAATGTCCGCGGGGTTAATTTCAATTTCTATAGAATCATCTATGAGAGGGTAGACCGTAACAGAGGCAAATGAAGTATGACGACGGTTCGCACTGTCAAAAGGAGAAATTCTTACAAGTCGGTGAACACCGTTTTCACCTTTCAGTAGGCCATAAGCAAATGCGCCTGTTATCTCTATAGTTACTTGTTTAATACCTGCGCCATCGCCCCATTGGGTATCTATTTCTTGTATCGAAAACCCTTGCTTATCAGCATACATTTTATACATACGGAGTAGCATTTCTACCCAATCCTGACTTTCAGTTCCTCCCGCGCCTGAGTTTATCATAAGGATAGCAGGAAGCTCATCTTCTTCTGCCGATAAGGTGGATTTAAATTCCAAATCGTCAATGGCGATTTTAGCCTCCTCATGAGCCTGGATCACTTCTTTTTCCTCTGCTTCTCCTTCTTTCCAAAATTCAAAAAGGATTACAAAATCTTCTAATTTTTGAACAGTCGCCTGATATAAATTAATCCAATATTCAAAGCCTTTGGTTTCCTTCAAAATTCGAGTGGCACGGTCGTTATCGTCCCAAAATCCGGGTGCGGTACTCAACTGTTGATTGTTGGCTACTTGATGTTCTTTATCGGTTATTTTGAGATAATGATTCAGCTCCTGCACCTGCCCCCTCATTTCTTTGATCTGCTCTGTGGTCATTTTGTCTGCATGTAAAAATAATGTCAACAGCAGTGTAGATAGTATTTTGACAACATTCTTTTTTGACAAAACTCATTATTTTTGATAGACTATGAAATACGGCATAATACTACTATTGCTTACCCTTACTTTCTTTGCACAGGCGCAAGAAGATATTATCACCATGACGACACCATCAGGAGCAAAAGTCGCTTTTGAAAAATTCATTAAAAAAGAAAAATTCGGTCAAGATAATCTCTTGAAATATGAAGGGATGAAAGATCCAATTTTACGTTCTAGTCTTACCAAAAAAGTAAATCAAATCGGTAAAGAATTCATGGAAGTATCGAGCGAAGAAGTTCCCTCTGATTTTAAATACCAAAAGAAAATAATGTTTGGTCTTTCTAGCTTTAATGACATTAAAGACAAATTGAAAAAGGAAGACAGGGCTAGAGTTTGTCATTATATTATAGAGCTAATGGACATTATTGACCTCAAAAGTTCCAAAGGGCAGCTCAACATGTTTACCTACGGCTTTGACCCGTCTACCTTAAAAATAGACAAACCAGCTACTCAAGAATAGCCTCAAGTTTCCAAAATTAATTTCATAAAGTCCTCCGAAAAAGGAAGTGTTACTTCTCAGTTTTTCTGTT
>CAZTCQ010000012.1:0-13095 GCA_964612525.1 uncultured Chitinophagaceae bacterium | reverse complement strand
ATTAATTTCATAAAGTCCTCCGAAAAAGGAAGTGTTACTTCTCAGTTTTTCTGTTAAGAATCGGGAGTAAAATGAGCGATATAAAACCACCGGTTATTAATACAATGGTTTGGGCAACCCAACTCACATTTGCATAAGCCAGAGCCAAGGATTCTTCTACTAAATACATTTCATGAAGCGTGAGGGAAACAAAGTATTGAAATGAACCCATCCCGCCCGGCGCAGGCACTATGAAACCGATAGTACCAAAAGAGAGTACCGATAAGCCCTCTCGAAAAGACAGGTAATTAAGCCCTTCAAATGCCCAAAAACCAAGTGTGGTCATGAAGAGATATAAAAACCAGATTCCGGCTGTGTAACCAATAAACAACCAAGGATTTTTTAATCTTCGGATTGAGCCCAAGCCTTCCAGAATGTTTCTAACTATACCGACAATTTTATTCTCTGAGCTAAAAATTTTCTTTCGAAGAAGAATGAAAGCCAGTATAATAATGGCCAAGCCAATACCAAAAATAGCTAATCCTTGCGCGCTAAACCGTTCGGCTAAAGGACCCAATAAGTTTTCTTGAATAAAGGTATTTACGGTGCTGTACTCTACAAGATAGGTAATAAAAAAAACAGCGATAAGGGTCACCAAATCAAACGCTCGCTCTGCTATCATGGTGCCGGCTAGCTTGTCGGCAGGTACTTTTTCATAAACAGATAATACACCACAGCGCGCCACTTCGCCCATTCTTGGTGTTACTAGGTTGACAAGATAGCCTATCATAATACTGAGAAATGTATTAGTGGCTTTTACATTATAACCCATAGGGTCTATGAGTAGTTTCCAACGTAGGGCTCTAAGAAAATGACTACCTAGACCACCTATAAAAACTAAAACTAAGGGCCAAAAGTTGACAGTTTTTATATGAGCCAACATTTTTTCATAAGGGATTCCTCTACTAGCTAGCCACAAAAACAATAAGGCAATCGCTAAAAAAACGATATACTGAACAATTTTTTTCCAGCTTAGTTTTACTTGCATTCGGGTTTAGCTTAAACGATTGTTTTCATCAGGAAAAATTACGGTGGGTTCATATTTTCGAGCTTCCGCTTCTTCCATAAATCCATAGGCAATGATAATAACCACATCGCCTACTTCTACCTTGCGAGCCGCAGGACCATTTAGACAAATTACGCCACTACCGCGTTTGCCAGGAATAACATACGTCTCCAAACGTTCACCGTTATTTACGTTTACTATTTGAACCCGTTGGTTGACAAACATATCGGCCGCATCAATTAAGTCTTCGTCTATTGTGATAGAACCTACATAATTTAGCTTGGCTTCTGTAACGGCTACTCTGTGAATTTTGGATTTAAAAGTTTCTACTAGCATAATAATAAAAAGTAAAGATAAGTAAAGAAGTAGTACAGAAATTAAATAGCAATGTTATCAATCAAACGTACATCTTCTAAAAAGGCAGCTCCGATCAATCTCATGGGCTTATTCATTTTAAAATCACTTAATTCTTCTAAAGTATTTGCGTTGCACAAGGCAATATACTCAGGCGTGAAACCAACCGCTTTCATTTTTAGTTCCGCTTTTTCTTTTAAAACGGAAAAGGATTCTTCGCTAGAATTTTCACGAATAAAGCACAAGGATTGATGAAAAACGGCCGCATTCATTTTTCCTTCTTCGCTTAGTCTTGTATTTCTTGAACTCATTGCTAAGCCACTCTCCTTGCGCAAGGTCGCACAGGGTACGAGTTTCGTTTTATGCTTTTTAATTTCAATCAATTTTTGAACCACAGCTATTTGCTGAAAATCTTTTTCACCCATATAAATATGGTCTGGCTTAATCATTTTGAGAAATACCTCAATAATATGGCAAACTCCTTGGAAATGGCCGGGCCGATGTTTACCTTCCAAGACCGAATCTAGGCTTCCAATTTCGTAATGCGGTATCTTTTCTGTACCCTTCGGGTAGATTTGACTCACGTTGGGAGCAAAAACGGCATCAATATTCAATTTAGAGAGTAAATTCAAATCCTCAGCTAGAACCTTAGGATAGGAGTCATAGTCGCTCGCTTCGTTAAATTGTGTAGGATTTACAAAAATACTACAAATCACAATTTCGTCTTTTTCTTGCGCTTTTTTCAATAAAGACAAGTGACCCTCATGAAGCGCACCCATAGTAGGCACAAAGCCAACGCTTTTTGAGGTGGCCTTGGTTTCTAAAAAGTCATGCAATTCTTGCTTGGTACGTAGTGTAGTCATAATCCGAATGTGAAATGTAAGTGAATCAGGCTGTGAAAGTCTTATATTTTTCGTAATTTCGCAAATCTTATTTTGCTTCACTAATTTTAATTTCTAATGACCCCACAACAAAAGAAAAAGATATTATATATATCACATGAGTTTAATCCGTACAATATTGAGACGGATATGGCGGAGGCCTTGAATGAACTCGCGGTACTTTCCAATAAGGAAGGATATGAGGTTCGTTGTATCATGCCACGCTTTGGCACCATTAATGAAAGAAGACATAAACTACACGAGGTAGTTCGTTTGTCGGGGATCAACATTCACGTAGATCGAGAGGATTATCCCTTGATTATTAAAGTGGCTTCCTTACCCAATGCTCGTTTGCAAATGTACTTCATGGATAATGAAGATATGTTTAAGCGCAAGCAGGTTTTTCATGATGAGGAGGAAAATTTCTTTGAAGACAATGCCGAGCGAACTATTTTCTTTTGCAAAAGTGCCATTGAAACGGTAAAGAAATTTGGCTGGCCACCGGACATTATTTTCATCCACGGTTGGATGGGGGGGCTTATCCCCGCATTGATTAAGCACCAATTTAAAAACGAACCTGTTTTTGCTGAGTCAACTATCATTTACTCTGCCTCTAAAGAGATGACCAATGAAAGTTTGGGTGAACGTTTTGGTGAAATGCTATCAAATAGCACGCAGTTGAAAAGCAAGGTGGTTTCTATGTATAAAGATGGAGCGAACCATGATATGTACTTAGGTGGAGCTAAAAATTCAGACATAGTTTGTTTTTCTCACCCAGAGGTGTCCGCTGAACTCACTAAGGCCGTGAAGCCTACAAAAAGCAAGAAAGTGTTAAAATTTAATCCAGAAGAAGAGGATTTAAACACTATCATAGAACTTTACGCTGAAATACTTCCTGAGGAAGAAGAGGAAGACTAAGCAAATAATAAATGAAGAATTTGAGAGGAACTCAACTTGGCAAGCAGATTCTACTGCATAGTGTAATATTATTTTCCTTGTTAGTAGGAATTAGCTCATGTAAAGAAAACACCATTCTGCCGCCGGATTTAGTCCCTGCAGTAGATGGAATCAATACGTTTCAAGAAGATACGTTTACCGTAATTACTACCACGGTTCGAAAGGATAGTTTGCTGACTGGTGGGAAATTAAATGGTGTAGACCGTGGTGCAGATGCCGAGTATTCTCAGGCGATAGGAACCATTTCGGCCGGTGCAAATGGGGATGAAGTGTTTGGTAAAACAGTAGCTTCGGTATACGTGCAAGTTCGTCCGCCTTCACCAGCTTTTACCTTCTCAGGTACGAATCGTGTTTTTGATTCAGTTGTTCTAGCTACCAATTACATTAGCTCATTTGGCGATACGTCTTCTAATTCGCAAGTGCAACGATTTGATCTTTTTCAATCTTCTGAGAATAAGGAGCTTTCCGATGCTTTTTATGAAACAGAAACTGTTAGTCTGAATGGAAGTGCGATAGCTTCTACTATGGTAGATTTTAGTACGATTCGAACAGATTCTCCTGTTATCAGCGGAGTTACACTTCGTCCTCAGATTCGGTTTAATTTGCAAGGCACTAGTTTTCAAAATGACTTTATTAATCAGACGGCTACTACAGCTTTTAAAGATTACAATACATTTTTAGATTGGCTCGGTGGATTTTACATCACACCTGACGAAAATGCTGGAAACACTCTCGGCTATTTTGATACAGATAATACAAGTATGTACGTGTATTATCGTTTTGATAATGACCAAAATGAGAGAGATACTGCCGTTGTAATTTTCCCTTTCGATCCAGCCTTTTGTGTGCGTTTCAATGCTATCGAAAGAGATTATCAAGGCACACCCTCCGATGATTTTATTGAAACAGGAGCAGCAGCGGGGGATTCACTAGTTTTTATTCAAGGAGAACCGGGACTTGCAGGTTTGATTACCTTTCCTCAAATAGGAAAATTCCCTAATGCAATCATTAATAAGGCCGAGCTTACTTTAACCGTTGTCTCTCCTTTTACTAATTTTTTGGATACTGCCAGCTATACTATGCCTGGTCAATTACAAATTGTTTATGTGAATGAGTTGGGCGAAGATGAAGTTCTAGAAGATTATATTCGTTTGGGTGCTCGTAGGGTAGGAGGGCTCAGAAATTGGGCCACCTTGAGCGGGTCGCAGCGAATTCAATACAAGTTTAATATTTCTCATACAATTCAAGAAGCAGTTACTACTCAAAATAGCAATTTTGCCTTGAAGCTTTCCGGGGCGAGGAGCAATTTTCCTGCTCAGAACCGTGTGGTGATACGAGGTAGTGGATCTTCGGTTCAATTGGAAAAACCAAATTTAAATATTATTTTCACGAAAATTCAATAGTAAGTTATGTGCGGTATAGTAGGTTATATAGGTCCTAAGGAGGCTTACCCAATATTAATAAAAGGTCTAAAGCGCTTGGAGTATCGAGGATACGATAGTGCGGGTGTGGCTTTATTAAACGGCGAATTGACCATTCTTAAAAAAGAAGGAAAAGTATCTGATTTAGAAATGCATGCCGAAGGGCATAACAAATCAGGAACAGTAGGGATTGGACATACACGTTGGGCTACTCACGGTGTTCCATCGGACCTAAATGCTCACCCTCATGTTTCTAATTCGGCAGAACTGGCCATCATTCATAATGGCATTATAGAAAACTATGCTTCATTAAAAACAGAATTGATTAAACGAGGCTATACGTTTCAAAGTGATACGGATACCGAAGTTTTGATGAACTTAATCGAAGACATTAAAAAAGAAGAGGACCTTGATATTGAAGAAGCATTGCGAATTGCTTTAAATGAAGTCATCGGGGCCTACGCTATTGTTGTAATTGATAAGGCAAATCCTGATAAAATAATTGCTGCTAGAAAAGGAAGTCCATTGGTTATTGGTATTGGTGACAAAGAATTTTACGTTGCTAGTGATGCCTCACCTATTGTAGAATTTACGAAGGAAGTAGTTTATCTCAATGATGAAGAATTTGCCGTTCTTAATCGAAATGGCGAAATGGACATTAAGGATTTAGGTAATATTAAAAAGACACCTTATATCCAAAAATTAGAAATGGAGTTAGAAACCATTGAAAAAGGGGGTTATGATACTTTCATGCTTAAAGAAATATATGAGCAGCCCAAAGTAATCGGCGATGCACTCCGCGGTAGAATGAATGCTAAAGAAGGATGGATTAAGTTGGGTGGAGTTAGCGAGTTTGCCACTAGACTGAATAATGCAGAGCGCCTTATTATTGGCGCATGTGGTACAAGCTGGCACTCTGGATTAATTGCAGAATATGTGATAGAGGAGTTGGCAAGGGTGCCCGTGGAAGTAGAATATGCTTCTGAGTTTCGATATAGAAATCCAATCGTAAATTCAAAGGATGTAATGATTGCCATTTCACAATCAGGTGAAACAGCAGACACGCTTGCGGCTATTGAAATTGCCAAGGAGCGTCAAGCACTGATTTATGGCATTTGTAATGTGATTGGCTCTTCAATATCGAGAGTTTCTCATGCGGGGTCCTATACCCATGCAGGTCCTGAAATCGGAGTAGCTTCTACAAAAGCCTTCAGTACCCAAGTAGCAATACTTATGTTGATGGCCTTGCAGTTAGCTCAAAAGAAAGGATCTATATCTGCTTCACGTCTTCGCCAAATACTTTATGAGCTAGAAGAAATTCCTAAGAAAATTGAGGAGGCGCTTACGCTGAATGACCATATTGAAACAATTGCGGCTAAGTATTTCGAGGCAGAAAACTTTCTTTATTTAGGTAGAGGTATAAACTTCCCAGTAGCGCTAGAGGGCGCTTTAAAACTAAAAGAAATATCGTACATACACGCAGAGGGTTATCCTGCTGCGGAAATGAAGCATGGGCCTATCGCTCTTATTGACGAGAATATGCCGGTACTTTTCATAGCCACAAATAAAAGTGCGCATGAAAAGATTGTTTCGAACATACAAGAAGTAAAAGCACGTAAGGGCAGAGTGATAGCGGTAATAAATCATGCGGATGAAGTTATTGAAGGCTTAGCCGATGATGTAATTCGCGTACCAGAAACGGAAGAGTTGCTATCTCCCTTAGTATCAATCGTACCTTTGCAATTGCTTTCGTATCACATAGCCCTAATGCGCGGTTGTAATGTTGATCAGCCTCGTAACTTGGCTAAGAGTGTTACGGTGGAATAAATCACCATGATTAACTCGTCAATAAATAGAATATTTATATTTCTATTAGTCTTTGTTCTTTTTGGAAGTTGCAGAGAACAGAGGATCCATAAATTACTTCAAAGCGGTGATCAAACTGATATCATCAAGGGCTGTAATTTGATAAGTAGTCCAAAAGATTCTTTATTCATTGATGATTTATTGGCTCAACCCTATGATGGAAGAATTTCTCATGATCTTAGATATAAGGGAATTTCGGTGTATAAGGCTAAAATGTTAGCCTTGGAAAGAGTTTCCAATATTAAGCCTCCGAATAAGATGGATTATCATTTCGATTCCACAAATATTCAGTTTTACATAAGATGGGCAAAAGAAAAGAGTTTGTTATAATGACTTAAGCATCCCAAATTACCTCAGTTCCGCCGTTCAGTTTTAAGACGTAGCGCGACAAGACAAAGAGGTAGTCCGATAGTCTGTTTAGATATTGAACAATGCTTTGATCAATTTCTTCAGATGAGGATAATGCCACTGAGATTCGCTCAGCTCTGCGACATACACAACGAGCGATATGAATCTTGGAAGCACTCACATCCCCACCGGGTAGTACAAAATTGGTCAGCGCGGGTAAAGTTTCTTCCATAAAATCAATACGCTCTTCTAGAAAAGTGATTTGCTCTGTCTCAAGATCTGGGAGGCTCATTTTTAGCTCTTTTGCTGGGGTGGTTGCTAAGTGAGAACCGACTGTGAAAAGGTAATTTTGAATTTCATATAATTCCTTTTCGAACTCAGGCTGAACGGAATCTCGTATTTGTCCGATCCAAGAATTTAGCTCGTCAACCGTACCGTAGGCTTCTATGCGAATATGGTGTTTAGGAACGCGTGTGCCTCCCAATAAAGCTGTTTCCCCTTTGTCACCTGTCTTCGTGTAAATTTTAAATGCCATGGGCGCAAATGTAAATAATTATTAGTCAAAATATCGGCGCCTAAAGCATGGCAAATAAGTTTTTTGCCCGAAATTTAAATGAGTGATTCCTCCGCTTCTTCGCTTCGCTCTTTTTTTACTTTAAAAACACCTTCTTCCATTGTGTCCTTATTTGATTTTTCGGTCGAAGTCGAACTTTCAATTACACCATCCCTTAGTCGAATAATTCGTTTTGCCTTTTCAGCAATATCTTCTTCGTGCGTTACAAGAATAATGGTGTTCCCATTTTGATTCAGCGATTCAAAAATATTCATGATTTCATGAGACGTTTTGGTGTCTAAATTACCCGTTGGCTCATCTGCCAAAATGATAGAAGGGCTATTGACAAGAGCTCGCGCTATGGCTACTCTTTGCGATTGCCCGCCCGAGAGTTCGTTTGGTTTGTGATGCGCTCGGTCAGCTAATTCAACCATGGCTAGTTTTTCCTTGGCAATTTCTAAACGTTTACTTTTGTCAAGTCCAGCATAAACCAAGGGCAGTGCCACATTTTCCAATGCTGTAAGTCTCGGTAAAAGATTAAATTGTTGAAAAACGAATCCAATTTCCTTGCTCCGTATGGAGGCTAGTGTTTTTTCAGCGAGTGTACTTATTTTTTTATCATTCAAAATATATTCTCCATCCGTCGCTGTATCCAAGCAACCTATTATATTCATGAGGGTAGATTTCCCAGAACCTGAAGGTCCCATAAGCGCAACATATTCGCCAGATTGAATGGATAGGCTAATTCCTTTCAGTACATGGATGCTCTGTTTGTCCAAGTAATAATCTTTGACCAAATTCTCAATTTTAATTACCTCTTTCATCCTAAAAAACCTAACTCAAAATTACTACATTTGCGAGTATGCTATTGGCAATTTCAGAATATTTCTCTGGCTTTACTTTTATTCAAATTATTGATTTACTGCTTGTTTTCCTTTTGGTATTTCAGTTGTATCGATCTGTAAAAGGGAGTATTGCGTTTAATATTTTTATTGGTGCCCTAATCATTTATTTATTGTGGCGTTTGGTTGCCTGGTTAGAGATGCCATTAATGAGCGAAATAGTTAATCGATTAGTCAGTATCGGTTTAATTGGACTGATTGTTTTATTTCAGCCAGAATTGCGTAAATTTTTAATCAATCTAGGTCGCAGACCTACCAGCGGAATTTTCAGAAGGTTTTTTAAGAAAAGCGGATTAAAAAAATACATAGCCGAAGAAGAGATTATCAATGAAACCATGGAAGCCATTCATAAATTTATCAAAGAAAAAGTGGGTGCAACTTTAGTAATCGCTCGATCGGATAAATATCAATTGGACACCAATTCGGGTGTTCTAGTAAATGGCTTGGTGTCATCAGAATTATTAAATAGTATTTTTTCGGTAGATAGTCCTTTAAAAAACGGGGCGGTATTGATTGACAATAATCAACTGGTGGCCGCTGGTATTACCTTGCCGATTAGTGATAGCCAAAAAATGGCGGCTCACCGAGGACTTCGTCATCGGGCGGCCCTAGGGGCGGCGGAAAATGGCGAGGTAATTGCTATCGTAATTTCACAAGAGACTCAAGAAGTGTCCGTGGCTTTGGATAAAGTTTTGATGGAATCGCTGAATCTTGAAGAAGTAAAAAAACTAATGTACGAGGCCTTAGTTGGCTAATCTAGATTTTTTAAACTTAAAAAAGCTCTAAAAGAAGAGCTTCGTTTTTTTTATCGTTTTTTTAATTCATCTCTAATTTCGGCTGCCTTAATGTAATCCTCATTTTCAATGGCTTCATTCAACAACTCGTTCAATTCTTCTGGGCTCATATCACTAAAGCCCGAATTCGAAGTGGATGAAGATTTTGCCGCTACGGGTTCATAATTGGCTTCATCTTCTGCTTCCTTATTTTTATCTACGTAGCCAGCATTACTTAAAATACTTTCATAGGTAAAAATTGGAGAGTTGAATCTACTGGCCATAGCTAATGCGTCAGAGGTCCTGGAGTCAATTTCTTTAGTGCCTTCAGGCGAATTACAAACTAGCTTTGAGTAAAAAATACCTTCTTTTAATTTGTAAATAATTACTTCTTTCAGCTCGAGAGAAAAAGTATCCATAAGATCCTTCATCATGTCATGCGTTAGCGGTCGAGTATTTTTTACATTTTCTAGCGAAACTGCAATGGCTTGGGCCTCGGAGTGACCGATAATAATTGGAATGCGCCGAACACCCTCTGTCTCACCAATCACTACGGCATAGGAGTGAGAACCACTAATGCTATTCGTTAGTGCTACAATCTCCACTTCTATTTTATAACCGCTCATTTCTTTTCTAAAAATTAATTTGCTTGCGCTGCTTTAAAACTATTTAAGGCCGCCGTCAATTTAGGCAATACTTCAAAAGCATCTCCAACAATTCCGTAGTCTGCTGCTTTAAAGAAAGGTGCTTCAGAATCCGTATTGATAACCACTATTGTTTTGGAACTATTCACACCCGCGAGATGTTGAATTGCTCCGCTAATTCCAACTGCTACATATAAATTGGGGCGAATAGTTCCACCAGTCTGACCAACATGTTCATGGTGCGGACGCCAGTCACTATCCGCTACCGGACGACTACAAGCTAAGGTGGCACCAATCGATCCGGCTAAATCTTCAAGGATTCCCCAGTTTTCTGGTCCTTTTAAACCACGGCCACCACTTACCACTAATTCAGCTTCGCCCAAAGGAACGGTATCACCACTCGCTACTTGTGCCGCTTGATTTGTGATGGAAGAATCACTCACTGAAACTTCTAATATCTCCTGTGTTCCGGCCTTAGTGTTTTCTGTAACACCTACAGAATTTGGCGTGATACAGATTATTTTTTTATCCGTATTGATTTTTACATGTGCAAAAGCTTTCCCACTAAATACACTTTTTTTGACAGAACCGTCGTCAGCAGGCAATGCAATTGCACCGCTTACCATTCCTGCTTTCAATCTTACAGATAGACGAGGAGCAATACCTCGAGCTGTTACATTATCACTAAAGATAATTGTATTTGCTCCACTTGCTTCTACAGCTTTAGCCACAGCCTCTGTGTGATTTTTACTATTAAAATTATTCAACTCACCTTGGCTCGCGTGCATGATTTTATCAGCACCATATTTAGCCAATTGTGAAGCATCGTTCACTGTTCCTAAAACTAAAGCAGCACATTCTGTGCCTTGCTGAGCAGCTACTTGTGCTCCGTAGCTCACCGCTTCGAAAGTTGCTTTCTTAAAATTTCCGTTTTGTTGTTCTGCGAATACTAATACCATGTTTGTTTTATTTTTTTTCTCGCTAGACACACCCCCTAGCCCCCTCTTAAGAGGGGGAAAGTTTTGGAGCTAGATTTTATGTCCTATGCAGTGATTCATTTTTTTATTTTCTATTAATTCTCGTTCTCCCCAAAGTAGCCAATAACAGCTTCCCCTCTAGAGAGGGGCTAGGGGTGTATCCTTATATGACTTTTGCTTCGTTATGTAATAAATCTACTAATTCTTGTACGTTCTCGGCGTCGATTAATTTTACGCCACTTTTTGCCGGAGGAAGTTCGTAAGAAACTGTTTCCGTTAGGTTTTCAGCAGCTGCTGGTTCTACCACATTTAATGGTTTTGTTCGAGCTGCCATGATGCCACGCATATTTGGGATGCGCGCCTCTGCCATTCCTTTCTGGCAAGAAATAACCGCAGGAGTTGACACAGTCAACGTTTCTTTACCACCGTCTATTTCTCTTTCAAGATTTAAAGAACCACCATCAACATCTAGCTTAGTTGCATTGGGTACAAACTGCGCACCTAAATGCTCAGCAACCATTGCGGGTACACTTCCATTATTATAATCAATACTTTCTTTACCTGCTAAAACTAAATCGTAGCTATTTTCTTTGGCGTAATTTGCTATTTGTGCAGCCGTATTAAATGTATCGGTATTTTCTGCATTTACACGAATTGCTTGCTCACCGCCTAATGCCAATGCTTTACGCATGATAGGTTCTACATCTGCACCACCAACCGAGATTAAATGCACCTCTGTAGCTGCGCCGCTTTCTTTCAATTCCAATGCTCTTACTAGGGCATACCACTCGTCGTATGGGTTTATAATCCATTGCACTCCCTCTTCTACAAACTTAGTATTGTTGTCCGTAAACTGTACTTTTGTCGTAGTATCTGGAGTCTTAGTTATACAAACTAATATCTTCATTTTTAAAAAAATTTAGAGTGCAAATATAAGGTGCGATTATGCAAGAAATAAATAAAGCGGGTGAAAGTAGAATAGAGAAATTAACAGCCATGTTGGCGGCACAGCCCGATGATTGTTTTCTATTACACGCGATGGGCTTGGAATACGTTAAAATAAGAGATGTAGAGCAAGCCATTGCTTGTTTTGAGAAGGTATTGGCGATAGACGAAAACTATGTGGGCACTTATTATCATTTAGGTTTGGCCCTTGCCAATGCGGGCAAAGATTCCAAAGCGGTTTTTGATAAAGGAATCAAAGTATCCCAAGAGCTAAAAGATAAACATGCGGAGAGTGAGTTGAAAATGGCTTATGATGAGATTTTTGATGAAGAGTGGGAGGGAAATGAATAATGAATAACGAATAGTGAATAATTTTAATCGCAAAATATTCTTACGTGGAACATTTTTCTTAATGCTTTTTATAATCCTTAGCCTAATTGGAGTATGGGCTGAGCTGGAGGGGACATTAGGCGGGAATCTTTTCTGGGTTTTCTTTATTAAGCTATTTTATGTATTTCGTTTCCCATCCTATACCTTGTTTTGGGATATACTCCCGATAAGTGCAACAAAAAGTGCCACTGTATTATTTTTAGGACTTACATTGAATTGTGTTTTTTATGGATTGGTTATTGAGAGGATATTTTACTTTTTAAAAACACGCCGAAAGCGTACTGCGCATTGCTTATGATGAAATTTTTGATGAGGAGTGGGATTAGTACTTAGTAGTAAGTACTTATTATTTTTTGCACCGCCTTCGTTGCGTCTCTGATCCCTTTAGCGCAAGTTTGAGGCGCAGGCTTAAGCGTTGGCAACTTGCGCGTACCCCAAGCACAAGAACCCAACGCAAAGGCTTAGCTGCATTCTTGCGCTAATCATTTAACCGTCAGACTTTCGTAATACATTTGCGGTTATTAGTGATGTTAGAACAAACGGTTTCCAATTTTATAAAAGAACACGGCACGCCTAAAGCGAAATACGTTTTGGGAGTAAGCGGTGGTGCAGACAGTATGGTGCTACTAGCAATATTACATAAACTAAAAATTCCAATAATCGCCGTTCATTACAATTTTATGCTGCGCGAAAAAGAGGCAGACTTAGACCAAGCTGTGGTAGAAGATTTTTGCAAGCAAAACAATATTCCAATCTTTATAAGAAAAGAAAACGTACAGAAATATGCGGACGAAAAAAAAATAGGAATCCAAGAAGCCGCAAGAGAAATGCGCTATAGTTTTTTCAGAGAAGTAATGGCAAAAGAAGGCGCAACGAAAATTATAACCGCCCACCACGCCGACGACCAAGTTGAGACCGTTTTATTTAATCTTTTACGGGCTAGTGGTATAAAAGGATTAGCCGGAATGCCTGTAGCGGAGAATGATATCTTGCGGCCGTTAATTTCTATTTCCAAAGAAGAAATATATCAATACGCCAA
>CAZTCQ010000011.1:21734-37578 GCA_964612525.1 uncultured Chitinophagaceae bacterium | reverse complement strand
TCGGCATTTAGATTATACGTTTCTTCATCATACTGAATCTCCTCTGAATGCTTTTCAGTTCCGTCAATACACATTTTTCCACCAAAGCCCATTTTGCTACAGGAGTGATCTAGCACATCCATCGGGCCACTACTGAAGTAAATATCTTGAGCAGGATTTATATTTTTGAATACATATTGCGCCAGTGATTTATAGTCACTCAAATCCTGATTGTCCACTACCGCCAAAATTTTATTAAACATCATTTGCCCAGCACCCCACATAGCATTCATAACTTTTTGAGCTTGCCCTCCAAATGATTTTTCAATACTTGCCAACACTAAATTATGAAAAACACCTTCTACCGGCATATTCATATCTTGTATTTCGGGCACCATTGTCATTTTGATTGGTGCCAGGAAAATACGCTCAGTAGCTTTACCAATCCAGGCATCTTCTTGCGGAGGAATTCCAACAATCGTACTTGGATAAATTGCATTTTTCTTATGCGTGATAGCTGTTACATGAAAAATTGGATACAAATCTTTCAAGGAATAAAAACCAGTGTGATCTCCAAAAGGTCCCTCTATTTTTAAATCTTCACTTGGGTCAACATAACCCTCTATAACAAAGTCAGCATCAGACGGCACCTCAATTTCTGGTTGTGAAACACATTTTACTAGCTCTACTTTTTTCTTTCTTAAAAAACCAGCCAACATATATTCATCAACATTCTCTGGCAGCGGTGCCGTAGCAGCATAGGTGTAGGCAGGATCTCCACCAACCACACAAGCCACAGGCATTTTTTTACCTAATTTTTTATACTCGTTAAAATGTGCCGCACTTACTTTATGCTTGTGCCAATGCATGCCCGTACTCGTTTTATCATACTGTTGCATACGGTACATTCCCACGTTTCGGATACCAGAATTCGGCTCTTTGGTATGAATCACCGGCAATGTAATATAACGTCCTCCATCCTTAGGCCAGCAGAACATGATCGGCAATTTATCCAAATCTGGATTCTCCATTATCACTTCTTGACAGGCTCCTTTTCCACTTTTCACCTTAGGCATCCAAGACGCAAATTGGGCCATTTTAGGTAGCATGGCTAACTTGCTTAAAATGCCTTCTTTGGGTGCGGTCATCATTTTAAACAAATCTTCAATTTCATCTTTGATTTGATCCAATGAAGAAACTTTCAGGGCCAAGCACATTCGCTTTTCGCTTCCCATACTATTTATGAGAATCGGGAAATCAGTCCCCGTATTTTCGAATAAAATAGCCTTATTATTATTCGATTTAGAAATACGATCTACGACTTCTGTTATCTCTAAATTAGGGTCAACAAATTCTTTTACTCGAATTAATTCTCCCTCACTTTCTAATAAATCAACGAACTCCTGTAGGTGCTTAAATGCCATGGAGCAAAATTACGACTGACTCCCTTGTTATTGATATTTTTTGTTTAAATTTATTGTAAGATATTTAAACGTCCCGATACAATAAAGTTCTTTTTAATTCGTTTTAAAGGAAACTAATGACACTCAGTCAAAGTCTTTTTAAACCATAAAATCGTGAGAGAAATTTTTAAGACTGTCCCAAAGTGGAATATTTTTTTAGCCGCAACGCTTCCCTTAGGAATATTATTATACTTGGCTTATCATGACGAGGGGCATAATAATTGGAGTTGGATGCAAGATGCGGGTAGTTGGATTTTTCTATTCATTGCGTGGAATTTTTTATTTTGGACCGCTTTGGGTCTCAGCTTTGCACTCCATATAAGAAAAAGCGCCCCGCAATAAGCGAGGCGCGAATCAAACCAGTAGTAAATGAAAAAACTACTGTAGTAAATAATTGATGCCAATACTCACAGAAGTCCCTGGCGAAAATGCTTCGAATACCTGCGGAGCCGCTTGGTATGACTCGAAGAATTGTTGTCTTTTTTGATTTAAAATATTTCGAACCGTTAGATTGGTTTTCCACTGTTTCTTTTTTCCCAATAACTTCGATGCTTTTATATTTAAGCTATGGAATGGCTGATTATATACATCAGGCCTAGCACCTACTCCTACAACCGCTAAACGCTTACCTTGCACATTGTACGAAACTTGCATTTCATAGCCCAATGAATCATTCGTATAATTTAAACCACTATTAATTACAAAAGGAGACTGCCCAAACATCGGACGATAAAAACCGAGTTCTTGACCATCGCGCAAATGAGCTGATCGAGATTCAAATTCATTGACATCGTCGGCCGTACCAAATTTTCTGTCCTGACCGGCTTCGACTATAATTTCGCGCATGTCAATATAGGATTGTACCAAGGTAATGTTTGTGTTCAATGACAAACGCTTGAAAGGATTTCCTAAGAAGCCAAGGTTTTTTCTTAGTTCCATTTCACCTCCTATCAAATGAGCCGTTCCTGCATTACGCGGGGTAATGTCATTCGGCTCTAACAAGAAACTTGAAATTTCTATTGGATTCGTAAAGTGTTTATAAAATGCACTAAAAGAAATCATTTCGCTCAGTCCAAAGAAGTTTTCAAAACGAGCATCTACATTATTTATGTTCGTACGCTTTAATCCAATGTTTCCTATAAAACGAACATTAGACAAAGGGTCTAAAATACTTACAAATGATTTTTCTTTGAACGAAGGGCGAGCTAAGGTTCTTGAATATGAAAAACGAAGATTCGTTTTTTCTTTTAGATTATAAATCAAATTCAGCGCTGGCAAAATATCCAAAGCATTCATCACGCGCTCGTCATATTTATTCTCGTCCATCTCTTCTCCTTCAAAACGTCCGTAACCACTGATCCACATATCTGTTTTCTCAGCACGAACTCCGCCGATCGCTTTCAATTTATCCGAAATAGGAAACTCGTTCATTACATAAGCCGCGGCAATATTTTGTGTGGCGTTATAAACATTTGGATTTTTAGTAAGGCTTTCCTCGGTTCTCACATAGGTTCCCCTTTTGTTACTTGGTTTCCAAAGATTTTCATCTTCTAATACTTCATCACCGTTTCCTTCCCAATCAACGCCCATCGTATTATTGAAAATAAAACGCAACACCTCATAGTCACGATTTTTTATAGTGTTTGCCATTCCAAAAGATACAGTGGTTTCTCTATCATTTTTCAAAGAAAATTTACGCTTTGCATCAAATTTTGCCACCGCGTTTACCTCATTCAGGCTGCGATAAAATCGCTCAGGAATCGCTCCATCTCCATTGTCCAGCTGATAACCGCCGTTCTCTATTAGGTAAGTAGTGCTGCGGATATCTGGTTCTACGATTCGAGAGTAAGTTGGAGATAGCTTCCAATCTATTTTCCATTTATTTTTTAAATCATGACGGCCGGAAAATAAAACATTACTCACCGAGCGCTGAGAATAATCGAGAACAAATTGCTTCAAGGGCAAAGCCGTATTAAATCCGTTGGGAAAACGAGTATCGTAAATTGCGGCCCTTGAAACGGCGTTCTGCGTGTGCAATAAATTCACAACGTACTTACTATTTTTTCTTTTGAGTGCCCCACCGGCTAATGCGCTCCAGCTAATTTCTTGCTCTGAGCGCTCGCCCATAGTCGTGCTTAAAACAGTGAGATCATTAATTGACTTATCGCCATCTTTTATAGAACGTCCGATTTCATATTCATCATAATGACGGAATTGATAACGATAATTTAAAGCCGTATTAAAGCCAATAGTGCTTTTACCTTTTTTGATTTGGTTTCCTTTTGAAAAAGAAACACTCCCATTTAGAGGAGAAGTAAATCTTGTAGGAGCTAATTGAGGATTAAATTTCTTGGTCAAAATAGTGAGGCGATCATTACCCGAGCTACGCGAAGGAATTCCGTCGATATCCCCCAAGGGTAGTTTTCTTGACACGTTTCCAAAACCTAAATAATCAGTAATACCAGCCTGATAAGTCAAGGCCTCGCTATTTAGGTTCATGCCTGGCGTAAAGCCTAAGCTAGAGCTAAATCCTACAGTCTTTTTTCTAACAAATGATTTGGTTTCTACGTTCACCATTCCTCCTGTAAAATCTCCCGGAAGGTTAGGCGAAAATGTTTTGTACACCACAATATTGTCTAACAAATTGGTCGGAAAAATATCCATTTGAACCGTGTTTCTATCTGGATCTAAGCCAGGAATATCGACTCCGTTCAATTGACTTTTTGAGTAACGATCTCCTAAGCCTCGCACATAAATATACTTTCCACCTTCTACAGAAACACCCGTAACTCTTGACATAGCAACCGCCGCATCATTATCACCTGTTTTCTTAAAGGTCTCGGCTGATGCTCCGTCCATCACGTTGGTTGATTTTCTTTGTAAGGTCAACATAGCCTTCTCGCTATTTTTTATCCGCTCCGTTTTAATCACCACCATTTTGGTTTTTTTACTGCGCGGTTTCATGCTCACATTCAAAGTCGTTGTTTTACCCGATTGGATAGTCACTTCTTTCGTCTGAGCTTCAAAACTCACAAAAGAGATTTTTATTTTCTGAGTGCCCGGATTCAATTTCAACGAATAGTTTCCTTTTACGTCTGCACGTGTTCCGGTAGAAGTTCCGGGTATCATAATGGATGCTCCGATAATGGTTTCTCCTGTAGTTTCGTCTATAATGGTTCCTTTCAAAATGCCTTTTTGTGCATGGGCTAGTTGGCAGGAAAACAGCAAAAGGGCTGCTGCAATAAGTTTAATAGTATTTTTCATTTTACTTTTTTTACTGGTTTGATTACTAAAAACAACGAAAAGAGCTCCCGACCCGAGAGCTCTTTTCGCCATTGATTTGATTTATAACTTATTCTTGATGGAAGCCCAAGTCCAAGTCGCAAACTTTGTTTTGTCTGCTCCTTTGGTTGGCGCTCCTACTACCGCATTTGAGCTTCCTGAAATAGCCATGTCTAGATCAGCTTCTTCAGAAGCGCCCAAGCAATTTCCTCCGCTACCATTGTAAGCATTGGCGAAGTCAGTCAAAGCAGCCGTCGAAACGATTTCACAATTAAAAATCGTTAAGTCCGGAGACGTTTGCGTCATGTATGAATAAGCATCCGCTTTGCTAGTACAAGCAGTAGTATCAGAGAAACTCGCTCTTACTTTTACAAATTTTGAGAATCCTTCCCAAGAACATAAAGTAATATTTCCTTGTGCTTTTGCCTTTAAGTCAGCTCCACTTCCTTCCGTACCTTCTGTGATAAAGGTTCCGTTGGAGATAGTGAATTTACCACCCGTATAAGTTGACCCTTCAGGACCATCAATTTCCAAGGCTTCATCCGTTCCGATTCCGTCACCGGTGATAACCATTACGTTATTTACCGTTCCTGAATAATTTTGATCAATGTCAATTCCGTCATCGCCTTGATACACAACGATTGCGTTGGTTACATTTACAGAACCTCCGAAAAATTCGATTCCATCATCAAGATTAGCCACGACTTCTACGTTTTCTATCGTAGTTCCGTTACCTACACCGCCTAAGGTTAGACCATTGATTTCGTTACCATCACCAATCGTGATTCCGCCATGACGGATAGAAATATACTGTAACGTTCCAGAATTATCGGCATCGTTTGCACCTCCGTATACACCGTATGTTTCGTTTGAAGGAATCCCTTCAATCTGACCCTGTGTATTACCATCAGCCGTTGAAACTTTTGCATTTCCTAAAATGATTAGTCCACCCCAAAGTTCATTGTCAACTTCTGTGAGATTGGTTCCTACTTTTTCCCCTAACGTAATATTATCATCCACTGAAGTGAAAATAATAGGCTCATCAGCCGTTCCGACTGCATTAATTTTTGCGTCACGCTCAATGATTAATACTGAGGCCGAAGTTCCTGAACCGTTGGCACCTTTTATGATAGTTCCCTTTTCAATAGTAAGTGTTGCACCAGAACGCACAACCACTCTGCCGTTTAAAATCCATATTTTATCGGCTGTCCAAGTAGTGTTGGAATTGATAAATCCTGACACTTGCTCTTCGTTTTCGCCACTTGGGTTTCCGATGCACTCACCTTCCTGGCAAATCTGACCGGCTGGGCAAGTCACTCCTTTGCACTTGTCTTTATCACAAGAGTTAAATAATGTAATGGCGCTTAGAGCTATTACGAAAAGCACCAATTTTGATTTTAGAATGTTGTTCATTTTTTCTTTGTTTATTTCGCCAACAAAAGTAGCCGCCTGAAAAACACAGTAAAAAAGATTGCGATTACCTAAAAGTTATCTCTCTTCAGTTTGGTAACATTGAGAAAATAATTTGGTAACATTTAGGTAATGTGAGGAAACACCTCTTGATTCAAAATCTGAGTATCAAAGTGGGGGGAGACTAAAAAATGATAAGAAGTCCAATGGTCTTTCCCATCACTTACATCGGCATGTAGCAAAAATGAGAAGTACTCTAGTAGACTAAATCATTTATTTTTTTTATCGTAATCGTAATACTTGGCCTGAACACGATTGAAAGTAGCCGTATCCACTCGTTGACCTTGATTGTAAATGCTATCAACTTCTTTGTAAGTTAATTTCCGATTTTCGGTATAATAATAATATAAATTCAACCTTAATTTTTCATCCGCTACTCCTAGCTTCTCTTTTTCAGCCTTATTTAAATAATCGGGGTGCATATGACCATTTTTATCTACGTCTTTCCACTCTTGAGAAAAAACTCTAACAGGTTTATTGGAAGGTACGGTATCATAAGATCCTCTGACATGCCACATTTTCTTGTTCGTTCGCTGCTTCGGAATGTATGTCTTTCTTGGCTTTTTCCCACCAAACGGGATAGGTTTAGATTGAGCCATTACCTTAATCGATATAAACATAAAGCACCACAACTGAACAATCCCTATTTTGAAATAAAAATTCATTTCGCATAAAGTTATTTAATAACTCTAAAATTCTAAACCTTAGTAATAGAGTTAACCTTCCGCTCACTATTTTTTATCGATCAAACACAAGATTAAAAATTAATCAACAAGGCAGAGTTCTATGTTTGAGAACTTTGACTATCTTTGCTGAGTTGAAAAGAATAATTGCAAAAAGAACACTTCGTGAATTTTGGGTAAAACATGCAGCGGCTGAGCAATATTTAAAAACTTGGTATGATACCGCACGACATGCCAACTGGGCGAAACCGAACGATGTGAAAGCGAGTTATGTCCACGCAAGTATTCTTAAAAACAACAGAATAGTATTCAATATTAAAGGCAATGATTTTCGCTTAGTTGTAAAATTCAATTTTGAAAGACAATGGGCGTTTATACGTTTTGTCGGAACACACGCAGAGTATGACAAAATAGATGCCAATAAAATTTAAGAGCCATGAAATTAAAACCAATAAAAAACGAAACCGATTATCAAAAGACATTAGCTCGATTGGAGAAAATATTTGATGCACCTGCGAATTCACCTAAGGGTGATGAGGCCGAAATATTATCATTGCTCATTGAAAATTACGAAAATGAACATTACCCAATTAATGCTCCTGACCCTATCGAAGCTATTAAAATAAGAATGCAGGATTTGGGACTCAAACAAAAAGACCTTGTTGGCGTGATAGGCGGCAAGAGCCGCGTTTCAGAAATTCTCTCTCGCAAGAAAAAACTAACGGTTGAAATGATACGAAATTTGGAAGCTAAATTAAATTTATCTGCTTCACTATTAGTTGTCAAGTATAAATTGAATTAAATCATTTTTAATGGAATATCTATCGCCTTTATTCGTTTAATTAATTCTTCGAGTCTCTTGTGGTTTCACCCAAAACTATAATACAACCGCTTTTCAAATTTAGCAACCACAGCAGTTTGTACTTTAAAGAAAAAGAGTCAATTTCCTACTACCAACTCCCATTTGGACCATTCAAAAGGTATTGGAAACCATCAGTTCGTACCTCAAATTTTTAGAAGGCGTCTCTTTTTTGACCTATTCCTCAAAATACTGTACCACCAATTTCTTCAACCAAAGTTCTTGCTGCAGCAAGTCATAATCTGGCAACTCCTTGACTAAGACATAATGGGGCCAACCTTCGTCATCATTTCTTTCCCAGAGATAATACTCCTCTTGAGCAAGTAAAACGCACGTAGCTACATGCATCAAATCTTGCTTTTGTTCCTTCGTGAATTTTTTTTCTTCTACAAAGCCCACTTCATTCATGCCGATTAAAAATAAAATGGCCTGTAGGTCTGGCTTTTTGCCAAAACGTTCCGTGAGCTTGATTTCCAATGCTTTCCACTTCTCTACAAAATCTATTTTTTCCACTGCAAAAAATAATTAAACATTAAGAATTTAAAATTAAACATTGCCATGCTACTCATTAATTACTTGAATCATTTCTTTATGGATTTTTCCATTGGTTGCGAGCGTTTGCTTATCGTATACCGAGTAGGAATCGCCATTAAAATTAGTGACCGTACCTCCGGCTTCTTCTATGATTAAATAGCCCGCGGCTATGTCCCAAGGGTTTAAGTTGTACTCCCAAAAACCATCAAAGCGACCTGCCGCTACCCAACACAAATCAATAGCCGCACTACCCAATCGGCGCACGGGTAAACCCATGCGAATAAAACGTTCAAACACTTTAATAGGATCTCTACCCACCTCTACCCAGCGATATGGGAAGCCAGTCACCAAGCAAGCCTTTTTCACATTAGCATTATCAGAAACTTTTAATGGTTTATTATTTAAGAACGCCCCTTTCCCTTTTTCTGCAAAAAAAAGTTCATTCATAAATGGATTAAACACGGCGCCCATGAGAAGTTTACCATCCATTTCTATCCCGATACTCACACAACAGATTGGAATACCATGTGCAAAATTCACCGTGCCATCAATGGGATCTATAATCCATTTAACGTTAGAATCCGTGCTCATTTCACCTACTTCCTCACTGAGTATGAAATGGTTAGGATATTCATCCTGAATCACATCTATGATAGCGGTCTCACTTTTTTTATCCACTTCGGTCACCAAGTCATTCAATCTACTTTTACTTTGAATCTCAAACGTGCCATCAAAGTACTTCTTGAGCTGATCCGCACCTGCATGCAAGGCACGCAGCAACGTATTTTTTAATTGTTCATTCAGCTCAGTTTCCGTTACTTTTGTTTCCATGACACCTTAGTGAGGTGTTCAAAGTTAATTCATTTTTGCTCAGTGAAAAGATTAAGCATCATAATAGTAAACTACAACGTCAAGCACTTTTTAGAACATTGCTTGCTCTCTGTTTTTCGCGCTCTTGAAAATATTGATGCCGAAGTTTTCGTGGTAGACAATCAATCCACTGATGGCAGCGTGAAGATGGTGCAAACTACTTTCCCCCAAGTTAAACTAATCGCCAATACTAATAATGTAGGTTTTGCAAGAGCGAACAATCAAGCGGTAGCCCGAGCAGCAGGCGAACATATTTTATTCTTGAATCCAGATACCATAGTAGCCGAAGATTGTTTTGAACGCTGTTTGGCCGCAATGGATGCCCGTCCCGAAGTGGGTGCTTTGGGCCCTCGCTTGGTAGACGGCAAAGGAATTTTTCTTCCAGAATCCAAACGTGGCTTTCCTTCGGCTTGGGTGGCGTTTTGTAAAATTGTTGGCCTGAGTTCTGTATTTAAAAACTCAAAAAAGTTTAACCAATACCATCAAGGTTTTTTACCCGAACATGAAACCAACGAAGTCGATGTACTCGTAGGATGTTTTATGCTTTGTCGCAAAAAAGTAATTGATAAGGTTGGGAGTTTTGACGAAACCTATTTTATGTACGGTGAGGATATTGACCTGAGCTATCAAATAAAAAAAGGCGGGTATAAAAATCTATACTTCCCCAAAACCACTGCGATTCACTACAAAGGGGAAAGCACGAAAAAAGGCAGTTTGAACTACGTAAAAATGTTCTACAAAGCCATGATCATTTTTGCAAAAAAGAACTTTGCCAGTGGGAAAAAAGGCGGTTACATTTTCTTGATTACGCTTGCCGTCTATCTGCGGGCTGTTCTAGCTTTTTTTAAAAGACTCCTTTCTATTTTATCACTTCCAATTCTTGATTCGTTCATTCTGTTAGGTTCCTTGTGGACTATGTTGACGGTTTGGAAAACGTATGTCAAACCTGCCACAGATTATTCTACGGGCTTATTGAGCATTTTCTTTTTTACCTATTTACTCAGTTGGATTGGCTCTATATTTTTTAGCGGCGGCTATGACAAACCTTACAAGCAGCAGCGCTTATTAAGAGGAATGCTTGTAGGTAGTATACTTATTATAAGTTTGTACGCCTTGCTGCCCGAAAACTTTCGTTTCTCGCGGGGTATTACTGTTATCGGTGCGGTAATAGGCACCTTGGCCATTTTGGCTTCTCGTTATTTCTTGCAGCGGCTCGGAGTAAAAAGTGCGCTCAGTCAAGATCAGCTTGATCGAAAAACGATTATAGTCGGTCATGCTGAGGAGGAAAAGGAAATCAAATCGCTCATTGAACAAGCGGGCATTCACAAAAACTTCATCGGAGCCGCTAGTCCAAGCCAAGAAAAATTTGACTATCAAATTACCAGCCTCGACAAACTGAAACCCATTAGCGAATTGTACGGTGCCGGAGAAATTATTTTTTCACAACACCATTTAAGCTTCAAAGAAATTATTACTCAAATCGAAAAAATTGGTCCCAGCTACGATTACAAAATTCATAGCTTTGGTACGGATAGCATCATAGGTAGTAACTCTAAAAACACGGCTGGTGACCTCTACACAACGGAATTAATTTATACCATTCACTCCCAAGCTTCTCGTCGGAACAAACGCGTGGTGGATATTATCTTCTCTCTCTTATTTATTCTTTTGCTGCCTGTTTTGATTTGGTTTGTAAAAGATAAACGCTCGTACTTTAAGTATTGCCTTTTGGTGCTCGAAGGCGATAGAACCTTTGTAGGCTATGATGACCCTCAGTTTCCGGAGTTGAGGGCGCATATTTTTCCAGTGTATACTCCCATTCCTAATTTTTTTATACCTACCGAAAACGTGGAGCATCTTAATTGGCTCTATGCGAAAAACTATGACCCATGGTGGGACGTAAGTATTATTTTAAAAAATTGGCGACGATTGTAGCTATCGGATTAAAGTAATGTCTCCCCGAATATTTTTGATTTCGTCACTTTCAAAACATTGCACTTTCAAAGTGTAGAAGTAGGTCCCTATATCAGCATTTTTATCACCGATTAATCCATTCCAACGCAGAGAAGGATCATTGGTTTTAAAAACACGTTGTCCCCACCGATTATAAACTTGGAATATAAATTGTTTAAAAAATTGTCCTTGACTCAGTAATCCAAAATCATCATTCCGACCATCTCCGTTTGGCGTAAAAGCATTCGGTAGCACAATATTACCACAACATACCGTTGAAAAAATGGTAAGCAAAGAGGTATCCACACAAGACTCAATATTCCAACCGCTCAACTGTATTATTTCAGAAGCATTCTGTAGCTGCACCTTGACAATAGAATCTTTCGTAAAATAAAAGCTGCCATCGCTGGGCAGACGCCATTCATAATTAGAGGCGCCGCTAGCTTTTAAGGCAATTTCTTCTCCGATACACCTTGCACTATCTTGGTACAAAATCGACACCAGAGGCGGATTGAAGGTGCTTATATTCACAGTGTCGTATCCATAGCAGCCGTCAAAATCAGCAACACGCACGATATATTGACCAGCCACACTTACTTCTTTAACGCCATTCGTGTCACCATCATTCCATAAGTAATAATTAAATCCACCCGGGGTCAATCGTACGCTTTGACCCACACAGGATTCTTGATCGGGCCCCAAATTGGGTGTTATATCTTGTTGTAAACTAAATGTAGTTTTCGTGACGGAATCGCAACCATTGATTGATGTCAAACTATCCCAATACACTCCGACTGTTGTTTGCCAGCTTCCTCCCGCAAAAATACTGTCACCGAAGCAACGATAAATAATAGTATCTAAATAATAGGTTGGATGCACAGTTAGATTTAAAGTTCTTATGCTATCGCAATTCGCAGCATTTGTAAACGTATCCAAAAATGTTCCAGATTGATTGTAGCCCAAAAAATTGGTATCAGCACAAATCACTGCTGTGATTATTGTATCGCTCGGTTGATTTACCCTTAGGTTCAAAGTTCTAATACTATCGCAACCTGCTGCATTTACCAAAGTGTCAGAGTAAATGCCGCTAGCGCCGTAGCCAAATACATTGGCAGGAAAACAAATTGTAGAATCATACAAAGAAAACGAACGAACGTTCACAGTTAAATTCAAGGTTCGGACACTATCACAGCCGTTTGCGTTCAACAAAGTATCAATATATGTTCCCGAAGCGCTATACCCTAAAAAAGAATCGAATTCGCAAATTGATTGATTGATTGTAGAAAAGGTGATGGGGTTCACGATTAGGTTTAAGGTCCGGATACTATCACAACTAAATTGGTTCACTAGGGTATCTATAAACGTTCCTGAAACAGAATAGCCCAAAAAAGATGCAGGTTGACAAATGGTTTGATTGACCGTGGAGGTCGTAATTGGATGAACCACTAGGTTTAAGGTTCGGATGCTGTCACAACCCAAGGCATTGACTAAGGTGTCAATATAAGTACCGGAAGCACTATATCCTTGATAATTATTAGGTTGACAAATCGTGAGATTCACGGTAGAATCCGAATGAGGATTGACTGTTAAATTAAGAGTGCGAATGCTGTCGCAACCAAACTGATTTATTAAAGTATCAATATAAATGCCCGTTTGAGTGTAACCCAAATAACTACCATTTGCACAAATTGTTTGAGTGAGGGTTTGAGCCGTATTCGGATTGATTACTAAGTTTAAGGTACGCAAACTATCACAACCCGTTACGGCAGTAAAGGTATCAATATAAATTCCACTTTGACTGTATCCTTGAAAGGTGTTCGGAGCACAAAGAGCGATTTGTACTGTGTCATGAGGCTGAGGCAGTACCGTTAAATTTAAAGTGCGAATACTGTCACAGCCCTGCGCAGAAATAAATGTGTCGATAAAAGTTCCCGATTGGTTGTAACCCAAAAATGTATCAAACGCACAAATCGTTTGAGTAAGAGCTTGCGACACAACAGGTGAAACGCTAAGTTGAAGAGTTCGAATGCTGTCACAGCCATTTGCATTAGTCAACGTATCGATATAAGTTCCGCTTTGACTGTAACCCAAAAAACTACCCGGCGCACAAATCGATTGCACTAGGGTTTGCGTGGTTACAGAATTGACTTGTAAATCCAAAATCCGTAGACTGTCACAACCCACACTTGAAGTGAATGAATCAATGTAAATTCCACTTTGACCATAGCCCAAAAATGAATCTGGTGCACAAATGGATTGTACAATTGTGTCCCTCACAATAGGGTTTACTACTAAGTTTAAAATCCGAAAACTATCACAACCCGTGATGCTCGTGAAGGTATCGGTGTAGGTTCCTGTTTGGCTGTAGCCCAAAAAACTACTAGGTTCGCATATCGTTTGATTGATGGTATTGGAAAAAGTAGGATTGACGACCAAGTTCAGTGTTCGAATACTATCACAGCCCAATTGATTGACTAATGTATCAACGTAAGTACCACTTTGACTATAACCTAAATAAGAATTCGGGGCGCAAATCGTATTGGAATCGGTTGCAAAAACTATTGGATTCACTGTTAGATTTAATATTCTAAAACTATCACAGCCGTATAGATTGGTAAAAGTATCTACATAAACACCGCTTTGAAAGTAACCCAAAAAACTATTCGGTTCACAAATACTCGTAATGATAGTAGTGGTATCAATCGGCGCAATATAAATAGCATAGGTCTTGGTCAATGAATCTGTACTTAACACACCAATCGGTCGACAAATAGAATCTATGATTAGAACATTTAAAAAATGCCAACCCGTATCCGTCAAACTCGATGTCCAATTAAAACAACTGTAAACAGAATCCGTAAACTGATTACCATGAACCAAAGAAACAGGAGAAGAAAAACTGCTAGCATTATCCTGCAAAGAAAGTGCGGAGGTAGTATCATTGGTTTGGGTAGTAAAACAAAAAGAAAAGCTTGAGCCCGCACAAGCGGTTATCGTATCATTTTGAGCGCTGCTATTGCTTAATGAATTTGTATCCACCAACACAACAGGGCTGCTTATATTGCACGTAAGTACTATCGTTTGAATATCCCGTACTATATAACCTAACAACTGACCATTCCGATATTGGCTTACTTTAATCGCAATGACTCCTTTGCCCACCAGGCTCGGTATCATGGAGAACAAACCAGTGTTTGAGTCGATACTAAACGTATTATTACAAGGCAATGGATTGGTAGTAAAATTTAAAGGAGGCACGAAAGCAGGATAGGCACACATACTTGGTGGTGCTGCCGAACAGTTGAAATTACTCATGTGCTCCCGAGGCATAATAGATTCATACACCAAAGAGTCACCATCCACATCGGAAGCACCGTTATCATAAGTAAAAGGAGTATTCAAACAGCAATAGGGCACCGGCAAGCGATTAAATGTAGGAGAGTTATCTTGATTCGTAATCGTATTATTAAAAGTAGTTTCTACATAAAGATTTACATTATTGTTGCCCACCAAAAAATTCATTGGGTTACGGGCGGCTATATTCACCCAAAACCGCCAAGCATTACAAGGTTCAGTTAGCGTGATGGTTCCTTCATAAATATATTCTTCATAACTGGGCAAACCGTTCGGACTGGTGCAATTACTGACTATATCGGGACAATTCCCTCCAACCAAAATTGGACCCGCTACTCTAAAAAGCGAAACTGTAATAGGACTAGTCACATTACACGAATTCATATAACACATGTCCACCGCAAGCGGAGCAGCAACGCCAGTGCAATCACGATAAAACTTAAACGTAAATCTATAAGTGTTCCCACTAACGAACTCATACAATAATTCGCCTCCGGCAGCATGAGTAGCATTTGCTTGCTTCACAAAACTGAGTGACATGAGAATGATTACAAAACGCAAAAAACCTTTGTTGAGATTGTTTGATGCCAAACAATGTTTTGAAATAGCTCTCATTTAATTATGTTAGGCAATAGATATTAGTTGGCATCCGAAGAAAATTTAATCATTCAAATTTTCATTATCCTTCTTCTTAATCCGCTCCAACACTTTTTCAATTTTTGATACATACTCTAAGGTATCATCATCGTAAAAAGATAATTCAGGAATCTTACGAACATTATTTCTAATACGCGTGCCCAATTCTTTTCGAACCTCCCACGCGTTGCGTTCAATTTTTTCGAGTAGCGCATCCTTATCATCTATCTGAAACAAGCTTAGGTAAATTTTTGCCTCAGCCAAATCTGGCGTCACTTTCACACGAGAAATAGAAACCATGCCCCTTCCCATTACATTCCAACCCTTCTTTCTGAATATTTCGTTAAGTTCCTCCTCGAGCATACGCCCAACCTGCTTTTGTCGTTTACTTTCTTCCATTAGCGAAATTTAATACTGTAAATTTACACCCTTATCATGAGAGACATCTTCCTCATATTCAAAAGCTTTATAAAAGGTAAATGGTCGTACGTAGCAACCTTCACGATAAGCAATTTGCTGCAAGCTATCTTCTCATTAGTATCCTTAGCGATGCTCATTCCTTTTTTGAATTTGCTTTTTGCTAAAAAAGAAGACCTAATCATGGCAAAACCGGAATCAGATTGGAGCGTAGATGGTCTACAAGATTTTTTTAATTATGAACTCAGCCAAATCATTTTGGCCAACGACAATCAAAGAGAATATGCCGTGCTTTTCATCATAGCCGTATTGATGACTGCTATCTTATTAAAAAACATTTTTCT
>CAZTCQ010000011.1:14422-21634 GCA_964612525.1 uncultured Chitinophagaceae bacterium | reverse complement strand
GGTCAACTCATTTCAATGCTCGATGAAAGTTTGGGCGGCCTTCGCATCATCAAAGCCTTTGGCGCTGAAAAAGAACGAACGGAAAGTTTTGCCCATCAGAATGATGATTTAGTAAAAACTCAAAATAGCGTAGCGCTGAAGCGTGAGGCCGCCTCACCGACTTCTGAAACTCTAGGCGTGTTAGTGCTTTGCGTTATTTTATGGTTTGGAACAAAAATGGTTTTTAAAACTGAAATAAATAAAGAAACGTTTATTCTTTTCATCCTTATTTTCACGCAGCTTTTAGATCCGCTTAAAAAGCTCTCTCAGTTTTTCTATAACGTAGCGCGCGGTAAGGCAAGTATTGAGCGGATTGATAAAATTCGCTTGGCCATCAATCCAATCGTAGATGCGTCAAATGCTCAGTCAATTTCGGAATTTAAAAACGAGATTGAATTTAAGAATGTAGACTTTTCTTACGGTGACACATCTATTTTACAAGGAATCAACCTAACTATTCAAAAAGGAAAAAGCTTAGCGCTAGTGGGTGCATCGGGCGCAGGAAAAAGCACCTTGGTCGATTTAGTGCCTCGTTTTCACGAGGTAAGCCAGGGCGAGGTTTTAGTGGATGGCGTAAATATAAAAAATTATAAAATTAATGACCTACGCTCCTTGATGGGCATCGTTTCTCAGGAACCCATCTTATTTAATGATACGATTGAAAATAATATTACGCTAGGGCAAACCGAGCGAGACGAGAAGAAAGTGCTAGAAAGTTGCGAAGTAGCCAATGCAAAATTTGCTTTGGAAAAAGAGGATGGATTACAATCAAACATAGGTGACCGCGGTGGCAAGCTGAGCGGTGGAGAAAAACAACGTTTGACGATTGCCCGAGCCATTTATAAAAATCCACCCATACTTATCTTAGATGAAGCAACCTCTTCGTTAGATACTGTGAGTGAAAAAATTGTACAAGAAGCGATTCAAAAACTCATGAAGAATCGAACGTCCATCGTAATTGCTCATCGATTAAGTACCATCCAAAATGCTGATGAAATTATTGTGTTGGAAAAAGGTCAAATCAAGGAGCGTGGAAAACATGATGAACTGCTAGCCCAAAACGGGCTGTATGCCAAACTAGTAAAAATGCAGTATATCTCGAAAAGCGATGAAAAATAGTTGGGTAAGTCCTAGAAAACCTTATTTTTGAAAGCAGTTATGAGAAATACTTTTTTACTATTAGCTGCTTTTCTTTTTATAGGTATGACAACCAGTTCTTGCAAAAAAGATTGGACCTGCGAATGCTCAGACGAAGACGGAACCGATAGTGTAAGTTATTCTTTTGAGGCCCTTCGTAAAAACGATGCTCGTTCGCTCTGCTTAGAATATCAAACCGTTTGGGGAGGGGCTTGCAAGGTGAAAGAAATCAAATAAGCTATGCGTAGCATTTCGCAAATCCCTTCTTTGCGAATTTTCATAGCCTTCGCGGCAGGTATTCTTCTTTATAAATTTTATCCCCTTTCCTTAGTAGTTGGCATTAGTCTATTTTTAGTAGGTCTATGCTCAGCTTTATTTTTTCGTAAATTACCCTTCCTTCAAAAACAAAAATTCACAGGCTTAAATAGCTCTGCTTTACTGATTCTGTTAGTGGGTCTAGGTTATTGCATCTCTTTTTTTCATGATATTACTAATAGACCCACTTGGTATAAAAATCATATCATGACCAGTTCATCCTTACGAGCTAACATAGTAACTCCTTTAAAAGAAACGGATCGAACGTATAAAGCCCAAGCAGAAATTATTTCAGTTTTCAATGATTCGTGCAAGATAAATACGAGAGGAGAAACCATACTGTATTTTAAAAAGGACAGCGCACTACCCAAAATTTCTCAAGGCGATGAAATCATATTGGTGAATAAGCTCAAGCAAATTATTCCGAAAGGGAATCCTGGAGAATTTAATTTCGCTGCCTTCTGTCAGAACAAAGGAATTTACGACCAAGCTTTTTTGACTAACAATGAATGGAAAACACTACCTTCTAGCTCAACTGTTTTTAAAAATCCCTTTACGCATTGGCATCAGTTTGTGAAAAACACGATTGCACATTACATTCCACACCCTACGGAACGAGGAATTGCCTTAGCATTGCTCACCGGCTACCGAGATGAAATTGATAAAGATATTTACAGCAGCTACACCAAAACAGGGCTTGTCCATTTGTTGGCCATCTCCGGCTTACACATGGGTATTTTCTATGGCGGCACACTTTGGCTACTTGGTTTTATACCCTTCTTTCAACGTAAAAAAAAGCTCCTAATCGTTTTGGCATTGTGCATCATGTGGCTCTTTGCTCTAATCACCACCTTCCCTCCTTCTGTGCAACGAGCGAGTATTATGTTTAGCTTTTTAGGAATTGGGCAGTTGGTTTCAAGAAAAATTCCCAGCGTCAATTTCCTTTTTGCCTCCGCTTTTCTCTTGTTGCTTTTTCAGCCTCATTTGTTATTCGAAGTCGGTTTTCAACTTTCGTATGCAGCCGTACTCGGTATTTTATTGTTTTTCCCTGCTCTACGAAAATGGTATGTTCCGAAATATAAAATTCCCAAGTTCTTTTGGAATATTGTTTGTCTGTCACTCACTGCTCAAATTTTCACCTTCCCAATTGCGATCTATTATTTTCATCAGCTACCACTCCTCTTTTTGATTACCAATTTAGTAGCCATCCCGGCTGTCATGCTTATTATCTATGGTGAGGTTATGCTAGTTTTATGTTCGTTTTCAGAAATGCTCGCGAGTTTGTTTGGTAACATAGTAAGCAATTTGATTGGGTGGTTAAACGCCTTTATAGATTTTACAGCTACCCTGCCCTTTGTCAGTTTACAAGATATTCGGATTCACCTTAGCCAATGTTTTCTATTGCTCATCACCATGCTTTGTGTAGCTGCCTGGCTATTAGCTCACAGAAAATCATTTGCACTTGCAAGCCTTTTTTCATTTCTTTTGTTTCTGAGTGTAGGCATTTTTACAAAGTATCGGAATTTAAGCCAGGAAAAAATCATAGTTTACAACGCCAACCAGCCTTACCTTGAATATGTCAATGGAAATACTTCTTTCACTAAAGACACAATTACGGAGAAAAACCTAAAAAATTTCAAGCAATATATTTCTCAACCCAGTCACCTCAGCTTAGGAATCACCTCTTCCAAGGATCAAGATAAGGCATGGCGGCGTGAAAAAAACTTCGACATTTTGAGCTTTAAAAGCCTAGACATTTTACGAATCAATAGCACCAAAAAACTTAAAATCAATAGACCCATTTCGGTGGACTACCTCATTTTGTCAGACAAATGGATGAAAAATCCTGCTGAAATTTTACAAAAAATTTCAACGAAGGAACTAATTATCGACGGGAACATTCCTATGTGGAAAATAGAAAGTCTCAAAAGCCAACTGCAAGAAGTAGATTTGCCAATTCATTATGTAAGCACCATGGGTGCCAAAATTATTTCTTTATGAACAAAAAAATTCAATCGGCCCTAATTTCAGTTTTTTACAAAGAAGGGGTAGATGTCCTCGCCAAAAAACTTCAAGAATTTGGAGTTGCCATTTACTCAACGGGAGGTACTCAGAAATTTTTAGAGGAGGCAGGCATTGATTGCATTCCCGTGGAAAGTGTGACTTCCTACCCTTCTATTTTAGGAGGTCGAGTGAAGACGCTTCACCCAAAAGTGTTTGGCGGTATATTGGGTCGACGAGAGAATGAGACGGATAAAACCGAAATGAAGAAGCATGAAATTCCTGAGCTGGACCTCGTGATTGTAGATCTCTATCCTTTTGAAGAAACAGTTGCCAATACTAGCGAGGAGGCTAAAATCATAGAAAAAATTGATATCGGCGGACCAAGTATGTTGCGCGCCGCTGCTAAAAACTTTACCGACGTTTGTGTGATTGGATCAAAGGATGACTATAGCAAACTTGGGAAAATTTTAGATGAGCAAAGTGGAAACACTACTTTAGAACAGCGAAAAGAATTTGCAGCCAAAACGTTTAAAATAGTGACTCACTATGACGTGGCGATTGACGATTACTTTTCTGGCAGTTCTAGTAATGATAATCATTCGGAACGAACGTTACGCTATGGAGAAAACCCTCATCAACAAGCAACCTTTGCTGGCCAACTTGACCAACAATTTGAACAACTCAATGGAAAGGAATTATCTTACAATAACCTAGTGGACGTTGATGCTGCTGTGGGACTTTTAAAAGAATTTGAAACCGAGGAAAAATCATTTTTCGCAGTATTTAAGCATACGAATGTTTGCGGTGCCGCAATAAGAGATACGAATTATGAGGCTTGGAAAGCTGCCTTGGCGGGCGATCCAGAAAGTGCTTTTGGCGGTGTGATTATAAGTAATCAGGAAATCTCATCTGATATTGCTGATGATATGAGTAGTATTTTTTTTGAAGTTTTACTAGCACCAAGCTTTAGTAAGGAAGCCCTGGAAACGCTGAGTAAAAAGAAAAACCGCATCCTGCTTCAATATAAAAAACCTTTAGCCACTGCTCAATCTAAGAGCAAGAAAAGCATATTAGGTGGGACCTTAGAACAAGAAGTTGATCAAGGCAATTTTGAAAAATGGGATGAAGTAGGCGCCCGAGAATCTAGCCAAGACGAAGAGGAAAACTTAAAGTTTGCCAATTTACTTTGTAAGCATTTAAAGTCGAATGCAATAGCCCTCGTTAGCAACCTTCAGTTAATCGGCAAGGGGTGCGGACAAACCTCGCGAATAGATGCACTCCGTCATTCAATTGCCAAGGCCCAACAGTTTGACTTTGAACTCAAAAATGCTGTTTTGGCTAGTGATGCTTTTTTCCCATTTGACGATTGTATCAAAATTGCTCATGCCGAAGGTGTCTCAGCCGTGATTCAGCCCGGTGGATCTATTCGGGATAAAGATTCTGTTGCATTTGCTGAAGCCAACGACATGGTAATGGTTATGACGGGAATGCGGCATTTTAAACATTAGAGGAGCGCTAGATCGAACTTTTGGCATTGACTAAATAATAACCAAGCATTGATTAAACTAATCGTCTATTTTGTAGTTTTACTAACAGATATACGATAATTATGAAAAAAATATTAATTCTTCTTTCGGTGATTTTGGTTTCAATTGGTGTGAATGCACAAGATTTACCTACTACAACCATTAAACAATTAAACGGGCGACCCGTAAAATTTAATTCAATATTTAAAGAAGGACGTGTGACTTTAGTAAGTTTCTGGGCTACCTGGTGTGTGCCTTGTAAAGCTGAAATAAAAAATATTAAGGAAAAAATGCCGGAGTGGAAAGAAGAGGCCGATTTCGATTTTGTTACAATATCTATTGATGACAGCCGGGCAGCGGCTATGGTAAAAGCCTACACAAAATCTCAAGGTTGGGATTGGCCAGTTTACTTAGATCAGAATAGCGATTTGAAGCGTTCACTAAACTTTCAAAATGTGCCCTTTACAATGATTGTTGATAAAAACGGTGAAATCGTTTACCAACACACAGGCTACGAAGAAGGAGGAGAGAATGAAGTTTTTGAATTAGTGAAAAAATTCGCTGGCGGCGGAGCTGTTGATGGAACAATAGAAATAGAAAGTACCGAAGAAAAAAAATAAGATCAATTCATTTTAAAATACTAAACCACCCAATCGGGTGGTTTTTTTATTCAAAAATTATTTAAATTACTTGTGCAAGGCGGTAATACTGCGGAATTATGAAAATTCTCCCCAAGCCAAAATGCCGCCTGTAAGATTAGCCGTTTTAGTAAAACCCATCTGTTCCAAAACCATACAAGCCTGCATGGATCGTACACCACTGTGACAATGAACAATCACTTCTTTGTCTTTCCAATCCTCAATTTCATCAATCTCACCATTGATTACCTTTCCTAAAGGAATTAGTTTGGCGCCCATATTCACCGAGTCATATTCACTTTGCTCTCTTACGTCTAAGATAAATAGTTCTTCACCTTGATCTTTCCGAGCTTTTAGCTCTGCTGCTGTTATTTTTTCCATATCTGTTTTGTAAAATGTTTAGTGCCTTTGCGCAGAGTGACCGTATAAGTACCCGGCGACATTTGATTAAGCTCAATACGTTTATCCTTGGGGAAGTTCCCTTGTTTCACTAACTGACCTTGAATATTGATTATCTGATATTCACTCCAAAGTTCATTAGTCTCGACGTGCAGGACATCAAAAGTAGGGTTTGGGTAAAAGTTTACTGTCGGTTCTGTTTCAATTTCTTCAATACTAGTTGGTATAAACGTACTGCCCACCATGGGTCGAATCATAACTGTTCCAACAACAGTAGAGTTGAACCAAAAACCATTTACATTATAACTTAGATGCTCCAAATTATTGTTTGTGTTTACATCTAAGCCATAATAAATAGTATCACTTCCGAAGTTCGCTGGCTGATTAATTCCGATGTAGTAAGTCCCAGCCGATAAGCCAACCGGTACGTCAAACGCATAGGAGCTAAACTCCCCGCGCTGAGTAGGATATTGCACTTTGTACAAATCTTGTTGATGAATCACAATATCACCCGCGGAAGTATTTCCTAATTTCTCATACAATACGATGCTAAAAAACTTCCCTAAAGCAGCCGGTACTTGAGCCGCAAAATAAACGCTAAGGCCACGAACCGTATCGTCCTGCCGTAACTTGAACTTCATCGCAGTTTTGGCGGGCTGATTCAAGGCTGCATTTAAAAAATAAGCCTTTTCAGCTGAGCCATCGTCGTAGGCAAAATAATTATCAAAAACAGTTTCTGTCACTATGGTATCATTTGAGAGCGGATCTGATGAATTAATACGATCCAAAGCATAGGTATTTCGAATACGAAACGGACCCGAACCACTCAAGTTTAAATTATAACTAGGATTGGTCACCGTAGCATTGCTTTTGTTGGTTGCATTGAATGCCGGGAGGGTATTCGTATTAATATTTACACTTCCAATTAGCTCCTCCGCTCGGTGACGAACGGTAAAGGTATTTGCCACATCATAATTATTTCTGAGAAAAATTTCTTGTTGGGCGGATAAATCCGAAGGAAGAAAATGCTTAAAAGGCATAGCCGTCAAGGTATCTAAAATTGAGCTTGGCTGAGCGGTAAACGCTAAATCATTCGCTGTGGTGTCCGTTTCATTGCGATTGATATCCATTTGTACGTAATCAATGTTCCAAAC
>CAZTCQ010000011.1:4760-14322 GCA_964612525.1 uncultured Chitinophagaceae bacterium | reverse complement strand
CTATCATTCAAGGTTCTAAAACTTAAATCAATCGGCGTACAGGTAAGGCTATCTCCATAACCCGAGGCAGAAAAGTTGTTTGGTCGGTATGGGCGCCCTTCTTCATTGAGCCCATCGAAGGTAGCAACACCCTGACTTACAACACCCACGCCCATTGTATTATTAATAAAAACCTGAGCTTCTTCCCATAAAGCAGGATTCGGGAAAGAGGACTGATTGGAAAAATCATCAAAAAAAGGAAGGCTCGCTCTTTTCTTTTTGTGAAAAACTGACTTAGAATTGGAATGCGGATTATGCTGTATCGGAACTACTTTTTCCTGAGCGTGTAAGGAAAAACACCCGCTGAGTACAAAGAACAATATGGCGATAGATTTATTCAAAGTCATTTGAAAAATCTTGTTCATTCGTTTCTTTAATTACTTTCTTTGGTTTTGGCGCTGCCTGCTTTTTTTTCTTCTTTTTCTTCTCGCTTCCACTCATTCCATCTAATCCTTTCCCAGACTTCACTACTTTTCTTTTTCGTTTTCTAGTGGTGCTTGATTTGCTTGAACTACTGCTAGTTCCCTCCACCTCTTTCGGTTTTCCTTCGTATCCGTAGTCTGCTATATCAACATCAGCCGCTTTCTTTTTTGCTTTGGCCAAAGTAGTATTTGCATTCTCTAAGCGCTGTTGGATTATCTCCGCCGTGCTATCATCTAAATCTTGGAACTTTAAGGATCCAGGCGCATTTTTGCGTAAAATTTGAGGGGTAGGACTCTGCATCAAATGCAAATCAATCATATCACCTCCCCGAATGGCATTCGGAAAATCTAATTCATTTAAGGCCTCTGGATACTGACGATACACTATTGCATTCATGGTATCCTCAATTTCACCATCATACACCAATAACTCAAAAAGCCCAGCCGCAGCCATAATTTCTTTGGCGTCACGCCACGTTTTTCCAATTAAATTAGGAACATCTACTTCATAGTCTGCCAATCCTTCGCCTACCACTAAGTCAATCCTACTTCCGTAAGGCACTGCTGCTCCAGCGGCTATTTTCTTACCGTTGAATCGCTGTTCAAGCACGGCTCCTGCAGCAATATCGGGTCTGTAAATTGTGTCACCCATTACGAAACGATAGCTTTTTAAGATAAGAAGCGCATTTCTAAAACTCTTGCTTACCAAATCAGGCATTTCTAATTTCGGCGCTTGCGCACGGTTTACTACTAAAAATATAGTCCGTCCTAACTTTACCATGCTACCCTCCTCAGGTTCCTGACGCAACACTTGCAATGGATCTATATAAGACTTATACGTACTGTCGATTTCTATTTTAAAATCTTTTTTTCTTAATTCATCTACCACCTCTGATAAAGATTTACCAGTTACCTTAGGTACCACAATTTGTTTACCATGGTTGGTAAGGGAGTGTAAGGAATGAAAAAATCCATAACCCAAGCCCGATACCAACAATAGGGCGATAATCATGTTGAGTATCAGTGATCGTTTTAACATAATATAGTTGCAATTTAGTGATTAAGTAAGGAATGGCTAATCAAATTATCATAGAATTCTCTTAATGTTCTACCGGAAGCCCTAACTTGCTGAGGTACAATACTTGCCTTGCTCTGACCGGGCATCGTATTCACCTCTAAAAAATAAATAATATCCTGCTCGTCGTCATAAATATAGTCAAAACGTACTATGCCACGACAATAGAGGTCTTGGTACAGTTTTTTTGAAATAACACTTATTCGGTCATGCAGCGATTGATCAATTTTAGCCGGCGTGATTTCATCAGTCATTCCCGGTGTGTATTTTGCCTCGTAGTCAAAAAATTCTTTGTGGCAAACGATTTCTGTAATCGGTAAAACTACGAGTTCGTCATTTTCAACATAAGCACCTTGGGTTAATTCTCTGCCCGAGATAAATTCTTCTACCATCACTTGTGGGTCTACTTCAAACGCTTTTTCTATAGCAGGCAAAAGTTCTTCAGCTTGTTTTATTTTAAAAGTAGCCAGACTGCTGCCTCCTTCGGCAGGTTTTACAAATGCTGGTAACGAAACTCGATTTAATATTTCAGCGGCAGTATAGCTTCGATTCTTAAATAAATGAACCGATTTTGCCACGGCCACATCACTGAACTCAACGACTCGATTGCAGAAAATTTTATTAAAAGAAAGAGCCGAAACTACGGCATTACAGGAGGTGTACTTTACATTCACCATATCAAAATAACCCTGCAACTTCCCATCCTCGCCCGGTGTGCCATGGATGCCCACAAAAACTAGATCGAAGCGAATTTTTCTGCCTTCAATCGTAATTGAAAAATCATTTTTATCTACCTCGGCTTTTGTTTTTTCTTCAAACCATTTTTCTTGCGTAATAATGATTTTAAATACCTCGTATTTATCGGGATTAATATTCTCAGAAATCACGGCGGCACTTTGAATAGAAATTTCATACTCTCCTGAGAAACCTCCTGCCACTAGCGCAATTATTTTTTTATGGGTATCCACTTGTCAAAAAAAATATTCAGCAAATCTAAACGATTTATACTCGATTTTGAATGTACGACAACGAACATTTATCATAAAATTAGCAAGAAGCCTCCGCGTGATTGGCCAATTAGCTCAAAGTTCATATTACCTTTGTGATTAACGTGAGTGAAATAATAAACAAAGTAGCCGGCAGCAGTCTGATAACGCTCAATCTTGAAGACTTTTTCCCTGCGACCGTCTTAGAATTTGATTTAAAACAGTTCTTGTTCATGGAATTGATTTTAAAAGAAAAAGACTACCGAACGGCATTAAAAGAATTTAATTTTTCTGAATATGCTGGTCAAACCATTGCTCTTTATTGTTCTACCGACGCCATTATTCCTCATTGGGCTTATATGTTAGCCGCAACCTACTTGTCCAACCATAGTACTCAAATATATTTTGGGAACCCTGCGGAAGTAAAAAAAGAAGTCTTAATTAAAAACTTGAGAGAGCTAGATAGCGAATCCTACGAAGACAAACGAATGGTGATTAAAGGCTGCGGCGAGGAAGAGATGGACGCAGCGGCCTACGTTGAAATTACCAAAAAACTTTTGCCAGCAGCTAAAAGCATCATGTACGGTGAACCCTGCAGCACAGTACCGATTTATAAAAAACCTCGTAAAAATTAATACGACTCTTTAAAATTCAATAACCCATATTCATGACTAAACATTTATTATTTGCCCTAGGCGTATTATTCATTGCCAACAGCCTTTTGGCTCAAACACGTTACATCAGTCCTGATGATAACAACTCAGCTCGCAATCACCGACCCTTATATCTTACCGCGCCGGACGTACCTAAAACGTACAGTCTTTTTGGTGAGCGCATTCCTCTAAAAACGTGGGATGTACGAGAACGATTTGACAGAGAACTTTTGTTTAATACCTATATGCAAGGCTCAACGATTTATATTTTAAAACACGCTGGGCGCTATATGTCTATTATAGAAAAAAAATTGAGAGCAAACGGTGTCCCCGATGACATGAAATATCTCTGTGTGGCCGAGAGTGCTTTGCGCAACCAGCGTTCACGAGTAGGTGCTGCTGGTTTTTGGCAGTTTATGAAGGGTACGGCTCCTAGCTACGGATTGTATATTGATAATGAAGTAGACGAACGCTACAACCCTTACAAATCGACCGATGCGGCCTGTAAATACTTGAAGCAGGCCTACAGAAAATTTGGAAACTGGACCGCAGCAGCCGCAAGTTATAACTGCGGAATGGGAGGCTATAACGGCAATGCAAAACGACAAGGAAGTTATAACTTTTATGACTTGTTTTTGCCCAATGAAACTATGCGTTACATTTTTAGAATTGCTGCTTTAAAATATATCATGAAAAACCAAAAAGCGCTAGGATATAATTTAACTGATGAGGACATTTACAAACCGATTCCTACACGCTCAATAACGATTAGTAAGGGGCTTGGTGATTTATCAGCCTACGCTAGGAGCAAAGGAACGAACTACAAGACCTTAAAATTTTTGAATCCATGGTTACGTAATCGTTCCTTCTATAATAAAAAAGGAAGAACGTACCAGTTGTTATTACCTGCTCGCTAAGTTTTTTTTCAACTGATTCCCGATATCCCTGCGGGAGTCGGGCTAGGAAGCTGCTAATTTTGTTGAGCTCTAAGACTTTTACTTCGGCATATGCTGGGCAAAAAGTAACTTAAATGGATAAAGTTTGCCTGTATTCTTCTATTTTTGAATGAAACACCTACTACATGAGCAGTGAAACCACAGATCTTAATAAGCTTAGCAAGGAAGAACAGCTTGCTTGGTATAAAAAGGAACTAGAGGACAAAAATCTAATCATTGATACAATTTTGGAAAGCACTCTAGCAGGCTATTGGGATTGGGCTATTCAGGAGAACACGGAATACCTTAGTCCGACTTTTAAAAAGATGTTTGGTTATGAGGACCACGAAATGGAAAATCATCCGGACTCCTGGCAAAAAATTATTCACCCCGATGACCTGCAAGATGTATTTGATTGTTTCAACGCGCACGTAGAATCGCAAGGTAAAGTGCCGTATAGCAATACCGTTCGATACACTCACAAAGACGGCAGCACGGTTAACGTTTTTTGCCGTGGGCAAGTTGTGGAATGGGACAAAGCGGGCAAACCAATTCGTATGATTGGCGCTCACATAGACATTACCCCACTCAAGCAGATTGAACAAAAGTTCGCCCTAAGAAATAATGAATTGGAAGAGTTTGCGTACGCCACTTCTCATGATCTAAAAGAACCCCTGCGAACGATTTCGAGCTTTATTGAACTTTTGCAACAAGAGGGAATCCGTGACGAACAGAAAAAACAGTACCTAGATATAATAAGTCAGTCCTCAAAACGAATGACACTCTTGATTCAAGGATTGTTAGAACACTCGCGAATTGGAAAAGAATTGGAATTAGTTTCGGTCAATGTAGCTACTCTATTAGATGACTTATGTTTAGATCTAAATCATAGCATTGAAGAAAAGCAAGCGACCATTGAATACCCTCAGGATTTTGTTACTATCCAAGCTTACCCGACTGAATTAAGAACTTTATTTCAAAATTTAGTTTCCAATGGCATCAAATTTGTGCCAGAAGGCCGAAATCCCAAAATCAAAATCACCCATGAAGAAGATAAATATTTCCATATATTTCACGTAAAAGATAATGGAATTGGTATCTTGCCTGTGAAACATGATAAAATTTTTAAACTCTTCGCTAGATTAAATCCTAGTAGTGAGTATGAAGGAACTGGAATCGGTCTTACCCATTGTAAAAAAATTGCTGAAATACATAAAGGCTCAATAAAAGTGAGCAGTAGCAGCGAAGACGGTACCACTTTCTCAATTTATATAAACAAAGTAATATGAAAAAAGTAGATAGCATTATGCTAATCGATGATCACGAACCAACGAATTTGATTCATGAAATGATAATAAAAAATAATCAATTCGCAGATCAAATTCTCACTTATACAGACGCCGCAAAAGCCTTAGAATATTTGCAAGTTGAATCTTCTGATTCTTCACCGCGTCCCAACATTATATTTTTAGATATCAATATGCCTGGCATGGATGGTTGGGAGTTTTTAAAAGCATACGAAGAACTAAATAAGGAGAATAAATCAGATGTACTGATTATGATGCTTTCTACCTCTCTTCATCCGCAAGATTCAGTGAAGGCAAAGGAAAATCCTCATATCAAAACATTTTTGAGTAAACCGCTCACTAAAGAAATGCTAGAAGAAATCATCAACGAAAATTTTTAATCTGTATTACAAACCATGGCCCCTGAAGAGTGTGGTCTTTGCAGAAAAGACTCATAAAAGAGTAGACCCGTTTAACCTCTCTTCTGTAAAATGAAAACCCAATAAAACATCACCTGTGTTGAAAGATAAAGTTATAGTTTTAGTAGACGATCATGAACCAACAAATATCTTACATGCTAAGGTAATAAAAGATCACATCCCTGATTTGAATGTATTCGCTTACACAGATCCATTTCAAGCTCTAGAATTTCTGAACCATGCTAACCCTGAAGAGCGAGTTGAACCCGATATAATTTTTTTAGACATAAACATGAATGCTATTGATGGCTGGGATTTTTTAGATATTTATAAAAAAATGGCTAGCGTTCAAAATCCAGACGTTCATATAGTCCTTTTAAGTTTGTCTGATGAACTTCCAGATAAGGAGAAAGCCAGCGCCAACAAACTAGTAAAACGCTATTTAGTAAAACCACTAACCAAAGAAACATTAATCAATGTTTTAGACGCAAAATTTTAACCCAATGAAGAATAAAACAATTTTGCTTGTAGATGATTACGAGCCTACAAATATTTTACATGAAGAATTTATAAAAATTCATTTCAACGATGCTACGATCTATTCATTCACGGATGCTTATAAGGCGCTAACTGCCTTGAAAAACCCGGATGAATCTGAACGAATCAGTCCGGATATAATATTTCTAGACATCAACATGCCTGCCATGAGCGGTTGGGAGTTTTTAGAAGCTTTCAAGACCGTAAAAATAGTTAATAAAGAGAACATCAATATCTACATGCTGTCAACTTTTGACGACGATAAATATCGCAAAAGAGCACTAAAAGATGATTTTGTGAAAAACTATTTTACAAAGCCACTCACCAAAGAAATCTTGCAACAATCCTTGTATGATTCAATTACTGGTAGCGCCTAACTCGACTTTTACAAAAAAGTCTACCCACCTAAGCCATTTATTATGGCTCCTAAAATGGGGTGATCTCTAATAGAAACCTCTCGTTAAAAATAGAAAAATGAGCTTAGGCAGTTTCGTTATCTGTGGAGTTAGTACTCGGTGGAATCAAATCATCAACCGGAGTACTGTGCTGCGCCCCATTATCCACTAAGTCTGGAATTATGGCATGTTCCTCAAAGGGTCTCTCTCCAAGCAGTTCAACCATATCGTCCTTATAAAGAACCTCTTTTTCTAATAATTGCTCAGCGATAATAGTCACCGCATTCATTTTGTCGCTCAATAATTTTTTGACTCGCACGTAAGCGTTTTCAATCAATCTTCTTACTTCATCGTCAATCATTTCACCCGTTTTTTCGCTATACGGTTTTTGGAAACCTCCGTCGTTTTGTGGGTCATAGAATGATACATTACCAATTTTATCTGTCATTCCATATACACTCACCATAGAATAAGCCATGCGAGTAATTTGTTGTAAATCACTCAAAGCACCGGTCGATATTTTCCCGAAAACTAATTCTTCCACAGCTCGACCTCCTAGCGTCATGCACATTTGATCTTCGAGCTCTTCTTTAAGCGTTAGGTATTTCTCCTTAGGCAGATATTGTGCATAGCCAAGTGCAGCTTCTCCACGAGGTACAATAGTAACTTTAACCAAGGGATGAGCATGCTCCAAGAACCAACCAGAAACTGCATGTCCGGCTTCATGGTAAGCAATTACTTTTTTCTCTTCGGGGGATATAATTTTATTCTTCTTTTCTAATCCTCCAATTACTCGATCAATAGCATCATTAAAATCTTGAAGATTAATGGAGCTTTTTCCATTCCGCGCCGCTATCAAGGCAGCCTCATTACAAATATTTGCAATGTCCGCACCAGCAAATCCTGGAGTCTGCGCGGCTAGCTTTTCAATGTTTAAATCTGGGTCTGTTTTTAAACCATTTAGATGAACATGAAAAATCTTCTCTCTACCTTTTAAATCTGGAATGCCAATTGAAATCTGACGATCAAAACGCCCCGGTCTCAACAAAGCAGTATCCAAAACATCCGGACGATTCGTTGCGGCTACGACAATGATTCCACTGTCTCCACTAAACCCGTCCATCTCAACTAACAACTGATTTAAGGTATTTTCCCGTTCATCGTTGCTCATCATCTGGTTTTTACCCCTCGCACGACCTATCGCATCTATTTCATCTATAAAAATAATACAAGGTGATTTTTCCCTAGCTTGCTTAAATAAATCACGAACTCTGCTCGCACCGACTCCTACAAACATTTCGACAAAATCACTACCACTCATACTGTAAAAAGGAACTTGCGCTTCTCCCGCCATGGCCTTTGCCAGCAATGTTTTACCGGTTCCCGGAGGACCCACTAACAAACAACCCTTAGGGATTTTTCCACCGAGTGCTGTGTATTTTTTAGGATGTTTCAAGAAATCTACGATTTCCATTACTTCCGTCTTGGCTTCATCCAATCCTGCAACGTCATTAAAGGTTACATTTACCTTGGTGCCTTTGTCAAAGAGCTGAGCTTTTGATTTTCCGATGCTAAACAATCCACCACCGGCTCCTCCGCCGGGACCGCCACCGCCCATTCGGCGCATCAAGAAAATCCAAATGGCTACAATGATTAGGAGTGGCAAAATAAATTGAAGAATCCCGCTTAAAAAGGCCCCTTCATTATTGTCATATCGCACATCAACTTCCGAAAGTTGCGGATTAGTTTCTATCGCCTTGTCGTAATCTTTTTTAAATTGATCTACGCTTCCGATTGAAAATTCAAACTGAGGACCTTTGGTATTTCCTTTGACTAATTTTTTTAAATCTGAAAATTTTGAAGATTCAAGACTATCTTTTTTCAAGAACACCTCTACATGATCGTGATTTACAACCCTCAATTTTGATACTAAATCCCTCTTTAAATAATCCTCTCGAAAATCTTGGAAAGATAATTTTTCTCCAATTGAGTTAAAACCATTACCACCAAAAAACCAAAGACCCATCAAGCCAACTAAGGCCAATAGATAGATGTAAGACATATTAAATTTAGGTCCCTTCGGGTTTTGACCGGACTTTTTGGAGAGAGGATTTCTACTATTTTTTTTCTGTTCGTTTTCCATCTTTCTGTTCTAAAGAATCGTACAAAGGTACGACGGCTTAGTGTGTTAATTTGTTAGCATCGTGCCAAAGTTCTTCCAACTGGTAACGCTCGCGCACGGGAGGCATCATGCAATGAATGACGACGTCCACAAAATCTAAAACAATCCATTGTTGTCCTTTTTTACCGTCAACCCTTGCTGGCTTTTCGCGACAAGTTTCAAAAACCTTCTCCTCAATAAAATCAGCAATCGTTTTTAACTGAATTGAATTCGTCGCATCGCAAAGAATAAAAAAATCGGCAATAGATTCGGTTACATTTTTTAAATCTAGCGAAACTATATTTTCACCTTTCTTATCCTGAATGGCTTCAATTACGGTTTGTATCAATGGACTTTCGGTAGTGAGACTGGGGGAATTATTGGTAGATTGTGCTTCTGTTTTCAAATAAGAATATTTTTACGTTTTACATTTGAACGGAACTGCAAACTTAATAGTAAAATCTTATAATGTCTTTAAATCAACCAATTGGTTCGTCTATAATAGAGTTTGAGCAATTGGATAGTACCAATGATTATGCCATGCAATTGGCCAATGAGGGCAATGCGGAGCATGGTACCACCATCATAGCCCAGCATCAAACCAAAGGCAAGGGTCAGCAAGGCAAAACATGGACAGCTGATAAAGAAAAAAAC
>CAZTCQ010000011.1:0-4660 GCA_964612525.1 uncultured Chitinophagaceae bacterium | reverse complement strand
CAATATCAAACGAATCAAACTACCCTGCTCGAAGAATACAATAGCCTTTTGTACAACTATCAAAGCGAACTTACTTATATTGAACAGGGTGAAAAAAAGATAGGGGTTTTACGAGGAACTGATTCCACAGGGCTATTGGCTATTGATGACAAAGAATTCAGGCATGGTGACATTCAGCTGATTCTGTAAATACAAGTTTGAATTCATAGCAATTTTCTATTGCCAAGTCCGATTTTTTTTGATTACCTTAGTTTCTCTAAAAAAGTAAATTAGTATGATAGAGCAATTGTTTTCTTTGATTCAAAACGAATCACAAAAAGAAATTATAAATAACCCAAATATCCCAAATGAACAAAATGGCTTAGCTGTAGGATTGGCTACCGAGTCAATTTTTGGTGGGCTGCAAAATGTATTGGCCAATGGCGGATTAGAACAAGTCATGGGCTTGTTTGGTAATAACCAACAAGGCGTGCAGCAGAGCAATCCGCTCGTTGGCGGAATCGTTCAAAACCTAATCGGTCAGTTTATGACACGATTGGGTCTTTCGCAGGAAAATGCTAGTGGAATTGCCTCGGCCCTAATTCCGATGGTACTTAGTAAATTGATTGGCAACACCACTAGTTCTGAAAATAATGGTTTTGACATCAACGGTTTGTTGGGCTCTTTGCTCGGTGGAAAATCAAATCATGGGAATGCGGTAGAACTCCCGGGAAGAAACACAGGAATTGATTTTGGTGGACTACTGTCAAAAGTGACCCAGGGGGGCGGATTGGACATGGATGGCGACGGTGATGTAGACCTTCAAGATATTATTGCCGCTACTAGTGGCGCTGCTTCTAACGTACAACGCAACCGTCAGGGAACTGGGGGCATTATGGATTTAGTAGGTGGATTACTAGGCGGATAAACTTTAAAAAGAATGCAATTGAACCACTTCAAACGAACAGCTTACCTACTTTTTGCGATTCTGTTTGGAGTGGTTTTTTCGTGCGACGCACAAAGAAAGTCTAAGAGATATTCTAAAACTGCAAAAAGCAAATCATCATCCTACCGATATAAAAAAAGAAGCCCTGAAGAAAAGGCGCGCTACTTCACTGGCAAAATGGTAGATAGCCTGAACGTGACGAAGCCGCAAGAAGACTCACTTTTTATAATGAATATTGAAGTCAGTAAAAAATTTGATTCGGTTCGTGCGATAGTCGATGATATGAATCGCGAAGATCGGTCGGCGGCCTATCGAAGCATATATGCCTATCGTGATAGCTGCATGAGAGAAATCTTACCCAGAAAAGAATTTCTAAAATTTTTAGACATCGAAAGAGAAAAATGGGAACGTAAAAAAGCGAAACAGCGAGAAAAAGGAAAATCAAAAGAAGAATAGCGTAAGCTTTTTACCACTTAGATAGACTCTCATTAAAAACAATTAGTACTAGCTACATATTCTCCACCAAGTAGTGCTTCAGAGCAGCTACCATAGACGGCATGTTCGGCTTGGGTGCTTCAATTTGTAGTTTTAATCCGGCTTCCAATGCAGCGGCTTTTGTTTTCGGTCCAAAGGTTGCAACTGCCGTGCGTCCTTGCTTGTAGCTAGGATTATTTTCAAATAAAGACTTCACACCACTCGGACTAAAAAAGACGAGCACGTCATGATTTTTTTTGATAATCTCCTCGCAGTTATTACAAACCGTACGGTACAAAACAGCTTCGCGCCATTCAATTTCGTTTTCGTCAAGCGTTTCTGTTACTTTTTTATGAATTAAATCATTTACCGGAACGATAAATTTTTCCTGTTTGCGATGCTTCAAGATAGACTCTAGCAAACCATCTACACCCCCGGAACCAAAAAAGATTTTACGCTTGCGATATACAATAAACTTTTGCAGGTATAAGGCGACTGCTTCCGAAATACAGAAGTACTTCATGTCGCCATTTACTTTTACGCGTAACTCTTCACACAATCTGAAGAAATGATCAATCGCATTCCGACTCGTAAAAATAATTGCCGTTTGATTCTGAACATCAACTTTTTGCTTTCGAAACTCCTTAGAGGTAACTCCTTCTACTACAATAAAAGGATAGAAATCTATCTCCACGCCAAATTTACGTTCTAAATCAAAATAGGGAGATTTGGGAGAACTCGGTTGAGGCTGTGAGATAAGGATAGACTTTATCTTCTTTTTAGCGACCGGTTTTTTAGCGACCGTCTTTTTCTTGGTGGCTACCGATTTCTTTTTAGTACTCTTCTTTTTAGTTGCTACTTTGCTCATAAACCCTATCTTCTAAAAAAAATAAAACGAAGCTATACTCCCATGCTGTTATACACATATCTTGCACAAACCGCTAAGGGGATAATTTCGAGTGTGCAAAGATATAAAATAAAGTGCAAAAAACTGACCCTTGGCAAGGTTCTAACATAAGATACATTAATTAAAGACTTGAATATCAATGAGATAAGTAGCACAAATAGTCCTACAAAAAGGACAATATTGCTTAAAAATGAGGGCAAAAGGAGCATGACTCCGCATAAAGGTAATAAAATATAACCTACCAATTGATTCACAACCGATAAGTGATTAAAAAACAAAACTGCCTTTTTGCCAAAGCTGAACACTAAGGCCACCGAATGAATTGAAAACCATTTCAGTAAAGAAACTCCTATAACAACAGCCGTCCCCCACAGCCAAGCCTGCCAAACGGACCAATCAAACTTACCAAAAAAAACGAGCGTTCTACCCATTATATAACCCGCACTAAAGAAATAAATTATAATAAAATAAATGTGCGGCGTCCAATGATGCCACAAACTGTCCTTACTCGTCATGCGGCCCAGGGTACTTTTACTTAGCACATTGACAAGCTCCTGCACATGCTTTCCATAAAAAAAACGAAGTAGCCCAAACAATAAAAACATTCCTAATCCCAAAAAAAGAACGGACCCTTTTTTAGTGGTCAACCTTGGCTTGGAGGATGCGTTCGTTTTTTTCTTTTTGACTGGTACAGGCTGAGACAAAAGTGTATCGACTGCCACCGTATCCAAGCTTGTATTATTGGTTTGGGCAAGGGTAGCGCCAAAAAACAAACACAAAACAAAAAATAGAAAACAATGTCGCACAAAAGCAAATGTAATCAATAGCGTTTAGCTAGAATATGAATTTTTTTGAGAATAATTAATGAAGAGTGCGGTCCCTTCAAAATATATTAGGGCAACTTACCTAGCCGCCAACCCAAACCAATTTCAGTAAAAAATCCTTGCGTTTGGTACCCAGCAAATGCCCAATAGTTGATAGTACGAGCTGAGGCATTCAAAAACAATCGTTTTCGCAATTGATACTTGGCATTCAAACCCACATTGGTGGCTAAACCACCAAATTCATAGCCGTTCCTATCTAGTACTGCGGAACCTCTTCCATCTATACCTCGATTATAAAGAATGATTGTTTCGTTAGAATATTTGCTCGCTAAGCCAGCGAATGCGTTTAGCTCCGCTTTTTTCCATTGCCTTATTTGTCGGATATAATTTACATACACATTTACACTTTCTCTATCGTTCAACACAGGATAGCCCGTATATTTTTGCTTGAATCCTGATTGACCAAAGATAAATCCAACCGCCCATCCATTGCGGTTCTTCATTTTATCGAACATTACTGAATAGCCCCAATGGCTAAAAACATCTCGTATGCTTTTGTGCAGACCAAACTGTAAAATATGAGAACCGCCGCTATTCACACTGAGCGACTTCTGTGCTGGCTGCGCGCTTGCCATTTGATGTAAAAAAGATACTAGCAACCAATAAAATTATTGTTCGTTTCATACGAATTCTAGTGCTGCGCATATCCATTCACCCTTAAATTTAAATGGAAACTATCAGTTAGCCCCCACGGGCTCCTTCTTTTTTTGAAATTGCTAACTATCCAATTCAATCTCGCGGCTTAAAACAACTCAATTCACAACTATGTGATTAAATAAAAACACACAAGAATCGACTACGTTATACATTTGAAATCATGTCAAACCACGAGCCTCTTCAAGCCGCCGACTCGCCTCAGAACCATGTAAAGGAGATGTACAAAAACTGGTTTTTGGATTATGCCAGCTACGTAATCCTTGAGCGTGCCATCCCCGACATTGCCGACGGCCTCAAGCCGGTGCAACGCAGAATTTTACACGCCCTTAAAGAAATGGACGACGGGCGGTTTAACAAAGTGGCCAACGTGATTGGGCAGAGTATGCAGTTTCACCCACACGGCGATGCCAGCATTGGCGATGCCATTATCAACCTTGGTCAAAAAAACCTACTGATTGAAACCCAAGGGAATTGGGGCGATGTGCGCACCGGCGATAGTGCCGCTGCTCCTCGATATATTGAAGCACGTCTATCCAAGTTTGCCTTGGACGTGGCCTTCAACCCGAAAACCACCGAGTGGCAGCTGAGCTATGACGGTCGCAAAAACGAACCCGTTCATTTGCCTATGAAATTTCCTCTGCTCCTAGCACAAGGAGCCGAAGGAATTGCCGTGGGGCTTTCCACTAAAATATTGCCGCATAATTTTATTGAGCTCATAAAAGCTTCTATCAAACATTTAGAGGGCAAGCGATTTAAACTCCTGCCCGATTTTCCCAACGGGGGCATGATGGACGCCGAAAACTATAATGACGG
>CAZTCQ010000010.1:28839-37648 GCA_964612525.1 uncultured Chitinophagaceae bacterium | reverse complement strand
CATCATTTGAAGCTACCTTTGCACTTTTCAATTTTGGTATATCCCGTAGTACAAATATTTATGACATTCGATGTCAAAACTACCTAGCGAGCACAAATTTATTGACCTTTCAGATTATGGAAGACCCGTGGCAAAACTCATTGCTAATTCATTGAAAGGAACAAGCTTTACTCCGGTTCATGTCACGATTGGCTTTATCATTTCAGGTCTCTTGACTATCTATTGCATTTTAGAATCTCACTACATTTTAGCCAGCCTCTTTTTAATTATAAAGTCTATACTCGATGCTGCCGATGGCGAATTGGCCAGAGTAAAAAAAACACCTTCCTACACAGGCCGCTATTTAGATTCCATTGCGGACATTATTTTAAATGCTCTGTTCTTTTTAACTATTTGGTTCGTCACCTCTTCTTCCATTTGGGTGTGCCTCATTGCTTTTGTCGGCTTGCAGTTACAAGGCACTTTATACAATTATTACTACGTAATCCTTCGCAACAAACTACAGGGAGACACCACTAGCAGAATCTTTGAAAACGAAGTCCCCACCGCCTTAAAAGGAGAAACACAAAAGCAAGTGAATATTTTATTTTTCATTTTTAAAACCTTGTATGTCGTTTTTGATAAAACAATTTACTATTTAGATAAAAATGCCTCCCACGGCAAACTACTACCTAAGTGGTTCATGACTAGCGTTTCTGTTTTAGGTTTGGGCTTTCAATTACTAATTATGGCCGCGATGCTCGCTCTAGGTTGTAAAGAATTCATTCTACCCTTTTTTGTAATATACACGCTCTTGATTTTTCTTTTTATCGGCATTCGAAAAACGATGGTGGTTTAAAGATAAATTTCAAAAATTATCCTCTTCTTTCTACAACGGCTCCGTAAAAACATAGGCTAGTTTGGAGATTATTGATCACTCATCCTATCAAAATTTCATAATAATTATCACTCGTAATTACCTTGGTCTTGGGCGAATAGGCATCTAAGAATGACTTAGGAAATTTTACCTTTTTAAACGGATTGTATTTTATTTCAAACGCATTGAGCTGTCCGTCCTCCTCCTCTACGTAGTCTATTTCTTGTTGGCTATGCGTGCGCCAGAAGTAAGTATTTACCATACGGTCATTAAAATTTAAATACTTTTTGCGTTCGGAGATTACATAATTCTCAAACAGAGCCCCAATATCTTGTCTATTCTCCAATGGCATATATTGTTGAATAATAGCATTTCGAATCCCATTATCATAAAAATATATTCTCTGTTTGGTGTTAATTTCATTGCGTAAATTTCGGCTAAAACTAGTAAGTGGAAAAACAATAAACGCCTGCTCTAAAATTTCTAGATACGAACTCACAGTATTTTTGTCGATGCCTATTTTTCGTGAAAGCTCGTTAAAACTCACTTCGCTACCAACCTGAAAAGCCAATGCCTTTAATAAGTTTTTGAGTTGATTTATTTGTCGAAGTGGCGCTAATTGCAAAATGTCTTTGTACAAATAGCTCTCGGCTAATAATTTTAAAACTTGCGGTGCCTCACTAGGACGGTTCACCACATCGGGATAGCTCCCAAAAATTAATCGATGTGAAAGCTGAGATGTTTCGGCTAAAAAATTTGTTTCATTTTTTAATTCTTCAAATGAAAAAGGCAGCATCAAATAATCCCATTTTCTTCCAGTAAGCGGTTCGTTCATTTTATCTTTTAACTCAAAAGAAGATGAACCACTGACTATAATTTGTGCTTCCGGAAATTGGTCCACCATTAATTTTATTATGCGACCTGCATTTTCTAATAGCTGCGCTTCATCGATAAAAACAATTTTTGCCTCACCAATAATGTTGCGCATTAATTCCGTATTGGCCTGCTCTAACCGTGATTTTATGACATCATCGTCACATAAAAAATATAAATAGTCCTCACCTGAACTTGTGATTAGATTTTTTAGAAAGGTTGTTTTCCCTACTTGACGAGGCCCAAAGAGCATAATTGCCTTATGATCAAACAATTTTTTTCCGATTATGTCTTCCAATACACGTTTTACCACCTAGCAAATATAGTAAAATCAGTTATCATATTCACCATTTTTTACTTAATTTAGTGAACATATTCACTATTTTTATATAAAAACAGTGATTTAATAACCTACAAAGCTCCAAAATTTACACTAAATTTCTTGCTACAAACACCTACCAATGATACAAATCCCGATAATTCAACTAGGCTTCTACCGCAGCATTCTTCTTTTCCAAATACTCTTCATAGGTTCCAATATGATCACTCATACCATCTGGGCGCAATTCAATCACTCGATTACAAGTAGTATTCGCAAAAGTCTGATCATGTGTAGCCATTAAAATATTACTCGGAAAATCTTTGCAGCCATTATTAAATGCCTGAATACTTTCAAGATCAAGGTGAGCGGTTGGCTCATCTAAAATTACTACGTTCGGGTTCATGAGCATCATACGACTAACCATACAGCGCACTTTTTCCCCCCCGCTTAATACCGGCACCATTTTGTTCACCTCGTCACCGCGGAACAACATTCTACCAAAAAACTGACGTAAAAAATCTTCATCTACATCTTGCGTACCTTCTGGCACATATTGATGCAACCAGTCCAGCAGGTTTAATTCCTTTTGGAAATACTCTTCATTATTTACAGGAAGGTATGCCGTAGTAATAGTGGTTCCCCAAGTGTATTCACCACTATCGGCTTTTATTTTATCATTGATTATTTCAAAAAAAGTAGTCACCGCACGTTTATCGTCCGCTACAAAAAGAATTTTATCATTCTTACTCATGTCAAAATTCACATCACTAAACAAGATTTCTCCATCTATGCTTGCACTTAGTTTTTCAACTTTCAAAATATCATTACCTACCGGACGATTCGGTGTAAAAAAGATACCCGGGTAACGACGGTTACTCGGTTTAATATCTTCTAACACCAATTTTTCCAAGGCTTTTTTGCGACTAGTTGCTTGTCTACTTTTACTCGCATTCGCACTAAATCGACGGATAAAGTCCTGTAAGTCTTTTCGCTTGTCCTCCGTCTTTTTGTTTTTATCCGTCGCCTGACGCGCAGCCAATTGGCTACTTTCATACCAGAAGGTATAGTTACCAGTATACGTATTAATTTTTCCTTTGTCTACATCCGCCACGTGCGTGCACACTGTATCCAAGAAGTGTCTATCGTGACTAACCACTATTGCAATGTGAGGATAGTCCGCTAAAAAATCTTCTAACCAAAGAACCGTTTTTAGGTCGATATCATTGGTAGGCTCATCCAGTAATAATATTTCAGGAGTTCCGAATAAGGCCTGCGCCAACAGTACTTTAATTTTTATTTCACCCGCCACATCTTTCATTACACTTTGATGGGCCTCTTCTTTTACACCCAAGTTCACCAGCATCTGTGCAGCATCACTCTCAGCTGTGTAACCACCCATTTCACCAAATTTTTCTTCTAGCTCTCCCGCTTTAATTCCGTCGGCTTCGCTAAAATCCTCTTTCATATACAAGGCATCTTTTTCTTGCTGAATCGCAAAAAGATCCTTGTTCCCCATCAACACGGTATTCAAAACGGTTTCTTCGTTAAATGCATAGTGATCCTGACGCAAAAAGCTAAGACGTTGACCCGGGGTGATAGAAACACTTCCTTTGTTGGGCTCTATATCTCCGGAGAGAATTTTCATAAAAGTAGACTTCCCTGCTCCATTAGCGCCAATGATACCATAGCAGTTGCCTTCGGTAAAATTGATATTTACTTCATCGAACAAAGTTCGCTTACCAAACGAGAGAGAAACGTTATTAGTTGAAATCACGATTTTTAATTTTAGAGCGCAAAGGTAGGAGTATAAAGCAGAAAACCCCAAAAAGGGGCTTTCTGAATAATGAAAAAAAACACTACTTAAATACTACTACATTTTTAAGTAAAGGTTGAAAAAGTTAGTTGTTTGGATAACAGCACTTATTCAGATTCAAAGATAAAACCCTAAAAAAGTGAGAATACCATCATTTGAGTATTTGGGCATTCCGATTGAGTATTTGGGTAAAAAGTAGATTTAAAAGCAATTATTTGAACTATTTTAGTGTCATTTTCAAAGAATATGGATAATAATTACCTCGAAATATACGACTACATCGCTCCTATACATCCTGCTCATACTATGGATTTTCCGTTTTCTGAACAACACATTGGCAAAAATATTCAGGTGGCCACCAAAGAAAACCCGGACATTGATGATGCGCAGGTAGTCATTATTGGATGCGGAGAATTTAGAAATCAATATCCCAATAACAATTACAGCGATGGCCCCGATGCCGTTCGCCAAGCGTTTTATCAATCCTACTATTGGCATGACGATATCATCATTGCCGATTTAGGAAATATTATAGAAGGAGCAACAGCAGCGGACACCTATTCAGCCCTATTGGCCGTTCTTAAAGAATTGAATGAACTAGACAAAGAAATCATTGTACTCGGCGGTTCTCATGACATTAGCTTGCAGCAATACCAGGTGTACAAACAAAAAACTGAAATCATAGACATGACCGTCATTGATATGCTCGCTGATATTGAATCCAATAGTAATTTAAAATATGAAAATCACCTCTTGGAGGCTTTAACCTCCACACCAAACTATATCCGAAACTTTAGTCTATTAGGTTTTCAGTCCTATTACGTAAATCCAAACGTAATCGAAACGCTTCACCAATTTGGCTTCGATTGCGTGCGAGTTGGAAAAGCCAGAGAAAAAATGAATGAAATGGAACCCATATTACGGATGAGCACAGTTTGTAGTATTGACATCAATGCCGTTCGATTTTCAGACGCTCCAGCCAATCGCACGGGCTCACCCAATGGATTTTACGGAGATGAAATGTGCCGAGTTACGCGTTATGCTGGTATGAGTCGCAAGCTTACCTCTCTGGGCATTTATGGTTATCAGCCAAAATATGATACCGATGAAACCACAGCAAAACTTATTGCACAAATGATATGGTATTATATTGACGGTATGCTTTTTGCCAAGAATGAAGCAGCTATTGATAATGAAGATGCCTATCTATCCTACAATGTTTCGTTTACAGATCAGGATATTTTATTCAAAAAAAGCAAAAAAACCAATCGTTGGTGGATGCAAATCACTGAGAAAGATTTTCTTCCGTGCACCTACGAAGACTATCTAACTGCCTGTAATAACGAGATTCCAGAACGCTGGCTCCGTGAGAAAGAGCGCTCCCTCTAAAGCTGACTGACAGAAATATGACAATTGAGATTTTCTTAAATGCTAAAAAAGTCTTAATTTGGAAAAAGAATGTCACGCTTAACTCAACAAATACAATTTTTTTGCCTGTCCGCACTGGCCATTGTGCTTGTCGCGAGCTGCAAAAAATCTGTTGAGCAGCCCGTTCCGAAAATGTTGCCATTAGAAACTTTTACGTATCAACTTTATGATTCCGTTGAAGGGAAATCAGGCGTAAAACATTTTGAGTTAAATCGAATTTTGGAGTTCCAATACGATCCTAATGTTGATAAGTGCTACCTACCCAAAGAAAATGTACCTGAACCAAAAATTGACACCTTTGATAGAAGTGCTCATTGGAAAAGAGGATATGTGAATCGGAATGATTTCTTCCATAGAATTATATTCAACGGGGATACAATTACGATTCATCATAATACCAATAATACAGTAGGCACCAGCAATTTTCGATTTACACAAGGTGTTCGATTGTAATACTTCTTCCGCACTTCTTTGTACCTTTGTTCTATATGAAATATTTCATTTTTAGTTTAATCGTACTTGCTATTTGTTCTAGCCAAAACGATGCGCAAGCCCAGCAGAAATCCATTTATGATTTTACCGTAGAAGCCTTAGACGGTGGTGAAATAAATTTTGAGAAATTCAAAGGCAAAAAAATTCTGATTGTAAACACGGCTTCAAAATGTGGTTTAACCCCTCAGTACAAAGGCTTAGAACAACTTCATCAGAAATATGGAAAAAACCTAGTGATCGTAGGATTCCCTGCGAACAATTTTGCTCGGCAAGAGCCCGGTTCAGACAAAGAAATAGCAAGCTTCTGCCAGAAAAACTTTGGAGTCAGTTTTCTTATGGCGAGTAAAATATCAGTGAAAGGTGATGACCAACATCCTTTGTACGCATGGCTTACCCAAAAACAACAAAACGGCTTTAAGGACAGCAAAGTAAAATGGAATTTTCAGAAATATTTGCTTGATGAAAAAGGAAAATTGATTTCTGTGATTTCACCACGCATCAAACCCATGAGTGAAAAAATTATAGAAATGCTATAATTTCTTAGCCCCATGATTTGGGCGTAATTTTGTATCACTTTGGAATTAGAAAATCTTTATCAAAAAGCAATGCGCCTAGAATTCCTCACGCAGGAAGAAGGACTTTTTTTATATCATAACGCGCCATTGAGCGCATTGCAATTTGTTGCAAATGAAATGCGCAAACAACACGTCCCGCATGGAAAGGTGACGTGGCAAATCGACAGAAATGTAAACACTACTAACGTTTGCATAGCCAATTGTAAATTTTGTAACTTTTATAGAATCCCAGGGCATGAAGAAACCTATATAACAGACAAAGCCACGTACATTAAAAAAATTGAGGAAACGATTGCTTGGGGCGGCGACCAACTTCTATTGCAAGGAGGCCATCACCCAGAGTTGGGGCTTAAATTCTACGTTGATTTATTCAAAGAGCTAAAATCGCTCTACCCTCAAATCCGACTCCACGCTTTAGGACCGCCCGAAATAGCGCACATCACCAAACTAGAAGGTAGCACACATATCGAAGTGCTCACTGCACTTAAAGAAGCGGGCTTAGACTCGCTGCCCGGTGCCGGTGCCGAAATTTTGAATGACCGAGTGCGCCGGTTAATTTCCAAAGGAAAATGTGGCGGACAAGAATGGCTCGACGTTATGCGTGCCTGCCACAAACTTAATATTACTACGAGTGCCACCATGATGTTTGGTCATGTAGAAACACTGGAAGAACGATTTGAACACTTGATATGGCTGCGCGAAGTACAAAGTGAAAAGCCCGAAGACGCGAATGGTTTCATGGCCTTTATCCCTTGGACTTTCCAAGATGTTGATACCCTACTCAAAAAAATCAGACGCGCTAAAAATGATACAACCGCTCAGGAATATATCCGCATGATTGCTCTTAGTCGCATCATGCTACCGAATATCAAAAATATTCAAGCCAGCTGGCTCACGGTAGGAAAAGAAGTCGCTCAAATTTGTCTTCACAGTGGAGCCAATGATTTTGGAAGCATCATGCTAGAAGAAAATGTAGTGAGTGCTGCAGGAGCACCGCACCGATTTACTTACAAAGGAATTCAAGAAGCTATCAAAGAAGGAGGGTTCGAGCCACAACTGCGCAATCAAGAATATGAATTCAGAGAGATTCCTAACACCATTCAAGAACAGGTAATTGACTACTAGTTTAAGTTAAATTTTACAACTACTCTCAAGGAGTTCTGCTATTTTTGTAGGAACTTCACAAACTTGCGTAGCGTATTTCTATCCATATTATTAATACTAGTACTTGGCATTGGCTGGGCGCAAAAAAAGAAAGGCTCTTCTACGAAGCTAGAACAACAGCGAGTCGCCTTACTCAAAGAAATTTCACAAACTGAGGAACGCCTAGAAAAACTGAGCAAATCAAAATCCACTTCTTTAGAAACACTCAAGATTCTTCAAAGAAAGCTTGATGTGCGAAGCCAACTCCTCAACAATTTAGATCGGCAGGTAGTTTACCTAGACAATACTATCGTGAAAACAAACGATCAGATGGTTCAGCTCAGAACTGATTTAAAAAAACTAAAAAAACATTACGGAGAGCTTGTTCGTTTTTCATATAAAAACAGAACGGCACAGAACTTTGTACTCTTTTTATTTTCTGCCAATTCGTTTAACGAAGCCAACCGACGATTATCTTATGTGAAACAATACCGAAACTATCGTGCCGAACAGGCGAGTAAAATTCAGCTGGCCGGGGTTCAATTGAAAAGCAAGGCTGAGCAATTGCAGACCAAAAAAACGGATAAAGCAGAAGCGCTCTCGGCACAACAAAAACAAAATTTGGCGCTAGAAAAAGAAAAAGCACAGCAAGGCAAAATGGTAGAAAGCCTGAAGGGACAGGAAGTAAAGCTAAAAAAACAACTGGTTCAGAAAAAACAAACGGCCGTTCAACTAAATAGCGCCATTGCGAATGCCATTCAAAGAGAAATACAAAAAGCAAGACAACGAGCCATAGCCGAACAAGTCAAAAAACAAAAAGCAGAACTTGCGAGAAAGAAAAAGGAAGCAGAAGCGGCTTTGCTAGCGAAAAGAAAAGCAGAAGAAACGAAGCGCGAAGAACAACGAAGAATAAAAGCGGAAGCAGAAGCTAAGCGAATTGCTGCCGAGAAAAAACGTTTGGAGGCTGAAAAACAAGCCGCCGAGAAGGAAGCTAAACGAGTAGCAGCAGAAAAAAAGAAACAAGAGGAAAGAGAACGAGCTTTAGCCTTAGAAAAAAAGAAAGCGGAAGCGGAAGCCAAAAAAATAGCTGAATTAAAAAGACAAAGAGAAATTGAAGAGCGTAAAGCAAGAAAGTTCGCCGAGGCAAAACGCAAAAAAAGAGAAGCCGAACTCGCCTTGCAAAAGAAAGCAGAAGAAGAACGCACCAAAAATCTTTTGGCATTAAAACAAAAGCAAGAAGAACAACAAAAACGACTAGCTGATGCTAAGAGACGCCAAAGAGAAAACGAAAAAAGACTAGCAAAGGA
>CAZTCQ010000010.1:25627-28739 GCA_964612525.1 uncultured Chitinophagaceae bacterium | reverse complement strand
ACCGTACTAGTCAATCATGGTTCTTTTTATACGGTATATTCAAAACTTAAAAACGTGAGCGTTCGCAAAGGACAAAAAATTACATTGAAACAAGTTTTAGGTACAGTAATAACCGATGAATCTAAGAATAGTAAAGTTCACTTCGAAATTTGGCGAGTGGGTAGCAACGGTTCTACTAATAAGGAAAACCCCGCAAACTGGGTCAAAAAGCGCTAGTGCTTAAATTGCTGTTTTTCAATTAGCTTTTTCATATTAAGTAAGCCATACCGCATTCTTCCCAGAACTGTATTGATTCCGGTATTGGTGAGTTCAGCAATTTCTTTAAAGCTAAGATCACCATATATTCTCATCACTACTACTTCTCTTTGGGCGTAAGGAATCTGTTCTAAAACTTTTCGAGCATTTTTACAATCTTTAGAATGAATATGCTGCTCCTCTTGATTTCTAGCACCACTTTCTATAAATGCAAAAATATCTGAACCATCAGGCATAGTTACCTTTTTCATTTTTTTGGCCTGCCGTAAATGATCAATACTTAAATTTCTAACGATTCGAGCTACCCAAGGAACAAATTTACCAGCCTCGGCATAATTTCCTTTACGCATGGATCTCAATACACGAATACAAGCTTCTTGAAAAATGTCTTCTGCTATGAACTTATCTCTTACTAAAAGATAAGCAGCATAGTACAACTGGTTTTTATTTTCGTTGAGTAAATGAGCAGCTTCGTTTTCTTGAAGACAGCTTGGATTTCCTAAATCCTGGATGGTAGTACGGTTCGTTAGAGTACGCATATTTTTTACTTTTTGTTCGGATTTGATCCGAGGTAAGAGTGGAAGTTATAAAAAGTAAAAATTGAGTATATGCGATGTTTTTAAAAGTTTGAAAATGAGCAATCCTTGCTCGTTGTAAACTAAAGGTAGACTGATTTTTTAATACTAAGACTTTAATCCATAAAATCTTCGTCACTTTTAGATTTTTTTAAGATTTCACTTTTTCTTCTAATTTTGAATTACCAAAAATTCAAACGGTCGAACTTTATTCTCTTGCAGCTTGTTTTCTATGGCTCGTTTAGAATTTTGAATCTTCTTTGTATAAAGATTTATGATTGACATAGGTGTCTTCGTTTTTTGGGAAGCATGCTCCTCCATTAACTGAATCAATTTTTTGGCGTCTTGTGCGTTTATTTTTACTAGGCCCTCTTTGCCTCTCTTATTCTTATTGAATAATATCTCGTTTACGTCTTGTCCCATTTGTATGTGTTTTTTCAAGTTGTATATATCAAAGGGTGTGCCAACTTTCAAGCCGCTATTTAACCAACTTAATTACATACAACTAAATATTACAATTTTATCAATGTTTCAATAAAATAGGACCTCGGTAAAAGCAAAGTTGTATTACTTTCACTTCCGTGAGGGGAAACTGCACTCCCGCTAGCCAATAAATTGTTTTGAATGTTCAATAAATTTTTGACTCCCAGTTGAACTCTTACTTTTTTAGCAAAGCTCTTGGTTAGAGAAAAATTTGCGATATGAAGTGGGTTACTCATACCAAAACCTCCATCAATAAAATAAATAGGCTGATTGGCTGTGTACCGGTAAAATAGATTCGCCTGGGTTTCTATTTTGGGAATCAAATAAGAAGCCGACATTAAAACATCACTGAAAGAGTTGGCCGGCAAACCAGTACTTTGGAGCAGTAAGGTTCGGGAATATCCAAAAGAACCTTGTAAGCTTGGGGTGCTATACTTAAATCGCATTGAGGTAATAAAATTGGCAAAGTTTTCAATATTGAAATAACTCAACTCATTCTGTGCCACGTTTACCGTTTGCAGCGAGATTTTGTTTTGAAGCAAATTGTACATGGCCGAACCTTCCAAGATAAAATTCCTATCCTTTTTCTTACCGACGGACCATTTCTTTTCTCCCGAAATTTCAGCATGAATCCCCTCCTCTTGTTGTAGGTTCTCATTACCAAGAATCCTGTGATTATTATCAATAAACTCCAAGTACAACTCCTTGATATTGGGCGTACGATACCCTTGCGCGAAGGACGCTCGGTACTGCAAGGTTTTGTCCGGAGCATATTTTAAGTGTAAGCCATAGGAAAAATTTGAGCTAAATATAGAATGAAAATTAACACGGAAGGAAGGCATTAAACTAAGTTTTCCCAGCTCGTAGTTTGCAGAGGTAAACAAACCCAGTTCAGTCATATTTTTTTCTCTATCGGATATTTTTGAACTGTTGGAAGTTTCATGATTGGCTTCATAGCCCAGAATCAAATCGGTGTTTTTTATTCGAGAAGAATTTACGGCGCCTCTAAAGTGATACTGATGAAAAATAGAAGTATCGTGATCCTCAATATCGTCGGTCAGTTTTTTTTCTAAACTCACCATATCCTTGTAATACTTATTCTTTTTTCGGTTATAAATAGAAATCGTGTTCTGACTTTTAAAATATTCTTTGTCACTAAGTTGATAGTCCACATTCACCGTATTTCTGATACGATTGGTTAGATAGTATTCATCAAATGCAAAAATTCTGAATGGAGAGACGGAAGGGATACCTTTATTTTCAATTTTTTCATTCAGCAAAAAAGAATACAAACTGATTTTACCTTTTTTCAATTTATATCGATAGGCTAAATCCGCAGTGTATTGAACTTTTGGTTTCCAAAGTAACCAGCGATTGATTGAATCATTGGGAGACCAACCTCCGAAAAAGTTTCTGCCTACAGACAGCTTAACATTTTGATTCTTAGTTTTCCAACCGACATCAGCCGCAACATTCAGATTGGCCAAATTATCCATATAGGAACGCAGCCCCAACTCAACTTTTTTGCTTGCCTCTTTTGTAATGATATTTATTACACCACCCAAAGCATTTGAACCATACATCACACTCATGGGACCCTGTATAGTTTCAACGCGTTTTACATTGCTAATATTTATTTGATTCAGATCAATAAAGCCAGCCTCGGAACCGTTCAATGGCACTCCGTTCAACAATATCTTCACGTTCTGAGCCCCAATCCCGCTTACATTACTTGAGGCCCCTAAAATATTATCATTACTGACAAACTGATTCATTTGAAACTGAAGGACATCGGTGAG
>CAZTCQ010000010.1:18843-25527 GCA_964612525.1 uncultured Chitinophagaceae bacterium | reverse complement strand
GCAAGCCCAAGACTATCATTATGAACCATATTGCTAATTTTTTAGCCTCTAACACGAATATTTATAAAGTTAAACTAAGAAGCCCGCTAATTGCGAACTACATTATTTAGTTATTGTCATTTTTTGGTGGGTAGCACCTTCACTGTTAGACAAGCTAATCACGTAGTTGCCACTCGGAAGGCTTGAAGTATCTAGTTCCCAGGCATTTAAACCACTCGTTGCCTTTCTAAGAGATTGGTGCAAGACTTGCCCAGTCAAGCCAGTGATAGTAAGTCTGAGCTCACTTGCTTTCACGGATTTAAATAATACGGTTGTACTATTTTGAGCAGGGTTCGGATATAAACTTGGCTCTCCAATGAAGTCAGTTTTTGCAACCGAAAGCGGGGTACTTACTTCGCGATAGCGAAAGTTAGCTTTTCCTGTCATAAACCCTCCAAAATCAGTAAACTGTACTTGATATACCTTACCACTTTTTGATTCTATGAAATAAGATAAAGAATCAGCAATGGCAAATGTCATACTAGTAGAATTAAATCGCTTCCAATCATACCCAATCGTGGTGATATTATTTTTTTTCCAATCATTCGCCCATGAAGCGGAACCTCCATCAAAATCATTTTTGGCATCGTCCAAATCAAACTGTCTAGCCTCAGCTACTCCTAATCCTCGATTATTTAATACTCCGGTTACGGCATACCAACCCACACCAGGTCCTGCAGGAATGTATGAAGGGTAAGTGATAAACTCAACGTCCCAATCATTTACATTTGGCTCTCTATCTAAAGATTGGCCAGAAGTAATATCAAAATAAGCGAACAATCTATCATTGAAACCGTTGCCTTTGCTTACCGAGTAAGACTGAACGGCATCTCCAAATTTTTGTAAACGGAAATCCCATTTCGAAGTAGCTCCATCCAAAGAGTCAATGGCAAATTTATAATAGTCAGTACCTACACGAACTATGAACATTGAATCTCCGATTATGTCATGAGAAGAAAACTTGTAGGTACCCCAGCCATAATTAAAAGCACTTGGATGTGAAATCTGATTAAACGTACCATCATACCAACCCTTATAAGGCGCCAACATTCTGTCTCCACTCATGGTGTCAGACAAAGTAACACTGCTCCAAGCTGAAATGGGTTGGTGAATATTAAAAACCTTAACGAATTCGTTTCCAGACTGGTGATTTGCAAAAACTGCAGCACTGTCGGCGAGGGCACTCATCGTAAAAGCCAAATGCCAATTATTGCTTGGTTCTGTTTTTTGAATACCACTACCCCCAAAAGTATAGTAAATATTATTGGCATAATTGGGTCCCATAGATATGGAATCATTCATCCACTGAGCGTTCATTGTAAAGCTCGTCACCAAAAGCACCGTCAAAAGTTGTACAATTTTCTTCATAATTCTTATTTTATCTTTTTTAAGAACTACAAAAGTAGAGTAGCTTGATTTGCTAAAAAGGTATTAACGACACTGTCTGTTTTCTTTTGACAATGAGATGACACTAGGCTTTATATCAGCCCATTTTTCTTCAGATGTTCTACAATTTGCACAGCATTTGTAGCAGCTCCTTTTCGTAAATTGTCAGAAACTACCCAACAATTCAATGTTCGGGCTTGAGAATGGTCCCGTCGAATCCTTCCTACAAAAACATCATCTTGATTATGAGCCATCAAAGGCATTGGGTATTTGAGCTCTGAAGGATTATCAATTACGGTGATTCCGGGAAAGTGAATCAAACTATCCATTACTGCTTTTTCAGAAAACTCTTTCTCAAATTCTATATTAATCGACTCACTATGACCACCCATTACGGGAATTCTAACGGCGGTAGCCGTCACTTTAATGCTATTGTCATCCAATATTTTATTGGTTTCCTCTATCATTTTCATTTCTTCCTTGGTGTAGTCATTCTTCATAAAAACATCAATCTGAGGAATTAGATTCATATCAATTTCATAAGGGTAAGCTTTTTCACCACTAACATCCTTTCTCTCATTTTCTAATTGCTGCACGGCTTTCACCCCCGAGCCTGTAACAGATTGATAGGTGGAAACGACGACTCGCTTAATGGTAAATAAATCGTGCAAGGGTTTAAGCACCATCACCATTTGAATCGTAGAACAATTGGGGTTGGCAATAATAAAATCATCCTCATTCAAAGTGTCACCATTAATTTCAGGTACAATGAGTTTGTTCTCGGGATTCATACGCCAAGCAGAAGAGTTATCTATAACTCGAATTCCAGCAGCAGCAAATTTGGGTGCCAACTCCAAAGAAGTATTCCCACCCGCCGAAAAAACGGCACAAGAAGGCTTTTGATCAATGGCCGTTTGAAAGCCAACAACCTCCCATTCTTTATTTTGAAAACTAATTTTTTTACCAATTGAGCGTTCCGATGCGACCGGTATCAATTCATCAATCTTCAGTTTACTTTCGGCTAGTACTTCCAAAATTTTTGTGCCTACTAATCCTGTGGCTCCTACTACAGCTATTCTCATTTGTGCAATTTTATAAAGTCGAGACAAAGTTAGTTGGCAAGAAGTGCTTTTACATCTTTATCCTTTGCTAAAATTTTCATTTGCTTCAAAATCCAATTTTGTTTTCGTTTTAAATGTGGTGTCAACTGTTTTGGGTTTCTTTTTTTTGGGCTCGGCAAGCAGCAAATAATGGCAGACGCTTGCTGTGCAGTCAGTTTACTGGGTGTTGTATTGTAATAATACTTGGCAGCCGCTTGAATGCCATAAACACCTTTCCCCATTTCAGCTATCCGTAAATACTGTTCTAAAATTCTTTCCTTGCTCCACAATAATTCAATAATCATCGTAGAATAAGCCTCCAGCCCTTTTCGAATCCAACTTCGTCCTTGCCATAAAAAAACATTCTTAGCCGTTTGCTGACTAATTGTACTCCCTCCGCGTAACTTTTTTCCTTTTGCTTTTTCCTTAATTACGTCTCGCACTGCTTTAAAATCAATTCCATAGTGATCAGGAAATTTTTGATCTTCACTTGCTAGAGCGGCGAGCACAATTTGAGAACCTGTTTCAGTACTTTCGTTAGCATCATACGTTACTGCTTGGCCGTTCAATCTGTCGGCCAACATAGTCATAGTATAGGGCGGAGCAATCCATATCAGAGCAATCGCATATCCTAAATGCAATAGAAACGCAAAAAAAACAATTCGTTTGATTCGTCGCCATTGCTTGACAAAAAATTCTTTCATATACTAAAAACGATACCCCATGGATAAGCTAAACATAAAAAGGACATTGGCACCACCATCCCTTACAATCTGGACACCGTCTACTTCTCTAGTCTTGTAATGGTTTAAATAATTTAGCCCTAGGCCCAACTCTGCACCAAGATATATTTTTTTTTGAACCGTGACATTCAAAGAATTTGTCAACATAAATCCTATCTGCGTTAAGGGATTGTCTATCTCCTCGCTAAAAGTAAAGTTGTTAATCGTGTCTTGTCTGAACACTTCAAAGCCTTGCGAGGAACGAGAAAAAAGCAAAGTAGGCCCAATGGCATATTTTACCGTTCTGTCATGACCCGTGGGATATAACTTTAAGCCCACACCCGTTTGAATCATATTTGAACCTAGGCCATAAGTAAAAGGAACCGTGGCGCTCATAAAATCATTCAAAAATCGCTCATAGGATATACCGATTCCCAAGTCACTAATTTGAGGAGTCGCATAACCTACATACGGTCGAATGCTTACTAAATTTTCACCATACTCCGTGTTGCTTTCTTGCGCATGTACCGTTGTAAAAAATAAAAATAGAAAAGCAAGGGTAATTAGTTTTTTCATACTCCAAAGATAAGTAGGTTTTACCCGCTCTACGTACAAAAGAAAGTGTTAAAAAAAACATCGCTAACACCGTGAGGACTTACTATCTTTTATCATTGTAGTCCAATGATAACAACTTCTTCTATCAAAAAAATAATTGCCATATTCCTGTTTCAAATTGTACTCTTCGGTTTCGCCCAAGCCAGTGCCCAGGCGAGCATGAGCCGTTGGGTGGACAGTGTATACCAATCCCTATCGCTTGAGCAACGAGTTGGCCAACTTTTTATGGTGGCGGCTTATTCGGGAACAGACAAATACAATGAAGAAGAAATAAAACAATTGATTCAAAATCAAAAAATTGGTGGTTTAATTTTCATGCAAGGAACTGCCACTAAACAAGCCAAACTTACAAATCAATATCAGCAAATGAGCAATGTGCCCTTGTTGATTGGTATGGACGCTGAGTGGGGCTTGGGTATGCGCCTTCGCGGAATTAAAGATCTTCCAAAACAAATGTATTTAGGCGCCGCCTACGACGAAGCCTTAATGAAACGCTATGGCGACGCAGTAGCCGAACAATGCAAACGCCTTGGTGTTCATATCAATTTTGCACCCGTAGTTGACGTGAATAATAATCCTAAAAATCCCGTGATTAACTCTCGCTCGTTCGGAGAAAATAAAAAAATGGTAAGTAAATTAGGTATTGCCTACATGAACGCAATGCAAGACAAAGGCATCATAGCTTGTGCTAAGCATTTCCCGGGGCACGGAGATACTGATGTAGATTCTCACAAAGATTTGCCAGAAATTAATAAAACAAAATCACAGCTTGAAGTTACTGAACTAGCGCCCTTTCGTGAGTTAATTCGTGGAGGCGTTCAAAGTATAATGGTAGCTCATTTACAAATTCCTTCCTTAGAATCTAAGCCGAACACACCTACCACACTCTCAAAAAAAGTAGTAACCAATTTGCTAAAAGACCAAATGGGTTACGATGGATTGATCATCACCGACGCTTTGAATATGAAAGGTGTGACAAAGTATTATCAACCTGGCGAAGTAGATTATTTAGCCTTCAAGGCAGGGAATGATGTTCTACTTTTTTCGGAGGACGTGGCTACGGGAATTGATAAAATCAAAGGAGCTATTCAAAAAAGAGAAATCAGTGAAAGACGCTTGGCAATAAGCGTAAAGAAAATATTGGCAGCCAAGTATCGAGCTAAGCTTTATAACTTCCAACCCATCCCTACCGCTAATATCGATCGAGACATTAATAAATTGACCTCCGTTTTGCGCACGCAAACAGCACGAAAAGGTATCACGCTACTAAGCGATCCGTACAATGTACTGGACAAAATAAAGAGAGCAGGATCAAATAAAACGGCCTACGTTTTTGTAGGAACAAGTAGTCACCCCAAAATGAAAAAAGCGCTGAGCAAGGCACAATTGAATGATATTTTTTATGCAAATTCCAGCACAAAATCTCGGATCAGTCAATTAAAAAATAAGCTAGCGAAGTACGATGCCGTGATTGTAGGCGTTCACAACATGAGCCGTTATCCCTCAAAAAAGTATGGACTAGATTTGGGTGAGCGTGAGGCTGTAAAACAGTTTGCCTCTAATAAAAACACACTTACCGTTTTGTTCGGGAATCCGTATGCAATTTCCATGATGGATAACTCGGGCGGATTTATGGTATGTTATAATGAACATGAAGAAACTATAAAAACAGCTTCTGAAATAATAGGGGGCGGTTTAAGTCCGTATGGGAAATTGCCCGTGAGTGTAAATTCTACCTATCATTTGGGTAGCGGTATTGCCAGTGCTACGAGCACCTTGGGGATAAGCAACTCTAATCCCAACAATCGATTTATAAAAAAAGAGAACAAAACGGTAGTAATTGATAACCGCGTTTCAAAAAAATCTGAGAAAGTAAAATGTTGTGTTAGCCCAGCAGCTGTTGGTGCTAATGCTCTTTACTTAGAGAAAATTGATAATTTAATCACCAATGCCATTCAAAAAAGAGCCTTCCCGGGTTGCAGGGTAATGGCCATAAAAAATGGTAAAGTATTTTATGACAGATCGTTTGGTCATCACACCTATAATAAAAAAACACCCGTCACGAATAGCACTATTTATGATTTGGCTTCGGTAACGAAAGTTGCAGCCACGACTCTATCGGTCATGAAACTGTATGAACAAGGAAAGATTGACCTCAACGCAAGCATAGGAAGATACTTACCAAAAGCACGTGGTACGAATAAGCGCAACGTAAAAATCAAAAATCTATTATTACATCAAGGAGGTTTGCACGCTTGGATTCCTTTTTATAAAGAAACCCTAAATGATGCCGGCAAACCAAGAAAAGATATCTACCGAACCACTCCTTCTTCTTTATTCAGCGTAAAAGTAATGAACGGAATGTATATGAATCGACGTTGGAAAGACACCATGTGGAAGAGAATTTACGACAGCAAGCTCACCAATCTAGGTCGATATAAGTACAGTGATTTGGATTTTATTTTTCTACAAAAAATTGTGGAGCGCGTGTCGGGGATGAGTTTAGATGCCTATGTAGCTAAAAACTTCTATGCTCCACTTGGCATGAAGGAAACACAATTCAACCCACGAAAAAAACCTTTAAAAAACTTAATCGCTCCGAGTGAGTTTGACAATTATTGGCGAAATAAAAAAGTTCAAGGCTATGTTCATGATATGGGCGCGGCCATGTTTGGAGGCGTAAGCGGACACGCTGGTCTTTTTTCGACTGCCAAAGACGTTAGCGTTTTAATGCAAATGTTACTAAACGGTGGAATCTATGAGGGTAGGCGATATTTGAAAAAAGAAACCATTGATTTATTTACGGCTAGAAACTCCTTCAT
>CAZTCQ010000010.1:2395-18743 GCA_964612525.1 uncultured Chitinophagaceae bacterium | reverse complement strand
CAGCAGTATATATACGAGTCTTTAGGGATTAGCCATCGCTAAATAGAGCAAGAGAAATAGTCGACCTAAATTCAAAAAAGAATTATTACCTTCGGCATATAATTCTCTCGTATGAAAAGACTATTAATAGCATTCTTACTCCTTTCGGTAGCCTATACCACGCAAGCACAAAATGACTATGGTGGCAACGGTGGCTTTGGTCAAGTCATCAATGGCGATGGCTGGCTACGACCAGGGGGAGGTAATGTCAGAGGCGGCGGTGGCAACGGTAGCAGCGGAAAAAACGTTATTAAAATAAGATTAGATGGTTTGCCTCAATCAAAATTTGGTTTAGGCTATGAACGTGTTTTGAATAGAAAATTTACGATAGGTATTAATGGGTTTTATCAACTTCCACAAAAAAACTCATCACTTTCTGAAGATTTTGGACTTTTATTTGAATCAGTCCTTGACAATTTTTCGGCCGAAAAAGAAACATTACAAGGAATTTTTCCTTCAAACTATGGTTTTCAAGGTTCAGAAATCAACAAGTACTTCATAATGCCAGAAGTTCGTTATTATTTCAAAAATGCTCCTCGGGGCTTTTTTGCTGGGCTCTACTTTAAATATCGTAGCTATGATTATAGCAATAAACTACTCTATACAGATTCCTTCTCAGCGGCAGAACCTATAAACTATGATTTTGATTTTAATGTTCAAATGAATACGGCCAGTGCTGGACTAAGCTTTGGGATTCAAACCTTTTTACTAAAAAGAATTTCACTGGACTTAATATTATTTGGCATTCAATATAGCTCCAACATAGGAGAAATAAATATCACTCGAAATGACTCTCCGCTGCCAGGTGATGTACAAGCAGACATACAAACCGGCGTTGACTATATAAATGCTAATTTACCATTGGTCGATAATATATTCAGGCTTCGAGAAAATACACCGGATTTCGTCAATATAGAATCAAGATTTACCTCCCCAAGTATCCGATTCCCTTCTATTCGATTGGGTATCCGTTTCTAGCATTAGTAACCATATTTTTCTTTCCATTGCGCGCGAAGTTTTTCGCGCGTTTTGTTTTCTGCGGGGTTTTTACCCGGTTCGTAAAAAACGGTTCCTTTAATTTCAGTGGGTAGTAATTCTTGCTCCGAAAAATTTCCTTCAGCATTGTGATCGTATTGATAGCCCTTGCCATAGTTTAAATCCTTCATGAGTGAGGTGGGGGCATTCCGAATTTGCATAGGAATAGATAAATCTCCGGTCTTTTTTACCAGCGACAAAGCATCATTAATGGCCACGTAGGTCGCGTTGCTCTTAACCGATGTAGCCAAGTAGACCGCGCATTGACTTAAAATAATACGGGCTTCGGGATACCCAATTTTGTTTGCCGCCTCAAAGGACGCATTGGCTAACAGCAAAGCATTAGGATTCGCATTGCCAATATCTTCACTAGCAAAAATAATCATTCGCCTTGCTATAAATTTTACATCTTCCCCTCCAGCTATCATTCTAGCCAAATAATAGACCGCTGCGTTGGGGTCACTCCCACGCATACTTTTTATAAAAGCCGAAATAATATCATAGTGTTGCTCACCTGTTTTATCATAGAGCGCCATTTTTTGATTCACGGTTTTGCTGACTAGCTCATTCGTGATGGTAATTTCCTTTGCTTTGCTTTGAGAAAGAACCAACTCCAAAACGTTCAATAGTTTTCGCGCATCACCTCCTGATAATTTTAATAAGGCTTCACTTTCTTGAATCCTCACTTTTTGCTTTTGCAGAGCGACATCTTCTGATAAGGCTTTTGCGAGCACTTCCTCTAACTGTACTTTACCCAATGATTTTAATACAAAAACTTGGCAACGACTCAGCAAAGCCGAGTTAACCTCAAAACTTGGGTTTTCTGTAGTGGCCCCAATTAAAGTTATCGTACCTTTTTCTACAGCATGAAGCAAAGCGTCTTGCTGGCTTTTATTAAACCGATGAATTTCATCAATAAAGAGAATACAATCGTCTAGCTTCTCGGCCGTTTTTAATATTTCACGAACCTCCTTTACACCCGCTGATACTGCACTTAATTTAAAAAAAGGAATCGATAGTGTCTCGGCAATTACGTTTGCTATACTCGTTTTGCCTGTTCCGGGCGGTCCCCAAAGTAATAACGAATGCAACTGATTATTGGCTAAAGCATTTGCTAGCACACTACCCTCTCCGGTAATATGGTCTTGCCCAATAATATCGGATAGCTTTTGGGGTCTTTGTCTTTCGGCTAAGGGACTCATCATCTTAAATTAAAACAGGGCGCCCTTTTAATAAATCTCTTAAATCATCAGGAATTAAATATTGATCCATAAAGTCATCCATTTCTTGTTTCGTTTCTGGCGAAAGTAGTTCTTGAATTTCTTCCATAACCTCACCACTGATTGCGTAAGGCAAAGCAGAATAAACCATTTCTTTTCCTTGACAATAAGCATAAATTTGATGCTCCTCATTTTTGTCAATGACTTGGTTCGACACTACACATTTCCCTATGAAATCATTTATATTTTCACTTGGGTTTTCAATAAATTGCTCTGCTCGTTTTTCAAAATTCACTTTGGACATATAAGCTTCTATCCGCTGCATAGAGTCTGTCGAAAGTTGATTGCGCATCTCTTCTGCACAGGGCAAACACATCGCAATTTCAAAAATTACATCACTACCCTTCACAGCTTTTTCTACCAGAAATTCGGTATCCTCGCCAAACTGAGTTTGACACATAGTACACAACCCAAAAGGCTCCTCACTATCAAATGGATAAAAAACTTTATCTATCGGACCACGCTTAGGATAATGAATTTCGAAATCATCGTCTTGCTCTTCATCAAATTCAGCTAAATCATCCTCGTTCAACATGGAAGCAAAGTTATATCAGAACATATTAACAAGGCTAATAGACAAAGCAGATAGTGAAAAATTGGGCGCTTTAAAAATTGGAGAAAGGCCTTTTGTAAATCGTAGACTAATTGAGTTTCTATCAGTAAGATTCACGCCTCCACCCAATACTCCATTGAACCAAGTTGAATTGTCCAATGGAAATTTATTGGGTAGGATTCCATTTAAACTTAAAGACAACTGAAGCCCCCCTTCTACAAAAAAAGTTTCAGAGAATCTTCTTTGATATAATAAAGGAACGAGTACGTTATACAGAACCAACTCATTGCTCTTAGTACCAGCACCTTGATTACTAAAAAGAAGTTCAGTTACAAGAAAACTTTTGTCTGAAAATTTTCGCTGGCTTACTAAACCAGCTTGATAAGAAGTACGAGTAGATATCCCATTGGAAGGTGATAAATAAGAAAAAACAACACCGCCCCTACAACCAAAGCCTGCCCTTTCAAATTTAAGAGCTTTCTTCTCATCTTGAGCAAACAAGCTCAACGGAAGAAAAAGCAGTAGTAGAAAATATAATTTCATTTAAGTTAAAGTTAGGCATTGTCTTTAAAACCATAAAAACGTTTCAAGCATATTACATTTGCGCCCATGCAATTAAACGCCAACATCCAAAAGTTAGAAAGACATTATTTACCCAAAGAATTTATTGTAAACTCTAAGGACGATGTCATCCCACATTTTGAAGAACTTCTGGCTCGAGAATTAAACTCTATCGAAGATTTAAAAAAATGGATGCAAGATAGTAGCGAGTTAGAAGCTGCTTTGAGTGAAGACGTTTGTTGGCGACAAATCAATATGACGCGCGATACGGAAAACAAAGAGTATGAAGAAAGTTTTACCAACTTTGTAATGAATATTGAACCGCATCTAAAGCCTTTTGCTCATAAACTGAATGAAAAACTAATGGCTTCTCCCTTTGTTAAAGACTTGGGCGAAGATTATGAAATTATGCTGCGAAGTGTAAAAAATCAGGTGGAGCTTTATCGCGAAGAAAACATAAGTCTGGAAGCAGAAATCAATGTTTTGGCACAACAGTTTGGTGCGATTAGTGGCAAAATGAGTGTGGAGGTAGACGATAAAGAATTCACACTTCAGCAGGCAGCAAAATTTTTACAACAGCCTGATAGAAGTCGTCGAGAAGAAGTTTATTTCAAGGTAGCTAAGCGAAGGGCCGAGGACCAAGAAAACCTTAATGAACTGTTTGACACCCTTCTTACTAAACGGCATCAAGTAGCCGTAAACGCCGGTTTTGAAAACTACCGAGACTATATGTTCAAAGCGCTGGGGCGATTTGATTACGGAGTAAAAGAATGCGAAGATTTTCATGACAGCGTAAAAAAGTATATGCTGCCCCTGGTAGAAAAAATTTATGAAAACAAAAAAGAAAAACTAGGACTAGACAAGCTAAAGCCTTGGGATTTAAATGCGGTACCGGAAGGACAGCAGCCACTGAATCCTTTTACAGATGGTCAAGAATTGACGGATAAAGCAATTGCGGTTTATGACAAACTCAATCCATTTTTTGGAAACTGCATTCGCAAAATGAAAGACATCAAACACCTTGATTTGGATAGCCGAAAAGGCAAGGCCCCCGGTGGGTATAATTGCCCACTTGCTGAGACGGGTGTGCCCTTTATTTTTATGAATGCAGCGGGCACGGCGGACGATGTTATTACTATGATGCATGAAGGAGGCCATGCTTTTCATTCATTCCTGGCGCATGATTTAAAACTCAGCGGCATGAAAGAATACCCCATGGAAATGGCAGAGTTAGCTAGTATGAGTATGGAACTTTTTACGTTTGAACATTGGGATACCTTTTATGAAAAACAAACTGACCTTAAACGAGCGCAAGCGGAACAGCTGGAAAGGTCACTGAGTATTTTTCCATGGATAGCCACTATCGATAAATTCCAACATTGGATTTATACAAATCCGAAGCATACAAGGGAAGAGCGCACAACGCAATGGATGAATATCCTAAATGAATTCTATCCAAATAATATTGATACTCTAGACTTAGATGACATACGTGCTATTCAATGGCAAAAACAACTACACCTTTTTGAAGTGCCTTTCTATTATATTGAATACGGCATTGCGCAACTAGGTGCTATTGCCATGTGGAAGCAATACTTAGAAAATGAAAAACAAGCTATACAAAACTATACAAAAGCGCTTTCTTTAGGCTACACCAAAAATCTAAATGATCTTTATCGAACTGCCGGTATCCAATTTGACTTTTCTGAAAATACAGTAAAAGAGTTAGCAGAATTTGTGAGTGAGCAGATGCAAAAAATATAAGTTATTAAATAAAATAATTGCTTTATTAAAATGTAGTTTCCAAACAACAAAAGCTCCGCTGTTGGGCAGAGCTTTCATTGTCATTTAAAAATTCTATAGTTATGAGGAAACCAATTAAAATCGGTTTTACAATTATGAAGTTCCTATAAGTTGATAGGTTACAATTGCATATAACATAAGTCTTCTGCATATAAGACGTACGAAAGGTTGAAAACGTTAGTCCGTTTCTAAAAAAAAGCCCAACCAGGTTGGACTTTTAATTATTTATAAAATTTCGGCAGGATTACACTTTGTCCTTTTCTACGAGTCTAAACCCGTTGCCGTGTATGTTTACGATTTCTACGCCATCGTCTTCGCGCAAGTACTTACGCAACTTAGCAATGTATACGTCCATGCTTCTTCCATTGAAATAGGTGTCGCTCCCCCAGATTCTTTTTAGTGCTAATTCTCGAGGCAATAAATCATTTTTATATTCACACAACATTCTCAACAAATCATTTTCTTTCGGTGAAAGGTTAAACATGGTATCCTCAATTTTCAATTCACGAAGCTTACTATTGAAGTGAAATTTTCCAAAATCAAATTCAACGTTTCCATTTTGTTCCGCTTGCTGCTCAGTACTTCTTTTAATGATGGCCATTATTTTATGAAGTAGTACTTCACTATCAAAGGGCTTCAGAATATAATCATCAGCTCCTAGTTTATAACCGTGCAAAATATCCTCTTTCATATTTTTTGCCGTAAGAAAAAACAAAGGAACATCAGGATCAATATTTCTAATTTCTTCTCCTAATGAAAAGCCATCCAAATTAGGCATCATTACATCACAGATACATAAATCAAATTTCTCTCTTTTAAAGGCAGCCAATCCAAGGATTCCATCTCGAGCTAACTCTACTACAAAATCGTTCAACTCCAAATAGTTTTTCAATACCTTTCCAAAGTTTGTGTCGTCCTCTACTAATAATATTTTTGATTTTACCTGTTCCATAATCTTCGTGTTTGAGTCCAAATTTAGTGCTAGGTTTAAGTGCACGAAGGGTCTAAGCGTGTAAGATTATGTTAAATTCGAGTCCTAAGTAGTTAGCCGCAAGTCGTGAGTATGAATTTCATACCCTAGCAATTACGAATAATTCTTACGTCTTCCCAACTGCGACTTACTACTAAATACTTGCAACTTACTACTCACTACTAATTACCTTTACGGCCGTGTACTTCAAATTTGCTTGGCGCTATTTCCGGTCTAAAAAAACTACCAATGCGATTAATGTAATATCGTGGGTGAGCATTTCGGCTATTGCGGTGGGAACGGCGGCTTTATTGATTATTCTTTCAGTATTCAATGGCTTCGAAGGATTTATCAAAGACCTATACAATTCTTTCTATCCGGAAATAAAAATTACGGCTGGCAGCGGCAAAACATTTGAATCCAATTATACAATCATCAAGTCCTTGGACGAAATCGACGGCATTAAAGCGGTGAGCTATTGCTTAGAAGAAAAAGTACTTTTGAACTACGGCGAAGATCAAGCCATTGTGACTTTGAAAGGCGTCGATAGTCAATACAATACCGTTACTCAGCTTTCCAATTCAATCAACTACGGTAAGATGGATTTTTCTGCGAACAAAAACGTAATTGTTTTGGGTTTAGGAATAGCCAATAAATTGGGCGCTAGCGAACAAAGCCTGATGCCCGTCACTAGTTATGCCTTTAGAAATACAAAAGGGTATAATTTAAATGCAATAAATTCTTTTAGTCAAGCTGACTTTGCCGTGCAGGGTGTTTTTTATTTACAAGATGAAATTGATGAAACCTATGCCTTTGCTCCCTTGGCTACGGTACAAAATTTATTAGGAAAATCTGCTTCCTTTTCTTCAATAGAAATTGCGCTAGACGAAGGCCTAAGTCCTGCTAAAGTTCAAAGGCAGTTACAAAACAAACTAAGTAAAAAGGGTCTAAACATTGCTACCCGTTACGAACAGAATAAAACACTTTTTATGATTCTAAGTTCGGAACGATGGGCGGTATATGCTATCCTAAGCTTAATGCTTTTTATTGCTTCGTTTAATATTATTGGTTGTTTGGCCATGCTCATTTTAGAAAAACGAAAAGACATTGCCATTTTAAAAACCATGGGTGGTCAACAAATATTTATTCAAAAAGTATTCCTTAGCACAAGCGTGCTCATTGCCTTAATCGGTGCTGGACTTGGTAGTTTGATAGCTATTCTGTTTTCCGTACTGCAAAAAAATTATGGCTTTTTAAAATTAGGAGATGATAATTTTTTAGTGGAAAGCTATCCTGTAGATATGCATTGGCAAGATTTTGTTTTAATCATTATCACGGTGGTAATCATCGCCCTGATATCTGGCTACTGGCCTGCAAAAAAAGCAGCAGAAGGAGCAATAGAATTAAGAGTGCGATAAATTATTTTGAAACTATTATTTCCCGTTGGTCTTTGCCAAGGGTCTTTAGCTCGACCTTTATAAAGTTCTCAGGCAAAAGGCCTTCGGCACGTTCTGGCCATTCAATCAAACATAAATATGCATTGTACATATAATCCTCTACCCCAGCATTCAAAGCTTCCCCTTCATCCTTTAGGCGATACCAATCCATGTGAACAATGAGTTTACTCTCTTTCGTTCTGTACTCGTTAATTATCGAATAGGTAGGGCTGGACACATTGTCCACCACACCCAACTCTTTACAGATAGCATTGATCACCGTCGTTTTACCAGCGCCCATATCTGCAAAAAAAGCAAGGCATTTAGAATGCCCTGCTTCTTTAAGAATCTGTCTTGCTATTGATTCAATTTCGTTGAGTGAATATTCTTTTTTCACCGCCCAAAGATACTACCACTTCTGAATAGGAATCATTTTTTTACCTTCCTCTGTTTTAATTTCTAGGAAATAATGCCCCAAAGCTTTATCATTGATATTCAAGTCAAGATGGTGCTTGCCTTGTGAGAGTGTTTTTTGAACTAAATCTTCACCTACTTTTCTTCCGGCTGCATCATAAAGGGCCATGGTAAATATTGCCGCCTTTTCTACTTGTAAGGACAACATAAACTGACCCTGATTCGGATTCGGATAAACGGAAGCAGCGAAACGATTCTCATAGTCATTGACACTACTCGGCGCTAAAATTTCCATAGTATCAGCCATTACGTTGTAGTCCGTTATTTCTTCTCCATTTTTCTGAATCATTTTTATATCAGAAAATTGTATAATTACTTTTGAACCTGTTGCACTATTTGCATCAATAGGAAAAGTAATCTCTCCGATTTGACCCTGCTGCGACATCAAGTTTTGCTGATTATTTCTTACAAACGTAAAGGCTGTTTTAGTAGCTGCTAAGCTCTTTTCAAATTCAAAACTATTAGTTGCATTTCCAATCCAAGAAACATTCTTAGTAACTGAAATCGGCGCTGACGTTTGAGCATTTAGCAATTCTACGGTGGCCGATATTCCGTAAAAATTATTTATCTCTGAGCCAGGCGTACCTAACATTATCGGCACCGTAACAGTGCCCCCCTTGTTTGCTTGCACATTAGCCACATCACAATATAAATCAGGCAAGCCTAGCGTTTTATATTGTCCGATTTGATTATTTTTTTGATGCACCAATCCGTAATTCGCAGTAATAGCGGCTAAATCCGAACTATTGACGGTGCCATCTCCATTACAATCAGCATGTTTGTAATTAATGTTACTTATAAAATTGTTCGTCCAGTTCGGACACCACTCTGCCTGCCACATTGAAGTAGCCGCTGGCCTCAAGGCGCCACTTGTATTGTTAGCGATTCCTACGTTCAACACATCAAAATTATCGCAGGTAAAATCAGCATTCGCATCACCGGCCCAAACGCTATCAGTGTTACAGTTGTTTACATAAAGCTGATATACTTCTTGACTTACCCCACAATTATTGTCTCTTACCTCTACAACCAAAAGGTAGGGCTGTGCTCGAACATCCGCTTGTGTGACTGCCCATGAGAAAGTTCCTATTTCATTTTGAGCAACACTGGTTGTAAAGTTGGCACCGGCTGGTAGAGCCAATCCTAATAGTATCGTAGAATCAGCTGCGTCTGCGTCCGTTGAGTTTATTGTAAAATTCATAGAAGAGTTACCACATGAATTTACGTTGGCAGTGAATGCTATCGTATTATTCACACCCGAAACATCGGGAACAGAATTCGATACGGTAGCTCCAATAAACTGAAGTTGATAGTCTCTAATTAATGAGCTTATCAAATTTCCATTTCGAAATTCGCGGATTTCAACTCCAATAAAAGCCGTTCCGACCATGGTTGGTGTAAAGCTCATAACGCCCGTTTGAGAATTTAAGCTAAGTGACGAATTGGTAAAGGGAGTAGTAGCTGAATAGGGAAGGATATAATTGGCGTTATTTCCATTTCCCGTTCTCACAGGAACCAAGCGAAAGTCAAGCGAATCACCGTCAATTTCTGTGCCCGCAAAACTAATAGAACTAGCAACATTGATAGGGTAATACAATGAAAGTGCATAAGGACTTACCACACTATTATTAAAGGGGATGGAACTATTGTCTAGTGAAGCATATACATAAGTACCTTGCCCGCCCGATAAGTTCAAACTAGGTACTCTACAACAAGTAGAAAACGAAAAAATCCAATCTGTTTGTGAGCTTGGCAAGTTCACAGTACCAGAATATTCATGCACCATAAAACCCTTTGTTGAAGATGACGGATTTGTGCAGGTAGTGATATTACAAGAATAAAGCATTTGTGCCGAAGTCTGAGAAAGTGAAGCAGAGTTGGTGACAGCACCGTTAATAGAAGAAATAGAAATTGTTTGAGAGGTTCCCAGGCCTATTCCCTGACAATCTCTGTACAGGCGCAGATGCAGTTCATAGCTATTGCCTGAGATATGTTCATACCAAATTTCTCCTTCTGAAATGTGAGAGGCATTCATATTAAATACAAGCAAGAATGACGAGATGAGTACAATTATTTTTTTCATGTGGTTGAGTTTTAAAGTGATTAAATTAAGCATGAGTTTACTTTTTATTTAAAAAAGTAACTACTTTAACAAAAAATCGATTGAGATATTCAGCTAATCATTTCAAAATTGAAACATGTGACCTAGTATCAAAATAGAAGGACTGATACTAAATATAAAAAGACATGCTTGGTTTAAAATTGCATTGATTATCATATTCCCAACAATTCAACATTATTTTTGACTAGAATGAGTAAACAAATTTCATGCACCGTAGAAGGAATGACTTGTGGAAACTGTGCGCTTACGATTCAAAAACATCTTAAAAAAAATGGCGTCAGCGATGTAATGGCCAATCCAACCACTGGCGAACTCAGTTTTTCAATAGACAACGAGAATAACGAAGAAGAAATTTTTAATGGGCTAAAAAAAATTGGCTATCCTATCATAGACAAAAACAAATCTGGAGCTGCTCAGAATAAAAAGCAGTCCGGTTCTCACAGTAAGAGCAAAATTTATTTACTAATTAGTTTTTGCTTTTGGCTTCCGCTCATTGCGCACATGTTTCTAAAATGGGAGCCGCTTCACAATCCTTGGGTTCAATTTGTTTTGTGCTTACCGGTTTATATTATTTGTGTTGTTCATTTCGGACAAAACGCCATGCGCTCCCTGCGCAATCGCTTGCCCAACATGGACGTTCTTATTTTTATAGGAGCTAGTGCCGCCTTTTTTTATAGTGTGATTGGCATTATCTTTTTTCTTGAAAACGTAGAGGATTATTTATTTTTTGAAACCTGTGCTTCTATCGTTACGCTTGTTTTATTGGGTAATTTTTTAGAAGAACGAACGGTAAAATCTACAGCATCGGCCTTAACTGAGTTAGCTCAATTACAAAAAACAAAAGCTAGACTGGTGCTCACAGATTCTTTGGGCAAAGAAACGTTTTCTGAAATACCTAGTTCAGAAATTAAAGTCAATGACGTGCTACAGGTAAATACCGGAGATCAAATTCCAACGGACGGCATTATTTTATCTGGTCAGGCTGACATAAACGAAAGTATGATGACAGGCGAAAGCCTCCCCATGGCAAAAGAAGAAAAAGACCCTGTGACGGGAGGCACTCTAGTAGAAAATGGCACGATTAGAATCCAAGCTACGGCCATTGGAAACGACACAGCCTTGTCTCAAATAATAGCTATGGTTCAAAAGGCGCAGAGTACAAAACCTGAGTTGCAAAAACTAGCTGATCGGATTAGTGCGGTCTTTGTTCCGATAGTGCTGGCTATAGCTTTGACTACTTTTTTCCTAAATTATTTCATGGCGGACCTAGCCTTTGCACAAAGCATGATGCGAACCATCGCCGTACTCGTAATTGCTTGTCCATGCGCCATGGGATTGGCTACTCCGGCTGCTGTCATGGTCGGAATGGGTCGAGCAGCACGCAATGGAGTCTTAGTAAAAAGTGGTGATATCTTGGAACATTTTTCCAAGCTGGAACATATCATTTTTGATAAAACGGGCACCTTGACCACTGGCAAAATCGCGGTTGGCGATTTTCAAATTTATGATAGCACACTCAGTGAATCAGAATTCAAATCCATGGTAGTAGGTTTAGAAAAAACTTCTTCTCACCCCATTGCAAAATCGATTGTTGAGCATTGGCCAGTAGACGAAAGTCTTGAATATGTGTCTAGCGAAGAAATAAAAGGAGTTGGCTTAAAAGGTCATTCCATAGAGGGTGATTATATTCAAATTGGATCCTACCGCCTGGCGAAAAGACTGACCAGTGAAAGGCGTGATTTATATGTCATTAAAAATGGTGCCTTACTTGGTTGGATTGACTTAGTCGATATGATTCGTCCTGAAGCGAAAACGGTGGTAAAAATGCTAAGACAAAAGGGCTATAAAATGACCCTGCTGTCGGGAGATCGAGAAGAAAAATGCGAACGAGTAGCGAAAGAACTAGGTATAAAAAATATACTATCGGAAAAATTGCCAGAAGATAAACTAAAAGCGATTGAAGAATTAGCCCAGCAAGGTGGCGTAGCTATGGTAGGCGATGGGATTAATGATAGTCCCGCACTTACAAAAGCAGATATCGGAATTTCATTTAGCGAAGCTAGCCAAATAGCGATGCAAAGCGCCGATGTCGTGCTGACGAATAACTCTTTACTTGCCTTGCCCGAGGCTATTGGCTTGGGCAAACACACCTTTCTCACTATCAAGCAAAACCTGTTCTGGGCCTTTTTATATAATATAATCGCAATCCCTGTGGCTGCCTTCGGTTTTTTGACACCTACTTTTGGCGCAGGAGTTATGGCGTTGAGCGATGTGGTGTTGGTGATAAATTCGTTGCGTTTGCGGTTTAAAAAAGTCAGCTAAGGAACCGACTGCTTTACAAATGCATAGACTTTATTCATTACGAGCTAAGCGTAACACTAAATCAGGAAACGGACTAACTATCAGCTAGTTAGTACTTAGTACAAAAATTGTACTATTTTAGCACTCAGATTAAACAAAAGAATAAGAGTGGCAACAGAAAAAAACATGGTGAGTTGGTTTGAAATCCCGGTGAGTGATTTTGACCGCGCCTTAACGTTTTACGAAACAATTTTTGACATGGAGCTAGAGGTAACAGAAATTGATACCTACAAAATGGCTTTTTTTCCTGCCTTTGATGGCAAGGTGAGCGGAGCTATTTGCTTCGGAGAAGGCTATATTCCTTCTGGCGCTGGTTCCCTACTCTACCTGAATGCGAATCCTGACTTAAATCTTGTGTTAGATCGAGCGGCCCAAAATGGTGGGCGAGTCATAGTCCCCAAAACATTAATCTCATCTGAAGTGGGTTACTACGCTTTTATAGTAGATACGGAAGGTAACCGTGTTGCCTTGCACTCTGATAGATAAACCCTAGTTTGACATGGCGGAGGATAGCAAGGAAGCATACGAAAAACGGGAGAAGAAGCGAAAAGAATCAGAAGTGATTGACGACGGTATCCAACGTTGTTTTTGGGCCACAAAGGATCAACAAGAAGCAGACTATCATGACTCTGAATGGGGCGTACCCCTTCATGATGACAAAAAACTTTTTGAGTTTTTACTACTAGAGAATTTTCAAGCCGGCTTAACGTGGAAAATGATTTTGCACAGACGAGAAGGGTTTCGAAAAGCGTTTGACAACTTTAACTATAGAAAAATAGCCTGCTATAAAAAACCAAAAATAGAGGCTTTGCTACAAGACGAATCTATCATTCGAAATAAATTAAAAATACGAGCAGCTGTAACCAATGCACAAGCCTTCATCGGCATTCGTCAAGAGTTTGGTAGTTTTGATAAATACATTTGGCAGTTTACCAATGGCGAATCCATTGTAAATAATTGGAACCATCACAAAGACATTCCTACCCAAACTGAAATCAGCGATGCCATGAGTATAGATCTTAAAAACCGTGGATTCAAATTTGTAGGGTCTGTAATTTGTTATGCTTTTATGCAAGCCATTGGCATGGTCAATGATCATACCACAGATTGTTTTCGCTACGGAAAAGTTCAATAAGAAAAAAGCAGAATTCTGTAAATAATGACTACCACCAACTCACTACGTTAGTGCAATGAAAAAAATAGACTTCCTCGCGGCGCTTATTATATCAATTTTAGTGTTTTCAAGGTGAGGGTCTCACAGTGAGACTTCCCCTAATTGGGTGTCAGGCGGTAATGGTTCAGGTGGATTGCTAGCGGTCTTAGCCTCCTGGGAGCGAAACAAATCCATTCTTTCGGCCTTCATACATTTTATCTGCGCTTGGATGTACGTCATTGATTACGTAGTCACAAGATCACACTCTTGTGGAAAGAGTGAGCAAGTTTTTAAGTATTATTTTTGATTTCGCTTTTTAGCTTTTACTTTTATCGCAATGAAATTATTAGAAAACAAAGTGGCGATTGTAACCGGCGGCAGCCGAGGAATTGGAGAAGGCATTGTACTAAAATTTGCTGAGCAAGGATGCAACGTTGCTTTTACCTACGTGAGCGATCGCAGTGGCGAACTCGCAAAAGTCATAGAAGAAAAATGTGCCGCTCTAGGCGTAAAAGCTAAAGGCTATAAAAGCAATGCCGGTGAAATGGCAGATTGCGAAGCACTTATAAAAAGTGTACAAGAGGATTTTGAAAAAATTGACATTCTAGTAAACAATGCGGGCATATCAAAGGATAATTTGCTGATGCGCATGACCGAAGAACAATGGGATGACGTAATGGCGATCAATCTCAAAAGTGTTTTTAATATGACCAAGCAGGTTATGCGCCCTATGATGAAAGCTCGTAACGGAGCCATTATCAATATGAGCTCAGTGATCGGCATGATGGGCAATGCAGGTCAAAGTTCTTATGCTGCGAGTAAAGCAGGTGTGATTGGTTTTACCAAAAGTATTGCCAAAGAGTTAGGAAGCCGCAACGTTCGTTGTAATGCCATAGCGCCTGGCTTTGTAGAAACAGATATGACTTCGTATTTAAAAGACGGTGAAGGGGCCGATAAATATAAAGAGGCTATCCCGCTAAACCGTTTTGGACAAGCCGAGGATATTGCCAATGTGTGTGTTTTCCTTGGAAGTGACCTAGCAAGTTATATTACCGGTGATACCATTAATGTGAGTGGAGGATTATTAATCTAAAGGGCTTTGGATTTTCTCAATAAAAAAGGCTTGCTGATTTCCAGCAAGCCTTTAATTTTTGATTCCGTCAACTCTACTTCGTAAAAATCAAACGAGTAATAAAAATTCCTTTACCATCTCCTTTTCCTGAATCACTTTCTACTCCGCTAGTAACGAATTTGAGATTCCAACCATCCTGAGCCATCTGATTAATCTTAGAAGAAATCAAGGCGTCATTAGATGCTACATTTTGAAAATTAATTCCTACCATACTATAGAAGTTCAAAAGCTTAGTTTCGGCAAACCTATCAACTTTCGCATCCGAACGCTTCACGCCTCGTTGTTTACTTTTTTTACCATCGGTACGCTCGGTGGTAAAGCCTGTGTGGTCCAAAGGGGATTTCTCTTCGACCATTCTGGAACGACCCACACCTCCCGGCACAATAGATTCAACAATCGTTACTACTTTGTAGTTAGTTTGCGCTTGCATGTCAAAGCTTAGGGCGCAACAAATCAATGCTGCTAAAATCATTTTTTTCATAGTTTATTCTTTTTAATTTTTAATAATGTTCTGTTCGACTCAAATATAACATTAGAGTTTAATCGCAAGGTAAATAATTTAAACTAAAATCAAATCAGCGAGAATAAGACTAGAGTTTGCGTCTCGAATTTCTTTTAGATAACAAAAGAAACCGTTTTAGTTTTCATCAACTAAATTTGCAAGCATGAACGAAAATGGCTTTGTAAACTATTCGATAGAAAATAAAATAGCAACAGTAGAATTTGGTCACCCGGCTAGCAACTCTCTTCCAGGAAATATCCTAAATGAATTAGCCAACATTATCACTTCCGTAGGTAAAGAAGAAAGTGTAAATGTAATTGTACTTCGCAGCGCGGGTGAACGAGCTTTTTGCGCAGGCGCTAGTTTTGACGAATTAATCGCCATTGAAAATGAAAAAGTGGGTCTTGAATTTTTCTCTGGTTTTGCTAAAGTAATTAATGCTATGCGCAGCTGCGGTAAAATTATTATTGGACGAGTGCAGGGCAAGGCTGTGGGTGGTGGAGTCGGTGTAGCGAGTAGCTGCGACTATTGCTTGGCTACTAAATTTTCATCTGTAAAATTATCTGAATTGGCGATTGGCATTGGACCTTTCGTAGTTGGCCCTGCCGTGGAACGCAAAACAGGTACGGCGGCCTTCTCACAATTAGCCTTAGACGCCACGACCTGGTATGATGCTGATTGGGCTAAAACAAACGGCATTTACGCAGAAGTATTAGACGACGCCGAAGCATTGGACGAAGCAGTAAATAAACTAGCCAACACACTCGCTAATTCTAATCCAGAAGCGCTGGGAATGCTGAAGAATATTTTCTGGCAGGGAACTGACCATTGGGAAACTCTTTTGTATGAAAGAGCACAAACTAGTGGAACACTTGTTTTGAGTGAGTTTACCCGAAATGCCATTAATAAGTTTAAGGCAAAATAAAA
>CAZTCQ010000010.1:0-2295 GCA_964612525.1 uncultured Chitinophagaceae bacterium | reverse complement strand
AAATCAATTGTCTTACCAGAAGCCCCAATGATTTTCAAAGCCTTATTTTTAGCGAGAATATTATCTCCTGTTTTCAAATTAGCTACTGTTGAAAAGAAACTATACTCTGATTTTGGTTCCAAATTTTCTAATTTCAAATTCGTGATCTTAAATTCATTGTCTACTCTGTCCGTTTGCCCTGAGAGCGTATATTTCGTGGCGAACGTAACTAAAGTACAACTTAGCAAAAGTGCTAGCATTATTAACTTTTTCATATCTATTATTTATCTGTTTTTAATAAGTGTTCCTTTTCTTTAGCATCTTTTCCAGTGTAAATGTCGATGCCGTATGTTTTGCCTTTCTTAGTTAAGACATAAATCACATCGGCGTCCTCCCGACCGACCCATTCAAACTTCTTTTTACCATTATAACTTTGCAGCATTTTCTCATACTTCAAAATTAGTTTATGAACTTCGTGCACCACACCTGTTTCCGAGATGTATTGATTATACTCAGAATACTTCAAACTTTTCAGTTCAGACACATCGCCCACTTGTTTAGACATTTTATGTTTCGATTTCTCGAATTTTTCTTCCAACTCGCCAGGCTTAGCAGTTAATTGTTCCTCTAAAACACCTTCACAATCTCCCTTGCATGAAAACTCATATTTCATTTTTTTACCTCCAAAGTTTTGATACACTCTCGTACCGCTCCCCTCGTTTGTAACTGCTACCTGATAATGCTCAGCCATAAGGTGACTACTAAGTATGGTTAACATTAAAAACAAAATTCCTTTTCTCATGCTTCTGGGTTTTTATCAAACATAAAGAAAAATCCCGTCCCCAACAAAGTTGGGGACGGGACATCCGAAATAATTTTTAAGCATTTTATAACTTACCAACCATCTTTTTAGGATCAACCCATTCGTCAAACTCCTCGGATGTGAGATAGCCCAAAGCCACTGCCGACTCTTTTAAAGTGGTGTTTTCTTCATGAGCCTTACCTGCGATTTCTGCAGCTTTGTAATAACCAATTTTAGTATTTAAAGCTGTAACTAGCATTAAACTGTTGTCAAGGTGTTTTTTAATATTTTCCGTAATGGGTTCAATCCCTTCTGCACAATTATCATTAAAACTCATGCAACCCTCTCCTATTAGTCGAGCTGAGTTCAAAAAATTATGAATCATCATTGGCTTAAAAACGTTCAATTCAAAATGCCCATTGCTACCGCCTACATTTATCGCTACATCGTTTCCAAGTATTTGAGCTGCTATCATAGTAAGCGCTTCACATTGCGTAGGATTTACTTTCCCTGGCATAATACTCGATCCTGGCTCATTAGCAGGAATGCTAATTTCACCAATACCACTGCGTGGTCCAGAAGCCAACATCCGAATGTCATTGGCTATTTTCATCAAAGAAACCGCCACCGTTTTCAAAGCTCCATGCGCTTCTACTATCGCATCATGAGCAGCTAAGGCTTCAAATTTATTTTCAGCTGTTCGGAAAGGTAAGCCTGTTAAACTAGCAATATGTTTAGCTACATTCTCGCTATAATTTTCCGGAGTATTAATTCCTGTTCCTACGGCTGTTCCGCCCAAGGCTAGTTCAGATAAGTGATCCAAAGTATTCTTAATCGCTTTTAAACCATGATTTAGTTGAGAAACGTACCCACTAAATTCTTGACCAACGGTTAGCGGTGTCGCATCCATAAAATGTGTTCTTCCAATTTTTACTACCTCCCAAAACTCTTTTGATTTTTTTTCCAGCGTATCTCTTAATTTTTCAATCCCTGGAATCGTAATCTCCAACAACATTTTATAGGCCGCGATGTGCATGGCCGTAGGAAAGGTATCATTGCTGGACTGACTTTTGTTTACGTCATCATTGGGGTGAATAAATTTTTCTTTATCAGTCAAACTCCCTCCCTTATTTACATGTGCTTTAAAAGCAATCACCTCATTGCAATTCATATTGCTCTGCGTCCCACTCCCCGTTTGCCAAACTACTAGTGGAAATTGATCATCCAAATCACCTGCCAAAATTTCATCACACACTTTGCCAATCGCATCGCACTTATCTTGCGGTAGCACACCGGCATCACAGTTGGTCAAAGCCGCCGCTTTTTTCAAATAGGCAAAGGCTCTTATAATTTCGATTGGCATTTTATTCGTAGCCACCGCAATTTTAAAATTTTCAGTAGAACGTTGGGTTTGGGCGCCGTATAAAGCATCTTTGGGTACTTGAACTTCCCCTATGGTATCTTTTTCTATGCGAAAACTCATAATATAAATTTTGCGCGAAGGTACAACGGGA
>CAZTCQ010000009.1:18382-38553 GCA_964612525.1 uncultured Chitinophagaceae bacterium | reverse complement strand
TAATTGTCTTGTTAAAAAGAACCAGCTTCGTATTATATTTCTTATGAAAATAATTAGTAAGTATGGCAGCTTCTCGTTCACCGCCACCGCCCGCTAGTGAAAGGATTAGGATTGAAATATTTTTTGACATTGGCCTGTAAGTTATAAATCATTGATCTTTTGGTACAACAATCTTATGTTTTCTTTAAATTTTTCTAGCGAATAATCATCTAAAATAGTCTGGGAAGCTCTATCAGCAATCCTGTACCATTTTTCTGAGGGTAATGAATTTAGCTGTTCAACGAGCTTTAAATATTCAAGCCGATTATTCTGGCTTATGAAACCATTATTTTCATTCTGAATCAATTTATCACTACCGTGCACATTGGTTATGACGGGCACTGCACCACAAGACATTGCCTCTAACAGTGAGTTGTTACCAAACACATAATCCGCTGGAAGTAAAAAGTATCTAGCCCGTCCATAGACACTTAGTACCTCATCCGAGTAACCAAAAAGGCTAACATTAGATAAGCTTAGCGCTTCTATTTCTTCTTTCTTTTTTTTCGCATAGGGATCATCTAAAAAGCCATATAAAACAAATAACTTATTACGAAACTCATTTTTTTGTGCCATTTCAATTACCCAATCAATGTGGCGCTCTGGAATGATTCTGTTCACCCAGAGGTAATCTATGTCTCTTTGTTCAAAACTCAACGAAGGTCTACTTTCCATATGCCCCAAACCGTTGGGAATAAAATTTAATCTTTTTACACCAAGCCTTTTGAGGTATGGTATCATATAATATTCCTTATACCAACATATATCCGCTAATTTATATTGAATGTAAGATGAAAGCTTTGTGATAGTATATCGATTTTCCTTTTTAATATACTGATTCATTCCACCTCTCTCTACCAAAAGAACTTTGAGTCCAAACCACTTGGCAACCAACACATAAATAAACCCAAATCTACCCCCACCAAATAGTTCCACATGATTTGTGGATCCTTTGTGCTTATTTACAAATTTGTAAACTTGCTTCAACCTTTTTAGAAATCCGTTCTCTAGTTTGTAAATATTATTACGTTCCCCAACTATGTGCTTGCCAGATTCAAAACCGGCTGTGACGAAGTAATCTATCTGCATCCCCAATTCGTTGATTACCTCAATCTGCGTGATGTTTTTTCGCTTTACCTCTCCGATAAATGAAATAATTTTAGTTTTCATTACTTATTGTAGTTCTGAAATTGAAAAAGCATTTTCTGCAAATTTGTAACAATTTTGTTGTGCATTGAATTAAGAATGTTCCTGAATTACTTTCAATATTTAGATACACTATTTAGTAAGCTACAGTTTGAAAAATTATCAGTTCCGAAAGTATAGCATTACTCAAAATAACGTTTCTCGGAAGTAAAAATATCAAAATAATTTAATACCTGTTCCACTTATATGTGGTTAATTTGTAACCGTGGAGAACATGCTTATACTCGGGGACTATTCTGAACATTCCTATTATCTCAAAGAATTCGCTGCACATTTTCAAGATAAACATCCTTTTTTAAATATTGAGTTGATTCAGATCAAGCAGTTGAAACGTTATAAACTAGTCAATGGCGTTTTTAAAGAATACCCCATATTTAAAAACACAAATGGATTAATAAACAAATTGTTGGACACGCAGTATTTGAGATCCATTACTTCTGTTTTTATTGGTTTTTTTTACTTTTTGTTCCGAGCTCCCAAGTACAGGCTTGTTTGCATTCAATATGTTTCGTTTCTCTATGCCTTTTGGATTGATGTAATTAAGTTAAAATCAGATTCCGTGACCTCTGTACTTTGGGGTTCAGATTTTTATAGAGCCGAGTCCAAGTTCAATACTCTATACAAATACATTTATAAACGGAGCAATAGTATTATTATTGGAACGAAAAAGTCAAAATCTAACTTTCTAAAAAAGTATCCCAAAATGAAGTCCAAGACTTTTTTTGTCAATTTTGGGAATGATAAATTATACCAAAACTTAGTAGCACACAGTCCGGATGTTAATTTTTTGAAGAGGAAGTGGCTTAAAAAAGAACAACTTAACAAGTGTTGTATTAGCATTGGTTATAACAACAGAAATGCGCAGCAACACATAAAAGTAATCGAGGAACTAAGTAAATTAAACACTAATTTTAAAAATAACTTACTTTTAATCCTACCGCTAACTTACCCTAAAGACAACCTTTACAAGAAAAAAATTAAAACGGAATTAGACAGAAAAAGTTTGCCATATTTTATAATCGATCGATACGTTAGTGAAAAAGAAATAATAGAATTAAGATTAATATCGGATATTTATATCAATATGCAAATTACGGACATGTTCTCAACCTCAGTTTTAGAGTATATGGCATTGGATACAATTACAATCAATGGGGATTGGCTACCCTACTCATATATTCAAGATGAAGGAATTTATGCGCATACTGCCAATTGGGATAATTTAGCGAATGTCACTAGCACAGTAATCCAAAACCTAAAAAATGAAAAAAACAAACTAACCAGCAATAGAGAAAAAATAAGAGATCTTATTGATTGGAATCTTCTTATTCCGCGTTGGGCAGAATATTTAAACATTGATACCAATCTAAAGCATAGACAATCTTAAAATTCTAAATACTTACTTTGTATAAAGACAAAATTAGGAGAAAGAATCAGTAGATTTAGAAAAATATTTAAGCTATGATAATAGGAGTAACAGGATCTAGTGGATTTATTGGCTCATACTTGGTACAAAAATTACAAGTTGCTAAGCACGACGTTATAGAGATAAGCAGAGCGAAAGGATATGATATTCTTGTCCCTGCTAGTCTAAATTCACTCCCCAAAATGGACATTATTATTCACTTAGCTGCGGTAACATACGTACCAGAATCGTTTAACAGTCCTTCACACTTTTTCAATGTGAATGTTCAGGGTACTAATAATATGTTAGATGTCGCGCGTATAAATAATTCAAAATTTATTTTCATAAGTTCATATTTATATGGAATACCTAGCACTTTGCCCACTAATGAGCAACACGCATTAACTCCCACTAACCCATACGCAGCAAGCAAGCTAATGGCAGAAAATTTGTGTAAACATTACAATAGCTTTTTCAATACTGAAGTGGTTATAGTTAGACCATTTAATATCTACGGTAAGGGTCAGGCTAAGGAGTTTCTTATCCCTAAAATAATTGATTTAGCGCGAACTGGAACACTTTCACTATTTGATTCTAGACCGAAAAGAGACTATGTGTATGTAGAAGATTTGATACATGCGATTGTATCTCTAATAGACCACGTCCCTGAGAGTGGTTTTCAAATATTCAACGTAGGTAGTGGTGAGTCATATTCTGTAAAGGAAGTAGTGAAGATTGTTTTAGACAACCTAAAAAATCCAGTGGAAGTTTCTTACGACGATGAAACAAAGGAGATTCCAATTCCCAACACAGTAGCTGATATCAGCGCATTAAATAAAGCTACAGAATGGAAACCAACTGTTTCCCTAGCTGAGGGCATTCAAAAAATGATGGAATAAAAAACCTAAACATTATAAATGTTAGCCTTGTATTTTGCTAAGTTCTCTTTCTTAGCGAACCATGCACAGGTTTCTTCTAAACCTTTTTCTAGCTCATATTTCATTTTATAACCAGTGTGTTCAATAATTTTACTATTATCACCAAAAAGTCTAAATACTTCTGACTTGCCCGGACGAATTCGTGATGGATCTACTACAAACTCAACGTCGGACTTCATAATATCCTTAATCATATTGAGGGTATCCTCCATAGATATTTCAAAATTTGATGCAATATTCACCTCTTCACCAATTAAAGAATTTGTATCCCCAATGACTTCAAATGCGTTAGCCGTATCTTTTACATAATTAAAGTCACGCGTAGGGCTTAAATCACCAACATTAATCGTTTTCATCCCATCTGCAATCTGAGTAATAATGGTAGGAATAAACGCTCTAGCAGATTGACGAGGACCAAAGGTATTAAACGGTCTTACAATAGTAACCGGTAATTCGAAGGCATTGTAAAAACTCATTGCCATTGCATCTGCTCCGATTTTTGAAGCTGAGTATGGCGATTGGGGTTGCTTAGGATGCTCTTCGTTAATTGGTACATATTGTGCGGTACCATATACTTCTGAAGTTGAAGTATGAAGTATACGTTTACAACCATTCTCTTTAGCTGCTTGACAAATGTTCAGGGTTCCCTTAACGTTTACATCCACGTACGAATCTGGTGCTACATAAGAATAGGGTATCGCTATCAATGCCGCTAAATGATAAATCGTATCGATTCCTTTAGTTATCTCCTTGCAATAATGAGGATCACGAACATCTCCATTAACTATCTCTAGATTTTTATGTTGCGGAATATCTTCTAACCACCCCCAGTAATTAAAGGAATTATAAACTGATAATGCACGAACCTCGTGTCCCTTCTCAAGAAGCAATTCCGTTAAATGTGATCCAATAAACCCGTCGGCACCCGTAACTAATACTTTACTCATCTAAATAAATTTGAACGAAACAAATTTAGCAACTAAAAAATTCAAATACTAATGATATTACTGGAATTGGATTTGGTTAATATCTCTTTGGGCTTTTTCAAAGTCGGCATGTTTCCCTATATCTAACCAGTAAGTAGCAGATGAGTATGATATCACCTTTTTATTTAATCGCAGGACCTCCTCAATTAAATCAGTTGCATTAAAGAATGAACCCTTGGGTATTAGTTCAATTAATTCCTTTTTTATTAGATAAATACCACCATTCGAATAATACGTATAAGTTGGTTTCTCCTTAAAATTACGAACCACATTCTCATCCATTTCGAGCACCGCGTATGGAATTTCTACCTCATATGGGATACTAAGAATAGATATATCCGCTTCTTGTTTCAAAAAATCTAGATAAAAATGCTCGTAGTTCAGATTTGTAAGCAAATCAGAATTCATTACCAAAACATGTTCATGATTAAAACCCTCTATATTCGCAACTGCTCCTATTGTACCCAAAGGTTCATTCTCGGTTATATATTGTATGCTTACATTTTTTTGGGACCCATCTTTAAAATAGTCCGTTATTTGCTCACCAAGATATTTAATACTTATCCAAAAATCATCAACCCCAAAAAGACTTAACCTGTCTATATTATGTTCCATGATTGGTTTATTTCCAACTTTGAGAAGTGGCTTGGGGGTACTATCTGTTAAGGGCGCTAAACGACTACCTCTTCCACCCGCCATTATAATTGCATCCAGTGGAAGGTATGATGTAAGGAATCGAAAATTTATGACATTAATAATCTTTTTATCCGTATTTACAATTGGGATAATTTTATAATTATTTTTTTTGTATTCGATTACTTTCTCCAAGTCATATGAGTCTTTCTCAATATATTTGGGGTTCGGCTGAATAATGTCGGCTACCGGAGCATTTAAATCAACATTCTTTAGCAATGCCCTGCGGACATCTCCATCGGTCAAAGAACCTAACAAGGTATCATTATCATCTATGACGAATAATACAGCATCTGTTGTAAGTAACTCTAACTGAGATAAAGAGTCTTTTATAGTTACAGATTTATGAATTAAATGTTCTTTGTAATGTCTCATCTTTAAATTTTGTGGCTTTGTCTACCTTTTTATTGACCAATATGATTTAAAAGTATAGCATAAATACAACTCGAACTAAGTAAAACTTAAAATAATATCATTTCTCTTCGGCAATACTAAGAATGCTATTATGTAATAACCCCACTTTATATTCCATATGCATAATTTTTTTCGAACGCTGATATATTTCAGATTTTACATTGGAATTAGAAAATACTTCCTTTATAAATTGAACAACTAACGAGAAATCAATCGGCTCCGTTGAATTCGGAACCGAGAATGTATATCTATCCAACTGTGTTTTTTTTGAAATATCGGTATCTATATATCCAATAAGACACGGAAGTCCTTGCGCAAAATATTCGCGAACTTTAAGCGGACAAGCTTCTTCCATATTTTTAGTATGTAACGCCAAGGTCCCGATCCCACAATGTACACTATCCAAAAAGTTTATGATCTCCTGTTTACTTTTACCTGGATGATACTTAACTGAGTCAGAGAAATTAGTCTCGATGTCCAATACCATATGTTCAGGAACATCACCAATTATGTGAATCACAAATGATTGGTCATAAGTAACATTCCTTATCGATTCTAACAATCGCTCTATTCCGTGCCACTTACTATAAGAACCGATAAGCATAGCAAATTGTATTTTTCCTGTAATCGGAGTGCTTTTAGGCATAATTTCATCAGGATAATCTGTTCCGTTTGCAACTACTCTGCAATCATAATGTCCTTCGGCTAAATCTGCTTCATACTCGGCAAGCTCTTGAGTAACAGCAATACCTCCCAGTGCAGACTTTAAAGTCCGTTTGGCATAGAATTTTTGAAGGAGAAAAAAGGGAATATGTTTTAATCTGATATAAAACCCTCGCAGACCTGGAATATTATTAATCTTTAGAATATTCTCGTCAATTTCTTTAGTGTTGTGCTCAAATACAACCCGATGTTTTTTAACAAAATTATGTAATGACCGACTCCAAGAACCAAACTGTCTAAGATATATAATCGCATCATTAGGGATATTATTCCTAATCAAGTATTCATCAATTGAATTAATTACTTCCTTTGTAGTTAGAGAATTTTTAATAATTATATCTACTCTCGGATGGTCGGCCCAACTAATATCACCAACTTGACTAGTCAGAATTACCAGATTCATATTAAGACTATTCTTTTCTATGTATTTCAGTTGTGCTTCTATCTTTTTAGAAACCCCCTCTCTTGGAGTTAGCTTTCCAATTCTAACAATGTAATAAATTGCATGATTCATATTTTATTCTTAACAAAGAAAAATTTTAAAACAAATTTACTTTTAAAAATTACGGCAATCCAACTTATTGTTACAATTGACAATTGTTTTCGGAATGGAATGCTTCAATTAGAACCAATATAACACTAAATAACTTTAATATCGTAAATTTGAATCTGAGTAAGATTGAATTAATGAGCAAAAAGATAATATTTGTAGGAAGTGCTTCCAGATCAGGTTCAACATTGTTAGATATGATTCTAGGAAATGATCCTAAAGGATTTTCACTTGGAGAGGTATATGCACACCATTTACCTTGGCGAGATAACCATTTTAATTCTATATGCACATGTGGGAATAAGGAATGCGTTGTAAGAAAAGTTTTGAATACACAAAATCCAAGAACATTATATTCTTACATTTTTGATTCTATGAAAAAGAGTTTTATCGTGGATTCTTCAAAGGTTATTTTTTGGATATTACGCGGTAACAAATTAGCTAAGAAGAAGGGATATGAAGCAATCAATATATTGATATATAAAGATCCTTTAAGTTTAGCATTCTCGCACTACAAGCGGGGTGAGCCCATAAAAATTAGCCATTATTACGATTATTATTCTCAGTTTTTTGAAACTGAAATGCCCTTTATTTCAGTTAATTATAATGAATTCGTAAATAAATCACCAGATTCTTTAAAAACTATATGTGAATATTGTGAAATCCCTTTTTTTAATGAAAAAATAAACTTTTGGGAAGCAGATCAACATCATTACTTTGGAAGTTCAAGTGTTAGAAGAACTAAACAACAGAAAAATCCAAAATTGCATAAAACTGATGTTTATCCTGAAGAATTTGTAAAAATGATACCAGAACTTGAAGCCACATTTAATGCAAACGTCAATTTGCAAGTGGTACTTTCAAAATTGGAAGAGCACGATGTACTTAGGGGATATAATCAAAAACAAGTTGTCAATAAGTACAAGAGCTATAAACGAATGTATAAGTCCATATTGTGGTTTAAGTATAAGCGTTTCTTCCCCAATAAATGGGAAATGAAGAAAAGTAAACTATAAATATGTACTCCCTTAATCAGCCAAGAGTTTAATTGCATTTTTATAAAACTCTAGCCTATTATAACTAAAATCAGGTCTTTGGAAATATGAATTATGCCAGAGAAATACAAACTCACCTTTATAACGCTTAATTATTTTTTTCAATTCCTCTAGTTGCACGAGTCCTTGTTCATTACTTAAATTCATATAGTCAAATAGTGTACAGTCCATTGCTATTAATGGACGCTCCTTTACTTTCAAGGGTTTACGTTCGAGAAAATTAAAAGTTGTATATGGAGTACAAATACCAGAACGAAACCCGATATGTCCAGCATAGCCCATAGTACTTTCCCAAGTACATCCTGAGGCATCCCAAAGCTCCCATGTCTTAGGTACTTCAAATCTTAAATAGTGCTGCCGCCCAAAATGGATATTAGTATTACTCACAGCAGTCAACTTTTGGAGCTCGTGTTGAAACTGCTTAAAATCATTATGACCATTATAACTGGGATGGAATCCTATGTGATGTCCCTTTTCTTTAATATTTTGGATTAGAGAAGTAATTTTAGGAGAATCAATTTTAAAAAAATTGTCTTTATCCGAAGTTCCACCAGACATAAAAAAGAAATAAGATTTTAAACCATACGCTTCAGATATATCCATAAGCAGCTCAAAAGTCCAATGCGGGTCTTTTTTATAGTTCAGCAAACTTACTATGGAGCTTTTAGCCCGCTTAAACTGCTTCATACTCGGCCTTAGAATAACCTTTACGGCCTCTTTGAGGCAACGCTTAGGTGAATTGTTATTCCATAAAAATGGCACGTCAACATCATGAGTTATAATAGGCTGATATGCCGTTTCTTTTCTTTTTTTATTATGGCCTAAATGCAACAACATCTTCCATAGCATTTCCACATATTCATTCACTATAGGCCTATGAATTATTTTGGCCTTAGAAGCCAAGGACTCTTCGGCAGGGAACCTTTCATGAGTATCTCTAATCGTATTTACATATTCCTCCCACCTAGTAAGCATGTAAAATGATGAAGCAAAAATATCCACACCGCATTGAATAGAACTGTCTAATATATCTATAGAACCATCTCCATATAGAACAGGAATATCTTCTTCAAGCGTAAATTCATTTTTTGTAAAGGAAACTTCTTTTGGAATGTTATCTAAAGATAAATAGCTTTCGTCATCGCTTTTCAATTTCCAAAGCTCACATTCAGTTATGGTAAGAGTTTTACCATTGGGTAATTCTATTAGATAATCATATTCATTATCTGACATACTAAGGCTGTACTCTAAGCCAAGCAATTCAGCAAATAAGACGGAAACAATATAACGTCTTTCCGTTTCGAATGATTTATGAATTCTAATCTTCAACATGGAATATCTATTTTATAAGATTATAAATCCGTCGTACGATAACTGATTCTTTTACACTACGGTATAAGTGATACTTCAATATATTATATCTAACACTAATTTTATCAAATAATGTTTCCTTATTGTCAACTTCAAAACCATTATCTTCTAACTCCTTAGCCGCTAAAAAATTAATCGTCTTCATCTCAATATCATTCAGTTCTAATTTATACCTCGCAATTTTATTTTGTTGTGGTGGTTTAAATGTATTCTCATGCCATCCTTTAATGCTTTTTTCGGGGATTGAACCATTTTCAGAATTGTGGCGATAGTATTCTAGCATATTTTTGTCAAAAGGAATATCCAGGAATTGAGTTATCCTATTCAATACCTCTTCAGTTTCAGCAATCAAATTGGAATAACTAATTTTTATATAATTAGTGTTATTTAAATCAGAATTGCTTTGGATAAATGCCTCACTTTGTTTCCATATATACGCACCTCCAATTACATTATGAGTATAATGCAGCTTAGAGTTTGGAAACTTGAATTTATAAACACGCTCTTTCATAGAACATACTACATCGCGTACATCTCGGATAATATGAATGAATTTAGCATTCGGGAACATCTCAAGAATCTCTGGGATATAAGCAATCGTTCCGATCGTTTTATCGCCCCATCTTGTGCCTATTGGTTCATTACGTGATTGCAAATAGCTCTCAAAATATGTATGCACAATACTAGCTTTATCTAAATGATTGAGAGAACGAAGTCCTTTTTCAAATATTTCTCTTGGAATATTTAGCCGCTTCAATCTTTCAGTATTGTAAATATGTTCCAGAAAACGATCCAAAACTCCTGGCTCATTAAAATTGGCATCCTTAAAAACAGTGCAGATAATATCAATAATCTGAAATTCATGAGGGAGACTTAGTTCCTTATGCGTGTTCAATATTACACGTAATAAGGTAGTTCCAGATCTAGGATTGCCAATAATAAATATTGGTGAATTATTTGGTTTCTTTTCGTCCATTTAGAATATACTGCGTCCAATTTTCGTTGCCATTATAAGCCTCTAATTCTCGTAATACTCTGGCTGGAATTCCACCAATAACCACATTGTCTCCAAATGATTTAGTGACAACAGAGCCAGCTGCAACAACAACGTGATTTCCAAGATTAACTTCTGGCAGGATAACAACATTGGCACCAAGCCAACAATTGTTACCAATTCGAATAGGGTCACCTTTTACCTGTTTGGGGTAATTATTCATATCATGATTACCTGAAATAAGACTTACTCGAGGACCAATTCTTACATTCTTACCAAGGTAAATTTTATTAGTAGCATTTACATAAGTACCTGGATGAAATCCAACAAATGGTAGCCGCTCCTCTTGAAATATATTTTGAGGTTTCCCAATAACCGAACTCATATGTATTGGCCAAGGGACATGAGAATTAATTCTAAGTATGCGTTGGAAAATAAAAAATTGCATATACTTATTCTTACCTAAAAACTTGATTTCAAGAATTGCCTTTCGGGGAATTAGCGGCTTAATTATATATTTTTTAATAAAGCTTTTTAACCAACGCATATAGTGTTATTAATGATTTGCTTTCTTAATTAATTTAGCCCAAGGGTATTGCATTTCCACCAATAGGCCCATGTCTTCAAACGTAGGGATTTGCTTTAGTACTTCTTCTTCTGTAAAAATAATTGGAATATTTATTTCACAATATTCCAATGAAGATTGATGAAGTAATTCGAATACCTCTTTAGCAATAGTTATCTCAGTTCCATTTGTTGTTAATGAAACTATGACTCGCTTTAAATTAGATTCCTTTATGCGGTTACATAATTTTATAACAGAACAATTCTTTACTGTAGTTTTTTTAGTAACATCTTCATTCAAATGATTTATTATTTCAGAATTTCTTTGTCCTTCACCCATATAGAAACTAATGGTCTCTTCTTGTTGAGTAGAAACGGACTCGTCAAATACTGTAATATTTTCAAATCTATTTAAACGCACTGCCTCCTTAATTAAAGCTACATTATTAGGAATAGGTTCGAATGTAAAAACCTTTCCATGGATTCCAACTACCTTACATGCCTTTTGAGAGACATAACCTCTAAATGCTCCAATATCTACGAATAGATCACCAGCTATTAGGTTTTTCGTTCGATATGGCCAATAAGGGAACGAAGCGAATTCAGTTTGATAACGGTGAATTAAATTATGAATCAGAGCATAATGTTCAATCGCAGGTTCAATTGATATACGCCTGCTAGGCTTAAATAGTCTTTTTATTTCACTAATCTGATGAGGGCTACAGTTGAAGTCAATTCCTGGTTGGGGACCCAACATAATTAGTCCGTTGTTAAGAAGGGCAAAAGGTACTTTTTCATTATTGAATGATTTAAAGCCCAAATCCTTTATGGACAAAGCAGCTAAGCCATTTTCAATGATTTCAGAAGGAATTCTTCGCCAGGAATTCTTATAATTCAAGGCATTATACGCCATACCAATCCGACGCAATTGAACTTTATTTTTTAATTTAGAAAGTGCCCGTTTCATGGGGTCAAAGATACCAACTATTTATCCGTTAAGCATCAATTTGATATTGACTTTTGATAATTTCGGATGATGACAAAGTAAACAATGATGAATAAAAAATACTCAATGCTGTATATGATAACATATTTTTCTAAAAACTCCATGAAGGTCCATCCTAAACTATCCTGAATTGGGATTAGAATTAGCATTGTAAGTAACATGGTAATATTATTTACTAAACCAATTTTTTGTAAGTTAAACGCAAAATTTGTTCGACCTAAGCAACTACTAATAAAACGCACACCTAGTAACGGTATTAAAATTCGGCTCATTTGCGCAGCCAGCTTCCAATGCGTTCCATAAACAAATTCAATTACAGGTTCTGCTATAAAATAACCAATGCCAAATATTATAGCAGATGCCAACGAAAGTGTTTTTAATGTTTTCTTGAATAGCTTCATACAATCTCCTTTCCTGTTTTTTGTATCTACCAGCTCTTGATAAAAAACTTGGGATATGGATGTAGATAAAAAAGCAATGGGTAAAGAGACTAATGTCATTGCCAATGAATATTGGCCAAGTATGGCTAAAGAGAAATTCGACGATAGAAATATTTTAATTATTTGAACGGACGCGATTCCCGCAAAACCTGCAGGCAATGTATAAAGAGGAAAATTTTTGAATTCTTTTGCCACCTTCTGCAAAGCTTCTTTTTTGAACTCTTTTTTTAAATCGAACTCTTTTAAAACCTTTTTAGATAATTTTCCTATACCAATTGTATTTCCAACAAGTCGAGAAATCAATAATCCTATTGGATGATTACGCAGAATAAGACCTAGGCCAATTTTAATTGTAGGCTCTGCAACAGCGCGTGTAATTTGAGTTTTACTAATATCTTTATAGTCCTTTGTCTTAGTATTATAATTATATAAAATGGAGTATAAAGAATTCCCTAAAATTAATATAGGTATAAAGAAAAGCCAATTGGCAATTCTTGGAGCATTAAGCATACTAGCCAAGTCATATCTAAAAAACATTAGAACTAATAGTGAAAAGAGACTTACTACTACAGATAAAAACAGGCCCAACAGGCCCAAATGAATTGCGTCTTCTTTTTTCTTTGACAGTACTATCCCGACTTCATAGCGACCAGTTGCAAAAGGGAGGACCAATGTTAGAATAGTAATAATTAAGGAAAATAAACCAAAGATCTCTGCATCATATAGCCTTCTGCTAATTGGGCTAGTTACAATGCCTATTATTTGTCCAATGCCCGTACCCGTAGCTAATACAGCAACATGTTTTAAGAATTGCGAGCCGGTTAGTTCCTTATATAACTTTGATAATTTGGGTTTCATTATTATAAATACATCCTCTCTATCATCTCAACCACTTTCAAGCCTTCGGACGCTTTAACAGTAATAGGTGCGTTGCCTTTTAAAACCCCCACCACGTTTTCAATTACATAATGATGATTGGCAGCACTACCTTTATAAGCTCCGTAATCGTTACCCGGATTGGTTGGTGCCAATTCTGGCATTTCATAGTCTTTTATATTACATACCTCCACCTTATCCATGTATTGTCCGCCAACTTTGATACTCCCATTCTCAGCAATTATGGTAAGTGAGCTTTCTAAGTTATTATTCCATACAGAAGTTGAAAAATTAATACACCCAATTCCACCCTCTTGTAAATCAAATTGAACCATGCCGCTGTCCTCCTTTAGTTGCGTAACCCCTTCATGATTAAAGTTGCGCATCTGGCTCTGAACATTACTTATATCTCCAACCATCCAATACAACAAATCAATAAAATGAGAAAACTGAGTGTATAACGTACCGCCATCCAGTTTAGCATCTCCATGCCAACTGTCTGATTTATAATAACGATGATCACGATTCCAATAACAGTTCAATTGAACCATAAATATCTTGCCTAACTTGCCGCTATCTAGAATACCTTTTAGCCATTCACTAGGAGGGCTGTATCTATTTTGCATAACGCAAAAAACTGTTTTACCAACCTTTTCGCTTGCATCAATCACTTTTTGTGCATCTGCCGTTGATAAAGCCAATGGTTTTTCAATTACCACATGCTTATTTTTTTCAAGACAAGCTATCGCTTGCTCGGCATGAAAACCATTTGGTGTAGCTACATTCACTACCTCTACTTCGGTTGAAATGTCAGAAGCTAAAAAATCTTCAATCGAATTAAAAAATTGAGCGCCCTTATAAGATTCTATACCTAGGGCCTCTTTTGCTTTTACATCTACCAATGCCACTAATTCTGCATCTTGGTTTCGAGCAATCATTTCAGCATGACGCTTACCGATATGCCCACAACCTATTACGGCAAATTTTATTTTATCTTGACTCATTTATACTCCACAAATTTAATCTAAGATATTTTACTTACTACATTATTGACCAATGTATAACGTTCTTGACTCTCGTCACACATGGCTTCTCCGGCTTCACTAAAGATTAAACGGTGTCCATATTCGCTCATCCAACCAATTTGCTTAGCCGGATTTCCCACTACTAAGGCATAAGCGGGTACTGTTTTAGTAACCACAGCACCGGCCCCTATAAAGGCAAAAACCCCAATATCATGACCGCAAACGATAGTAGCATTCGCTCCGATGCTAGCACCCTTGCCCACATGGGTTTTGTCATATTGCCCACGACGGTTTACACCAGAGCGTGGGTTGGTCACATTAGTAAATACACAACTAGGTCCTAAAAACACGTCATCATCACAAGTAACACCCGTATAAATAGAGACATTATTTTGAATTTTTACATTCTTCCCTAAAACCACCTCCGGCGATATCACCACATTTTGACCCAAATTACAGTTCTCACCAAGAATGCAATTAGACATTACATGGCTAAAGTGCCAAATTTTGGTACCCTTTCCAATTTGACAACCCTCGTCTATTACTGCCGTTTCGTGCGCAAAATATTCTTGTTCCATATCAGCGAACTAAAATACTATAAAATAAGGATTGAGTAAATTTTCTTTATTATAAACTAAAGGTTCCAAACTTGGATACCGAAACACCTGATACCCTAAACCCAATAATACACCATGAGCGGCTGCCGTATCCCACTCCATAGTTGGTGCAAAGCGAGGGTAAATATCAGCATCGCCCTGTGCTAAGACTAAAAATTTTAAAGAGCTCCCCATACTTACTGTACTTGGATTGGAAAGTTCATCAATAAAATCTTGTGTTTCTTTACTTAGGTGAGACCGAGAGGCAACGATACGCAAACCATCGTGTTTTTTTATTTCTACTAAATCACTTGGTGTAGTTTTAGGGTCAAGTATCTTTTTGTTAGAATCTATTTCTAACCAGGCACCTTCCCCTTTCATACCGTAAAATAATTTTCCCAACACAGGAACATATACAACGCCTAAAATTGGAACTCCGTTTTCAATTAAAGCAATATTTACCGTAAATTCTCCATTGCGTTTTATAAATTCCTTGGTGCCATCTAGTGGATCCACGCACCAATACCGCTTCCAGTTTTTTCTTTCTTCAAAGGGAATACTTACACCCTCTTCACTTAAGATCGGTAAGTTTGTTTTTTCTAAAAAAGAAACAATCACTTCATGTCCTTTTTTATCGGCTTTAGTCAAAGGCGAACTATCTCCTTTAAAATCTACACCAAAATCATCAGTATTATAGACTTCAAGAATAGCTTCACCTGCTTTGAGCGCGACTTCTTTTGCAATGGCTAATAAATTTTTCATATTAAAAAATTAAACGAAAATTACCCACGAATCATTCCCGCGGCAACAGTGGCATTGGTTTTTTCATCTACCAAAATAACCGAACCTGTGATTCTATTGCGGCTGTAGCTATCTACAAACATAGGTTTGGTTGTACGAATCTTAATACGCGCGATATCGTTGAGCTTTATTTCCTTATCTTCCTCATTGCGATGCAATGTATTGATATCTAGTTTATACTGAATTTCTTTTACCATACAACGCTCTTCATTTGAGGTATGTAAAATGGTGTATTTACCATTTAACTGCAAAGGCGATTCATCAAACCAACAAATCATAAGATCTAAATCTTGCGTTGCCTCAGGTTGGTTATTTACACGCACAATCATATCGCCCCGGCTAATATCTATTTCATCTTCTAGTAAAATAGTGGCAGACATCGGCGGGAAAATCTCTTCCAATTCACCATCATACGAATCTATCTTCGCAATTTTTGAAGTAAAGCCACTTGGCAAAACCGCAACTTCATCCCCTTTTTTAAATACACCACCGGCTACTCTTCCTGCATATCCACGATAGTCATGATATTCATCACTCATTGGGCGGATTACATTCTGAACAGGAAAACGACAATCAATAAAGTTTTCATCATTACTAATATGGACATTCTCTAAATAATACATCAGGGTAGAACCTCCGTACCAAGGCATGGTGTCTGTTTTGTTTACCACATTATCTCCAACCAAAGCAGAAATTGGAATAAACTCAATGTCATGAATATCTAATCGAGAACTAAACTCTTTAAAATCTGCCTTAATTTGATTGTAGGCTTCCTCTTTATAATCAACTAAATCCATTTTATTAATACAAACCAATAAATGAGGAATCTGTAAAAGAGAAGCAATTATCGCATGACGTTTTGTTTGCTCCACCACCCCTTTTCGTGCATCAATTAAGATCAATGCCACGTTTGCAGTAGAAGCACCCGTTACCATGTTTCGCGTATACTGAATATGACCCGGTGTATCGGCAATTATAAATTTACGCTTAGGCGTCGCAAAATATCTGTACGCAACGTCAATCGTAATTCCTTGTTCACGTTCAGCTTTCAAGCCATCAGTAAGCAAGGCAAGGTTTACATTCTCTTCTCCTTTCTTTTCACTAGCCGTTTTAATTGCATCGTACTGATCTTCAAAAATTGATTTACTATCGTACAACATACGACCGATCAAAGTACTTTTTCCATCATCTACACTACCAGCTGTTGTAAATCGTAAGAGTTCTGTTTTTTGCATATTTCTTCAGGGTTTATTGTTGAAGGTTGATAGTTTAAAGTTGATGATTTAGTTTTTGGTTTTATTTTTTAAGGCTCCGATTTTCATGGAAATTGTCGAAATTTCTGTTCGAACATTTTCGTAATATTCATTACTTATATATTTCAAATCTGAGCAAATTATTAATTGATTGAGCGCTTCGATTAAGCTACTGTATGCAATAGTATAAAATCTTGCTTGGTCTTTTTTTCCTGTTCTAGAGCTTCCTTCAGCTAAATTGGAGCAAACACTTAAAACAGCTCGCCGTAGCTGAGAAGTCATCCCATACATTTCAGATTTAGGAAAGGTTTCTGTTTGCGCATAGATTGACAATAACAGCTTTCGTGCTTCTTGCCAAACGACTAATTTTTCAAATGAAAACTCTTTCATAAACTCTAAACTATCAACCTTAAACCTAAAAATATCCTTGTTTTTTTCGATCTTCCATAGCAGTCTCAGAGCGCTTATCGTCAGAGCGTGTGCCTCTTTCGGTAACACGCGTCATAGAAACCTCGGCAATAATATCATCCAACGTTTCCGCATCGGATAAGGCCGCTCCCGTGCAACTCATGTCTCCAATTGTACGGAAACGTACTTTCATTTCTTTTACTTCTTCTGTTTCTTTTCGTTGCATCACGTCAGATTCAGCATAAATCACGCCATCTCTTTCAAAACATTTTCTAGTATGTGCAAAATACAAGGAAGGCAGTTCAACTTTTTCTTCTTTTAAATACTGCCACACATCTAATTCCGTAAAGTTTGATATTGGAAATACTCTGAAGTGCTCACCAAAATTCTTTTTACCATTAAACGAGTTCCACAACTCGGGTCGTTGGTTTTTCGGATCCCACTGACCAAATTCATCTCTGTGGCTAAAGAAACGCTCTTTAGCTCTTGCTTTTTCCTCATCACGTCGACCGCCACCAAAAGCAGCATCGTATTTGCCGTCTTCCAGGGCTTTTAATAAAGCAGTCGTCTGCAATCCGTTTCTACTAGCGTAAATTCCGGTTTCTTCTTTTACTAAGCCCTTATCAATAGCCTCTTGTACAGAACCTACTAATAATTTAGCGCCCATATCGGCTACCCATTTATCTCTAAAAGCCATAGTCTCAGGGAAGTTATGCCCTGTGTCAATATGCATTAAAGGAAAAGGAACCTTTGCCGGGTAAAATGCTTTCTTAGCCAAATAAGACATTAAAATAGAGTCTTTCCCGCCCGAAAAAAGCATTACAGGATTTTCAAACTGTGCCACAGCTTCACGGATTACGTAAATAGCTTCTGATTCTAGCTCTTTTAGGTGATTTAAATAATAACTGCTCATCTAATAAGTAATTAAAGGTCGCGCAAAGGTATATAAATTATCAACACATTCAACTATGGACTGTGAGGTAGTTGTTATCTCAATATCAGGGTTGGTTGGCGCCTCATAAGGCGAACTAATTCCAGAAAAATCAGGAATTTCTCCTGCTCGCGCTTTTTTGTATAAGCCTTTCACATCCCGAGCTTCACATACTTCCAGGGGCGTATTGACATAGACCTCAATAAAGTTTTCTTCCCCTATTATTTCTTTTGCCTTCTGTCTAGCTTCTATTGTTGGACTGATAAAAGAAACCAAACTAACGATGCCCGTATTCGTGTATAGCTTTGCAATTTCGGAGATACGACGAATGTTTTCTTTGCGCTCTTCCATGCCAAAACCCAAGTCACTATTAATGCCTGAGCGAATGTTATCGCCGTCTAATACTTGCGTAAAAAAACCTTCGGCAAATAATTTTTTCTCAAAATGTTCGGCAATGGTGCTTTTGCCTGAGCCAGACAAACCAGTAAACCAAAAGACTTTTGCTTTTTGATTTAAACGTTCTTCTTTTTTTTCTTTTGATACGATTCGTTCAAAATCTGGGTGAATATGATCCATTATTTTTTAAATATTTTACGAAAACCGCCACGAGGAATAAGCTGCCACGCTCGCTCATGAAGATAATACAAAACAAATTTAGTAAAGACTTCGATACCACCAATTTGTAAAGCCGAACTTGTATCACCCGTCAGTAGGTACGCAATGATTATGGTAGTTAGGGTTCCCACAGCCCGCCAACTAATTCCTTTGAGAATACTACGCACATGAGATTCCTTTTTAACCGCTGTCTCGTGATAATCTTGTGGAATTACTTTTTTGGCGTAGGTCCGAATTGCCTTGTATTGCCGCACCACCCCTAGTGGAATGTTTTGCCAAAGCCGTTCATGACCATAATATAGTAGGAACTTAATCGAAGTATCCCAAATAGCGATGGACGATGCTGTATTGGTTTCTTTAAGAATGAGCCATGAGATGAACAAGGTATCAATCGTGCCTACGATTCGCCAAGTAATTCCTTTACTTATACTACGGGCATGAGATTCTTTGTTTGTAACGGCCATGAGTTAAGCCTCCAAGATACTTCGCAAATAAACGCCGTAACCACTTTTCTTTAATAAATCAGCTTGTCTCACCAATTCATCCTTCCCAATATAACCCATACGATACGCCACTTCTTCTATGCATCCTATTTTGGTCCCTTGACGCTTTTCTATCACTCTTACAAATTCACTTGCATCACTTAATGAATCAAACGTTCCAGTGTCTAACCATGCCGTGCTTCTGTCCAAGATAGAAACTTTCAATTTTTGTTTTTCTAGATACACTCGATTTACATCCGTTATTTCATATTCTCCGCGTGCTGAAGGTTTTAGGTTTTTAGCAATTGCTACCACTTCATTATCATAGAAATAAAGACCGGGAACGGCAAAGTTGGACTTCGGGTTTTCAGGTTTCTCTTCAATGGACATCGCTTGGTTGTTCTCGTCAAATTCTACTACACCATAGCGCTCTGGGTCCGAAACAGGATAAGCAAATACGTATGCGCCATCCACATCATTCAACTTTTGTAACTGGCGCCCCAGCCCAGTACCCCAAAAAATATTATCACCCAAAACAAGCGCGACTTTTTCATCACCTATAAAATCGGCTCCAATCACAAATGCCTGTGCCAAGCCATTAGGCACCTCTTGTACGGCATACTGAATATCACAACCCAATTCTTTTCCATCGCCTAATAAGCGTTTGAATTGATCATTGTCTTCAGGTGTTGTTATTATGAGAATTTCTTGAATACCAGCCATCATCAATACTGACAAGGGGTAGTAAATCATCGGCTTATCGTAAATCGGCATTAATTGCTTTGAAATCCCTTTTGTAA
>CAZTCQ010000009.1:11495-18282 GCA_964612525.1 uncultured Chitinophagaceae bacterium | reverse complement strand
TAAATCATCGGCTTATCGTAAATCGGCATTAATTGCTTTGAAATCCCTTTTGTAATTGGGTATAATCTTGTTCCTGAGCCGCCGGCTAAAATTATTCCTTTCATTTTTGTTGTTTAGTTGTTCTTTGTTGAGGAGTTTAATTGTTGACTGATGTTTTTAGTGCGTTGAGCATATTAGAGATATACTCAATTCTTTTTCTTAACTCCTTTAAATCTTCCTCACTTAAAAAACCAAGTTCTTCAGCAATAATAAGCTGATTTAATACTTCTATCAAACTACTATAAGCAATGGTATAAAATCGCGATTGATCTTTTCTGCCCGTTCTGCCTGACCCTTCCGCGATATTCGAAGGCACAGATAAACCAGCACGTCTCAATTGAGAGCTTAGTCCATACAATTCTGATTTGGGAAAATCGTTCGTTATTTTATAAAGCAGTACCACTAAACCTTTAGCCTCTTGCCAGACTCTCAATTTTTCAAATGAATATTCCATAAAAATTCTTCAACTAAACAACTCAACAAAAAACAACTCAACTAACTATACATTTTATCATAATACCCAGCATAATCTCCACTAGTCACATTTTCTAACCAATCTTTGTTTTCAAAATACCAATCTATTGTTTGTGATAGACCTTCCTCAAAAGTTACAGACGGCTTCCACCCAAGTTCTTTTTCTATTTTTGTAGCATCAATGGCATAGCGCATATCGTGCCCAGCTCTATCTTTAACGAAAGTGATTAATTTTTGTGCAGTACCCACTTCCCTCTCTAACTTCTCATCCATTTTATCACAGAGCAAGCAAACTAAATCAATGTTGCTCCACTCATTATGACCACCAATGTTATACGTTTCTCCTTCTTTTCCATTTTGTAAAATAGTATCAATAGCAACGGCATGATCTTTTACAAAAAGCCAGTCTCTAACGTTCTCCCCTTTCCCATAAATTGGTAAAGGCTTATTGTTTAAAATATTATTAATCAATAGCGGAATCAATTTTTCAGGAAAATGATTGGGACCATAATTATTAGAGCAATTGCTAATTACAATTGGCATTCCGTAGGTATGATAAAAAGCGCGTACTAAATGGTCACTACTCGCTTTACTAGCTGAGTAAGGACTGCGCGGATCATAGGCGGTATCCTCATAAAAAAAGCCGGTTTCACCCAACGAGCCATATACCTCATCAGTAGAAATGTGATAAAATTTCTTGCCAGCATAATTTCCGTTCTCCGAAGGGAGTCCTTTGGACCAATGCTTCCTAGCCGCTTGTAGTAAATTTCCTGTTCCCAAAACATTAGTTTCTACAAAAGACATCGGATTTGTAATCGATCGATCTACATGACTTTCCGCCGCTAAATGAATGACATGCGTAATCTCTTTTTCGGCGAAAATCTTGTCTAGTAAAACACTATCTACAATATTTCCTTTTATAAATTCGTAATTAGTTGCCTTTTCAATATCCTTGATATTTTCTAAGTTACCTGCATAGGTAAGTGCATCTAAATTAAAGATGCTAGCCTCAGGATAATTTGTCACCATACGACGCACCACGTGAGAACCAATAAAACCCGCTCCGCCTGTAATTAAAATATTCATATTTGTAAACTGCAAACTTACCGATTCAAAATAACATGCTGTTCTTGACTTCCTCCAACCCAAAAGCCTCTACTTTAGTTCTCCCTCAGCTCCAACCTTATCTCGTCTCCAAACTATTTCTTCCGCTAATTCATTTTGAAACGTATCCCGCAAAATCCACTTCGTCCAACCTTCTTTTATTTTATATTCTGCCGGTAAGGAAAAAATAAAATCTACCAACTTATGACTTAGAAAGGGCAACCGAATCTCAACTCCGTGTGCCATCGCGCTTCTATCCGCATAGCGCAGCAAGGTTTGTAATTTGCCCTTGGTAGCATCATGAAGTAAATGCTCATTTAAATTATTAAAATGATAGGGTCTCTTAAAACTGTTTTTATGCTCCGTTTTAAACAAAGAAGCATCCACCTTTTCACTTCGTAACTGATCTATTTTTTGTTTCCAGGTTCGAATGTCACTCAGTTTATTTCCAAAAAGCTTGCTCAAATTATTTTGCCGTCTAAAAAAACGATAGTCGTTTACCACCCCGCTTCTAGCTAGTTTTTTAAATAGCTTATTCTCATGATTGTAAAGAATACGATCTCGTTTGCGAAGCTCGCGCAAGTAGGTAAAATAATAAGCGTGATAACCGGCAAAAACCTCATCGGCGCCTTGGCCGTCTAAGAGTACCTTGATATTGTTTTTGCTAGCTAATTCATACACTTTATATAATATAAATGGACTTTCATCCACCACAGGTTCTTCCTGATGCCACAGGAAGTGCTCCTTTTCTGACTCATATTCTTCCAAACTTGGCGTCACAGTAAAAGAATGGCTTTTGATTTTTTTTGCAGTAGCTTTTATAAAAGCTGACTCATCCTTTTCGTAGCCAGGAAAAACAGCGCTAAACGTTTTTAGCTCCGCTTCGCCGATATTTTCTTTGATAAGTGCGGCTATCAGCGAGCTATCCAACCCACCACTCAAACTACAACCTACTGCCACATCGCTGCGCAGACTGTGAGCGATCGACTCTTTTAATAGAGCCTTCAATTCCTCATGAGCATTAGAAAGGGTTCTTTCTTCAGTTTGGATTTGGTAATACTCCTTGAGCTCCAATTTATCACTGCGAATATCATACGTCAGGTAATGAGCAGGTGGTAGTTCATAAATTTGACTATAGAAGGTCTCACCTAAATTTTTAGGGTTTTTTAAAAAACCATAAGCCAGATAATTATACTGCATGGTTGGGTTTTCTTCTTTTTGAACACCCGCCGCCCATAGGGCCTTCATTTCACTACCAAAATAAAAAGATTGCTCGTCATGCTTATAATAAAAAGGCTTTTCGCCAAATCTGTCTCGCGCGCAAAAAAGCGTTTGTTCCTTTTTGTCATAAATAGCAAAAGCAAACATACCGTCCAGCATAGATAAACAGTCGCTTCCGTGCTGAGCATATAATCCCAACAGCACTTCGGTATCAGAAGTGCTTAGAAACTGATGTCCCTTTTTTTCTAGCGCACTGCGCAATTCCTTATAATTATAGATTTCTCCGTTATAAGTTATGGAATACCGATTTTGATAGTGCATCGGTTGAGCCCCTTTTTCACTGACATCAATAATGGACAATCTTCTGTGAGCCAAACCTGCTGTTTTCGAATCACTCGACCATTGCCCCTCACCGTCGGGACCTCGATGAACTAGTGCATCACTCATTTTTTTGAGCAATGGCACCATATTATCCAAGGGCTTATTCGATATGATTCCAGCGATTCCGCACATGGTTCACAAATGTCAAGCAATCCATTGAGAAATAGGAATATATATGAATTTTTTACGGCCTTCATAAAAGTAAATCAAGCCTAAAACAGCCTAATCCTCGTCCTATGGTAAAACAGCAAAATACTTTCTATTTTAATGTTTGATTTTTGCACTTTTCACCAAAGGGGCATTACCTTTGCGCCCGAATTCAAGCACCTAAAGTGAGAAAACAACTATTAATAACTGTATTCAGTCTTTTTGCTCTTCTGAGCTTGCCAATGCTAACTATGGCCGAACATGAGGAGCACGGACATAAGAAAGAAGAAGGCAAACTCGATATCAAAGGAGAAATTTTTGGGCACATTCGTGATGCACATGATTGGCACATTACCTCTTTCAACGGTAAGCACATTACGATTCCCTTACCGGTAATGGTTTACAGCCCTAGCAAGGGTTTTAGCTTGTTTAGTTCCTCCAGGTTTGAGCATGGACATGCCGAGTACAATGGTTATACCTTGAATCATGAAAATGGTAAAATCGAAGCTACTGACGGTAGCAAACTATACGATATTTCTATTACGAAAAACGTAGTGTCTATGCTACTTTCTATCATACTTATGCTTTTCTTGTTTACTCGAATCGCAAAAAAATACAAAAGCGGAATTGGTCGCACCTCAGCGCCTAAGGGACTTCAAAACGGCGTAGAAGCAGTGATTGGCTTTATCAAAGATTCAGTGGCGGTTCCTAATATGGGTAAAGACAAATACATGAAGTATATGCCTTTCTTATTAACGCTGTTCTTCTTTATCTGGATTAATAATATGTTTGGCATGATTCCTTTCCCTCCGGGAGCGGTGAATTTGACAGGTAATATTGCGGTTACTTTGGTTTTAGCTTTAATATTCTTCGTTATTATGTTGGCGAATTCTAACAAACACTTTTGGGGTCACATGTTTAACCCTCCGGGAGTGCCATTGGCTATTAAATTTATTTTAGTACCGATCGAAATTATTTCTAACTTAGTCATCAAGCCAGCCGCATTGGCGATACGTTTGTTTGCTAATATTTTTGCAGGCCACACCATTATATTAAGTGTAATCTTGCTCATATTTATCTTTGGCTCGTTGAGCAAAGTAGCTGGTATTGCTTTCTTACCTGTTTCTATAGGATTTACAGTGTTTATGTTCTTCCTAGAGTTATTGGTAGCCGCTATACAAGCATTTATATTCACTAACCTTGCGGCCGTGTTTATAGGTCAAGCTATTGAAGAGCCGCATCATTAATTTGTCACTTTTTTAAATTCAAATATATATGTCAGTACTAACAGTTTTATTAGAAGGAATCGCTTCAGCAGGTGGTGCCGTAGGTGCAGGAATTGCAGCTTTGGGCGCTGGTGTTGGTGTAGGTCAGATTGGTAAAGGTGCGTTGGAAGCTATGGCTCGCCAACCCGAAGTATCAGGAGATTTGCGTTCTAACATGATTCTTGCAGCTGCATTGGTTGAGGGTGTTGCCCTTTTCGGTGTAATTGCTGGTATCCTAGCGATCGTTCTTTAAATGAACCAACCACGCCTCTGGCGTGGGAAACTACTTACTGCGCTCTACGCAAAGGGCCGACGAGCGCAGTAATTTTTAAAAAAAAGAAAAGCGGAGTAAAACCGCGCAGAGTCCTCTGAGAGAGACACTGCGGAGACAAAATTTAAAAACAAACCACAACGTCCCGAACCCTTAGCAATAGGAGACATTGCGGAAAAAATAACTAAACGCATAAACAAAAAACGTATAAACAGTAAACTATGGAAATTTTATTACCAGAATTTGGATTGTTTTTTTGGACGCTCGTAGCGTTCCTAATCTTCTTTTTCCTTTTGAAAAAATTTGCTTGGAAGCCTATCCTTGGAGCATTGAATGAAAGAGAAAGCAATATTGCTGAAAGCATAGCTAGCGCAGAACGAGTAAAAAAAGAAATGGCGGAAATGACTGCTGAAAACGAGAAAGTATTGAACGAAGCTCGGGCAGAACGCTCTCAAATCATGCGTGAAGCAAAGGAAGCAAAAGACAAAATTGTAAACGACGCTAAAGATCAAGCTAAAACAGAAGCTAATAAAATTATTAGTGACGCACGCCAACAAATTCAAAACGAAAAAATGGCCGCTTTGACTGACGTAAAAAATCAAGTTGGTAACTTGGTAATTGAAGTGAGTGAAAAAGTATTGCGTAGTGAATTGAAAGACAAATCTGCATCTGAAAGTTATATCAACAAATTAGCTTCTGAAATTCAGTTGAACTAAATTTATAGCAATGAAAAATCCTTTATTAGCCACACGATACGCCAAAGCCTTGTTAGGTCTTGCCCTTGAGCAGAATAAATTGGAAGAGGTGAATACCAGCATGTCTCATTTTTCTTCTTTGACCCAAGAGAATAAAGAGTTGGCTAATTTGTTTCGTAGCCCAATCATCAAAGCTGACAAAAAGGTAAACATCGTTAATGCCCTTGTTGAAAAAATGGGCACGGACGAAATGACCAAAGGTTTTATCAACTTGATTATTACAAAACGTCGTGACGTATACTTACCAGAAATTTTTACTGCCTTTGACCAGCAGTATAAAGCACACAAAAATATTGGCTCCGTTGAGCTTACAGTAGCTGATGAACTCTCGGAAGAAATGAAAGGAAAAATCGTAGAAAGTATAAAGTCACAACTCAATGGTCAAGAAGTTGATTTGACTATCAAGGTAGATGAAAAGCTAATCGGAGGGTTCATACTCGAAAGCAACAACAATTTGTTTGACGGAAGTATCGCGCGTGATTTAAGAGACATTAAAGATCAGTTCTTGAAGAACATTTATGTACCCACTTTTTCTACGGGTCAGTCTACAGACGCTTAAGTTCGTTCAAAAAATAATATTGAAACCCATTGCACACTGTGATGGGTTTTTTGTTTAAACGTTTCTTTTACTTTTCAATAATTGCCTTTGAATTATTCATGCTCATTTACTAAAGGATACATATCAGTATAAAAAGTAACTAGTAGACCTTTTCAGCTAGAAGCAATCTAACTAAATCAGTACCCAAAACCAGTTCAAACCCACAGAGAATAAATCGAACTGGATAATGCTATAAGTTTATCAATGATAAAAAAAGGCTGCCAAAAATGACAGCCTCATTGAATATTACATCTTTATTGGTTTCCTTATTGCCGTTTGATTAGCTTGGTTGTATACAACTCATCATTGATTTTTATTTTAATGATATACGTACCGGGGCTAAACGCCGAACTAGGAATTTGCATCGTTGATTTTGTCAAATCGATATTTTCTTTTTCTACTGCATACACCACCTGATTGGTTACATTCAAAAGCTGAATCTTGACATCTTCTCTCGTGCCAAAATCACTAAACTCTAAACTAATTTCATCAGTAAACGGATTCGGATAGACTCTGATTTGATCATTAGCCG
>CAZTCQ010000009.1:0-11395 GCA_964612525.1 uncultured Chitinophagaceae bacterium | reverse complement strand
AAACTAATTTCATCAGTAAACGGATTCGGATAGACTCTGATTTGATCATTAGCCGAAACATCAACAACGCCATCAGCAATAATTCGAATGGTATCAAAAATTGTTTTACTACATTGATTCGCATCCGTTACAACAACCGATATGTAATAAATACCTGGTGAACTATAGGTAGTGGAAGGGCTTCCTAAACTACTCGTACTACCGTTGTCAAAGTCCCAAAGGTATGAGGACACTGGTGTGGTAGAATTTACAGAGAAGCTAATCGTAGTTCCTACACCAATCGAACCGCTATGACTCACCGTTGGGAACCAATTAGAGACTCCCGCTGGAATCGTAATCGTATCATTTCCGTAAGGGCTGTAGGCAACCAGCATTACATTATAAGTTCCACCCGAAGCGTAGTTATGCGTTGCAGCATTTCCATTAGAAGATAGAGAATCTCCGTCTCCGAAATACCAACGAACGTTTGTATAAGGAACAGGTAAGTTAGCCAAGAAATCAACCTCGCCTTCACAGTCAGTATTATTGTATGTGAAGGAAATAGTTGGAAGATTAATAACGGTTATATAATTTACCTTCAGCATGGTATCCGACCCAACACTACTGCTCGCTATTAGGGTTGCATCATAGTTACCTGCAGTATTATAAGTAACCAACGGATTCTGTACTACCGGATTACTTAAAGAAGCTCCCGGCAAATTCCAATTCCAAGCCGTAGGGTTAGAAGTGGTTTGATCCGTATACTGAACGTTTTGGTTTACATAGACTGTAGTCGGTGCCGCTACAAAATCCGCAGAGGGAATGCTATCCAAAACTATCAAGGTATAGTCTTCAGCTTGTCCATAAGAAATTGGACTGCAAGCTGTGTGGGTATAATCCGAAGCAATCACACGGAGTCGCAATCCTGTTCCGGTAGTACTATTGGTAGGAATCGTAATAGTTCCCGAAAGTGTTCCAAAGTTGGAAGTATTAGAAAACAAGAACTCATTTGAAGTAAAGTTTCCATCATTATTCAAATCTAGATACATACTAAAATACTGTGAACCGGTGCTCTGAGTGGTTATTGTATAATTATAAGAAGCACCTTTGGTGACATAATCTACAAACTGACAAGTCAAGTCTTGATACCCTTCTACATCCGTACCGGTATAAGAATGAATATTACCTAATTCAAATTCAGTCAGACCGTAGCCACAACATGATGATGTCGTTGGCATATTACAAACAGAAGCCACCGGGCTCGTAATAGAATTTATAGTGATCGTTCGCGTAGTTGAATCTGTACCGGTTGAATTCGTAGCAATCAGTGTTACCTGATAGGTACCTGCTGCCGCATAGGTATGGGTAGGATTCTGAGCCGTTGAGTTGTTTCCGTCTCCAAAATCCCAAGACCAACTAGTAGGATTATTAGTGGTACTATCTGTAAAATCAACCGTGCCAGAACACAAATTCTGTAAATCGAATCCGAAGTTTACACAAGGCATTGTGCTAATATTCATGTAAATAGGAATTGTATCGCTAAGACTATTTACGTCGTTGGTATTTACAATTACATAAGCCGTATCTAAGCCACCGCTCAAACCAGTAGACGAAACTTGAATGCTGACGGTATCAGTATTACCGCTTGTGAGCGATCCTGATGTTGGCGACACCTGAACATTCTGGCTTAATCCGGAACCATTCATGCCCCATCTAACCGCATTGCCCAATACCTGGCTTACCTGATTGTTCAAACTCAAATAATTGTACCCTATATTAATCACCTTACCTTGACCGTAGGGTTTGTAAGTCACAACATCAAATCCGCTGTAGTCAATTACCTTCAACTTATTAGGATCCGTAATATTATAGTAGAGAGTATTCGTTACCGTATTAAATGTAGTTGGTAAAGAATCCGTAAGTGGCGTGCTTGTATTCACTACCGTATTCGGCTGAGTATTAAAGCTAGAATAACTACCGCTCATCAGCCCAAGTGTATTAAACGCAGCATATTGATTTCCACAGAAAATAACAGTTCCTCCGTTCTGAGTAAAGTTTTGGATAACGGTTGACATTGTCCCAATGCTGTAGTTCGTTACAAAAGCTGGAATGAGTAATACTTTTTTATTTACTAATAAAGATTGCATCACGCTAGGCGCGAGTGTAGTGGTAGTGGTAGATGTGTAATTCGGGAAATGCTGGTTGATGGCAGTGAAAGTATTGCCTAGTATCGTTGCATTCGTCAGGTTCCAAACCAACAAATTATTTGGAGCCGTATTCGTCGCACTCGTTCCACCAATATTCCAATTCAAGGTTCCTCCCGCAGTGTTTGCAATTAAAAGATTTACATCAACCGTATCGTTACAATCTAAGTTCACACTAAATGAAGTAGGATTATAAGAAACCGTTGGCGAGGCTTGCGTTGTAATTGTTTGCGTAAGCGTATCAAATGCATTGCAAGATTCTACAATTAACCGAACCGTGTAGGTTCCTGGTAATGAATATACATGAAAAGGATTTTGTAAATTAGAAGTCGTTCCGTCACCAAAATCCCAATCCCATGCTGCTGCATTTGCACTACTTGCATCCGTGAAGAACACCGAATCTAATACAGCAGGAGTTGTAGGAGTAGATGTAAAGCCAGCAGTAGGAGCAGATCCAACTTGCTGATACGATGTCCAATCAACATCCCAACCAGCATAAACAACTGAACCATCAGAAGTAAATCGTATCAACATTTTATTAGCCGTTCCGGTAATATCTGCCGGAATAGCAGAGCCGTTCCCTGAAAATAACAATGGACTTGAGGTCGTTGGACCATCATAGACACTAAAATAGTCACAGCATCCTTCTAATTGGAAAGCATTAAAATGTAGTTTGATACTATCCGTGCAACTACCGGGTGAAATCAAGAACGTACAGTTTTGATTATTTTGATAGGTCCCTGTAGGACCACCTGAATCATAAAAAATACCCGATGCACTATTGGAAGAATCATCAACACACATTGTTGTGGCTGTGATCACATCAATTATTTTGGTAACCGAATCACAACCAAAACTATTACAAGCTACCAGTTTTATAGGGTAGGACCCATTCGTCGCAAAGGACACCAAGGGGTTTTGAGCCGTTGAAGCAAGAGGAACTGCTCCTGGAATCGTCCAAGTCCATGAAGTTGGTGCATTACTAGATATATCTTGTAGTTGTACTGATGAACCAGACAATACTGTAAAATTAGCCGTAGTAAAATCAGCAACAGGAGGAGCTAATGCGTTGACAACCTTTACAGTATAATCTTCCGTTTGACCATAAAAAGGTATGGCACAAGCATTAGCTAAGGAATAGTAACTCGTCATGACTCTCATACGGAGTGGCGTATTTAGGGTGGTGCCAATAGCAGGAAGAGAGAAAACCAATTGATGGTTTGTAGTTGTGTTAGTCGTGAAGTTGGCTAATAATTCATTAGCTGTAAACTGACCATCGTTGTTTGAATCTAACCATACATATACTCTGTCTAAGTTATTAAACGTATTCACCGTTAATTGATATTGACTACCCGCACTTAAAGTTGTAGTATCAGTACAAGTTAAATCCATATACCCTTCCGTTGCATTGCTGGTTGTACTATTTATATTTCCCAAGATCACAGATTGAATCCCGTAGGCAGAACTAGGATTAGTAGCCACTGGTGCACAAGCTGTGCTCACGGGTCCATGGATAGAATTCACAATTACCGATTTTGTTATTGAATCTGTACCGGTTGCATTCGTGGCCACTAAGGTAACTTGGTACGTCCCGGCAGTTGTGTAAGTGTGCATAGGATTTTGCAAGGAAGAACTATTGCCATCTCCAAAATTCCACGACCAGGTCGTTGGACTATTTAACGTGCTATCAGTAAATTGTACAGAGCCCGAACAAGAGCTGGCTACTACTGAACCAAAGTTCACACAAGGCAGGGTGCTAATATTCATGTAAATAAAAACCGTATCCGTTAGGCTGCTTGTATCATTTGTATTTACAATTACATAAGCGGTATCCAATCCTCCTACTAAACCACTTGAGTTTACTTGAATAGAAGCCGTATCTGTATTTCCGCTAGTGAGTGATCCGCTCAAAGGACTGGCCTGAACGTTTGGACTTAGTCCCGATCCGATCATTCCCCAACGCACAGAGTTTCCAAGCACCTGACTAATTTGGTTGTTGAAATTTACAAAATTATATCCTATACTAATCGTTCTACCTTGTCCTATCGGGCGATAGGCTACTACATCATAGGAAGCAAATTCTATCAAGCGCAACTTATCAGTATTCGAATAATTGAAGTAGTATGTATTTGCGACTGCATTAAAAGTAGTGGGTAAAGAATCCGTTATAGGTGTTGACGAGTTTACCACCGTATTAACTGCAGTATTAAATCCTAGATAGGTTCCCGTCAATAAGCCTAAGCTATTTTGTAAATTATAGTAGTCGCCCGTTGTAATAACAGTACCTCCATTTTGAACAAAATTTTGAACTACCGTACTACATGAACTTATTACCGTTGGATTATTATAACTACAAGTAGGAATCAACATTACTTTTTTACCGATTAAATCGTTTTGCAAAACCGAAGGAGTAATTGTGGTTGAGGTGGTCATTGTGTAATTCGTAAAATGTTGGTTCAAAGCAGCAATTGTATTCGGATACGTACTAGAATAGGCTGAATTATTAATATTCCAAACCAATAAATTATTGCCGGTCACATTATTATTTGCTGCTGCTCCGATATTCCAATTTAGCGTTCCACCATTCGTATTGGAAATCATTAGGTCCACATCAACCGTATCATTACAGCCAAGACTTACGTTAAAAAAAGTTGGATTGAAAGAAACGGTAGGCGATGCTTGTGTCGTGATCGTTTGCGTAATCGTATCAAATGCGTTGCAAGACTCAGCAATTAAAGTCACGGTATACGTACCCGGCAAGGCATATTGATGGCTTGGGTTTTGAAGAGAGGAAAAAGTTCCATCTCCAAAATTCCAGTTCCAAGCTGATGCTGAGGAACTACTAGCATCTGTAAAAGAAACCGTATCCAAAACCGCAGGGGTTGTAGGTGCAAACGTAAAGCCTGCCGTAGGAGCAGGAGTCGGTTGCTGATAGGCAGTCCAAAGCAATTCATAACCAGCGGACGTAGAAAAACTATTCGAAGTAAAACGGAGTAACATTTTGTCTGAAGTGCCGGTAACACTGGTGGGAAAATTTGTGCCACTTGCCGAGCTTAGCAAAGGACTGCTAGTCGTTGGTCCGTCATAAACATATAATACATCGGCAACAGAATTAGTAAAAAACGAAATGAAGTCCAATTTAATACTGTCCGTACAAGTACCAGGCGTAATTAAAAAAGTACAGTTTTCATTTGCCGAATAATTTCCTGTCGGACCGCCCGAATCATAAATAATCCCTGCATTATTCGTTGAAGAATCATCTGTACATATAATAAACGGATCTACAACTGTAATTGTTTTTGTGATGGAGTCACAACCAAACGCATTACAGGCAACTAACTTCACTGGGTAAGTACCTACTGCATTAAATGTGGTGCTCGGATTTTGAGCAGTGCTCATTGTAGGAGTGGCTCCAGGAAAATCCCATGTCCAAGAACTAGGTCCATTATTGGAGAGGTCCAATAAGTTTACACTAACCCCTGTTGCTACGGTAAAGCTCGAAGTAGTAAAGTCCGCTACGGGCGGAGCGATTGCAGAATCTACTCGTACCGTGTAATCTTCAACCTGACCAAAATACGGATTATAACAAGCACCATTGGGTGCGTAGTAACTAGCCATTACTCTCATACGCAATGGTGTATTCAATGTAGTTCCCGCAGCTGGGATATTTAATAAAGTTTGTTTTACCGTGGTGTTGATTGCATTCAAATTTGCTATTTGTTCTAGTGAGGAAAACTGCCCATCATTATTTGAATCTAACCAAACAAACACTCGATCATAATTGTTAAACGTATTAATCGTTAACTGATACTGACTTCCCAAACTCAGTGTTGTAGTATCCGTGCAAGTCAAATCTAAATAACCTTCCGTTGCATTGCTCGTTGTACTATTAATGTTTCCTAAGATTACAGATTGTATTCCATAATTCAAATTCGGGTTATTTGATATCGGCACACAGTTTGTACTAAGCGGTCCATGGATAGAATTAATCACCACCGTTTTCGTGATCGAATCCGTCCCTGTCAAGTTCGTGGCAATTAGTTTTACTTGATAGGTTCCGGCAGCCGCATAGTTGTGTGTTGGACTTTGAAGACTTGAAGTAGTACCATCACCAAAATCCCACGCCCAAGTTGTTGGATTATTTAATGTGCTATCAGTAAAAAAGGTGGTTCCCGAGCAAACATTAGCTACAACTGAACCAAAATTTACACAAGGCATAGTACTAATAGTCATGTAAACGGGTATGGTATCAACTAGACTACTCGTATCGTTTGTATGAACGATTACATAGGCAGTGTCCAAACCTCCACTCAGTCCCGTTGAGTTTACTTGAATCGTTACCGTATCCGTATTTCCACTTGTCAGTGAACCGCTTGAAGGAGTCGCCTGCACATTCGTACTATTACCAAATCCTTGCATTCCCCAACGAACTGCATTTCCTAGCATTTGAGAAATATCAGAATTATAAGCATAATAGTCGAATCCCAATAGAATAGCATTTCCATTTCCATAAGGAAGGTAACTAACCACATCATTTCCATTTAGACTGACAACATTTACTTTGTTTGGGTTGGTAATATTATAACTGAAAGTCGCACTTGCAGCACTTATTGTATTTCCCGATAGCGAATCAGTCAAAGGCGAATTTGTATTCACAACAGATAGATTGGCACTGCTCGTTACGGTGCTCAACGTTCCCGAGAACAAGCCTAGATTCACAGCCGTTGGTCTGTTATCTCCACATAAAATTAAAGTTCCTCCATTTTGAACAAAGGTTTGAATGACCGAAGCCATAGAAGCTATCACACTTAGTTGACCAACTTCATTCTCTGGCATAAGCAATACTTTTTTATTCGCAAGCAGGGTTTGCATCACCGATGGGATAGTTGTGTTGGTAGTGAATAAATTATAGTTGGTATAGTGTTGATTCAAGGCTGCTATGGTATTGGTATATTCCTCTAAGGAATCTACACCGTAGGTCCAAGCGAGCAAATCATTATTGCCTGTTTGCGCGTTTGTAATGTTCCAATTTAGCATTCCGCCATTTGTATTGGAAATCAACAGGTTTAAATCGAGCGTATCATTACAACCCATACTCACATTAAAAAAGTTCGGACTGTAAGAAACGGTTGGTGAAGCTTGCGTGGTAATCGTTTGTGTGAGCGTATCAAATGCATTGCAAGATTCTACAATCAATTGCACAGTGTACGTTCCGGGCAAGCTGTACTGATGCGAAGGGTTTTGCAAAGAGGAAGTACCTCCATCTCCAAAATCCCAGTTCCATGCTGAAGAATTCGCACTACTCGCATCCGTAAAAAATACGGTATCCAACACTGCCGGATTGGTAGGTGTAAAACTAAATCCAGCAGTAGGTGCGGAGGCGACTTGCTGAAAAGAGGTCCAATCAACATCCCAACCAGCATAGGTTACCGAACCATCAGACGAAAAGGTAATCAACATTTTTTCCGCCGTTCCTGTTATATCAGCGGGTATCGTTGTTCCATTTCCGGTAAATAATAAAGGACTTGAGGTAGTCGGACCATTATATACTCTGAAATAATCACAACAAGATTCTAACTGAAACGCATTAAAATGTAGTTTGATACTATCGGTGCAACTTCCGGGAGAAATCAAAAAAGAGCAGTTTTCATAATTAGAATAGACGCCCGTCGGCCCTCCCGAATCATACAAAGTTCCTGCTGTGCTCGTTGAAGAATCATTCGTACACATGGTAAACGTACTCACTACGTTAAATATTTTAGTGATGGAATCACAACCAAAACTATTACAAGCGACCAGCTTAGCAGGAAAACTTCCTGAAGAACCAAATGTTATAGTAGGGTTTTGAACAGTGGAAGTAGTGGGTGTTCCTCCTGCTATGGTCCAAGTCCATGTAGTAGGACCATTCGTTGAAATATCCTGAAGCGGCACTCCAACTCCTGAGGTCACTGTAAAATTTGCTGCGGTGAAGTCGGCCATGGGCGGACTGGTTGGGGCAGTTACCGTTATTGTATAATCTTCTACTTGTCCATTTACAGGATTCGCACAACTGGAAGCTAATGGGCTAGCAGTATTATGACTAATCACACGCATTCTCAAAGGCGTATTCAAAGTAGCTGAAGAAGGCAAACTTATAAAACCAGTTTGTATTCCGCCAGAACCCGTTCCACTTGACAAAAGTTCGGTAGCGCTGAAACTTCCATTATTATTTAAATCAACATAAATTTTATAGCTCTGAGAAATAGTCCCTCCTAGGTTAATACTATAAGGATAATTACTTCCATAGGTAACTGAAGTTGATTGAGCACAAGTAAAATCTTGATAACCTTCGCTTGCATTATTTGATGTTGCGTTTATGGTATTCAATTGAAAATTAATGATTCCATTTCCACAACAGTATGAAACCGTTGTCGGGGCGCAAGCGGCAGAAATAGGACCACCACCATTGGTAACCGTTATCAAATTAGGCATTGTGATGGTATCAGCTCCTCCACAAGCAGAAGCTCCGTTAGCAATCAATCGAACGGTATAAGTACCGGCTGTCGTGTAGACATGAGTAGGAGAAGTAGTTGTATCCGTTGTTCCATCGCCAAAATCCCATACGTATGAACTTGCGTTATTCGACGTATTGGTAAAGGCCACACTAGCTGGAACGCTGCAATATGAATTCCCGTTCGAAGTAAAAGAAGCGGTTATAGAATTTGTGTATACGCCTCCCACACCTACCGCGTGCCAAGCATTCGTTACCTCAATTTCCTGAGAACTACAAGTTCCAAATAAATCAATTGCCGATTGGATTGTCGCCACACGAGAGGCAGCATAATTTGAATTGGAGGATAAATAAGTGGTCAAGGCGCGATAGGCAATAGCAGAAGCATCGGTCATTCCGATGCTTGAAATATTATAGGCCTGCGAATTATCATTTATGCCGGTTCCCCCGTTGCACAATAAGTAAAACCAATAGGTATGCGGTGTACCGTTATTATGAACTTCTTGATTTATAAAATCCCAATGAGTCCCTTGATAGGTATCCGGATCATTCAAGCTATTTGGGTTATTGAAATTTCTGAACGGTAGATTGTTCCCCAAAACAAACTGCTCTCCCATAAACCAATTTCCCGCTGAGGGGTTTGCATAATGTTCAATGACTACCGCAAAAATATCACTGAAAGATTCGTTCAAAGCCCCAGATTCGTTGGCATACACTAAACCTGCTGTGTTTTGCGTAAGAGCATGCGTAATTTCATGGGCGACCACATCAATAGCAGTCAACGGACCGTAATTCACTCCGTCACCATCTCCATAGGTCATTTGAGTACCATCCCAAAATGCATTGACATAGTTGGTACCATAGTGTACATAGCTATTAATCCGCGCACCGGAATTATCGTAAGAATTACGACCAAACGTATTAAAGAAGTAGTCGTAAGTTTTTTCAGCACCATAGTGCGCATCATGGGCTACACTGTCCGCGTCCCAAAAATTGTCTGTGTCAACAAAATCAGTAGCTGAAAAATAAGAAGAACCATTATTCAAATTTTTTGTGGTGATTCCTCGTGAACCCAATGTGCTCAATTTAAAATTAGTTGGACTAGTACTATCTACAGTAATTGTTGCAGCATTTCCATTGTATTTCGTAGCAGCCGTACCTGCAACATTAGTATGAATAATTCTATTTTCTTCAAAAACTACCGACCCATCTTTTTGGGACAAGTACATATAAGATCTTTTTGGCTTGGGAGCCGTACCGTGAATATCAATTTTATGACAAAGCGTCATTTCTTGATTATCTCGTTGCAAGAACACAGCGCCCTGATAGTCTACATTTGTAGCTTGTGGGTCAATGCCTTGATTTAAAAAATAGGTTTTGCAGTATTCTGTAGCTTGTTCTTTACCAAAAGCTCGCTCACTCTGTAAACCCTGTGGTATTGGATAGTATTCTCCACTGATTCCATAAACTTTGCCCTCCTTTTGGTGGACTTTGATTTTACCGTATTCTACGTTAATTTCATTATGTTTCTGAACATAAATATGATGCAGATGTCCTAGGTTGTCTGTTTCTGTTTTTTCTAAAAAAACCGTAACATTTTCAGTAAAGCGCTGCAAAAGCGCATTGAGCCATTCGTCAAGCTGAGCTACCTCAGGCTGAGTGTTCTCATTATATCGAATAAATTCGACGGAGCCGTTTTTCTCATTGAGGATGACTAAGTCAGCACCTTTTTCAAGACTATCGGCCGCAAAGCCTGTAAAAGTTTGTGCTGTAATAGTAGTAGTAGAGAAACAGCAAACTACAAAAGCTGTCAGAAGACATACTTTGACTATAAAATTTTTCATTACTTACAATTTAATAACATAAATAAAAATGCGAACAGGGCTAAGCATTTTCGGGGTTATGAGCCACGAATGTAGTAAATATTGGTTTACAAACCTCTGGTCTAGCCAATATTCGAAATAATAGGCGCTATGGATATAAAAGACGAAATTATCATTAACACATAAATAGCAAAAGGGGCTCCTTGTTAGAACCCCTTTCAATACATTCATGTAGTGTTTTTACTCAGAAGCCTCTACAATTTCAGCATCGGGTGCATTTTTACCAACGGAAGCAATTCCATTATCACGTCCCGAAGCATCAGCATACATTTGGCTGCTGCCAATGATTTGTCCATTACCTGCCTTTAGATTAAAAAACTGTTTTCCGTTAGCAGCTTCTTTCTTTTCAAAATTGTTTTCGTCCGCTCCGTTTTTACGTACCGACTCTATTCCATTCATACAAGCATCTTTAGAGTTATACCCCTGACTAGTCATAATCACTTGACCATTATCTGCTTTTAAATTAAACTGAAAGTCACCATTCGTTCTTGTGCTTACTTCAAATTTTCCCATAATAATTATTGTTTTTAGAGCTAGCAAGTTACAAAAACCGTAGGACGCTTTCAAGAAAAGGGATTAAATTTATACCGCTGTTTAGTACTTTAGTAAAAAATTAGGAATACCGGGCGGCACTAGTTGCTGTAAAATTTCCTAATAGGAAATTAAACCTACACGGGTTTTATTATCATTTACCATGGAAGAGCATACTTGTCAGCAGTGCGGAAAAAAATTATACGGACGGTCCGATAAAAAGTACTGTAACGATTATTGTAGAGCCGAGGCAAATAATAAATCGCGGAGTACGACGAATAATGTGATGCGCAAGGTGAACAATAAAC
>CAZTCQ010000008.1:0-38843 GCA_964612525.1 uncultured Chitinophagaceae bacterium | reverse complement strand
CGCCACAACCATGACCCATTACTGGATTATCTTGGTTAGCCGTAGAACAAACCATGAGCTTGCCATCTTTTACACAAAGCCAAGCCCAACCGCTACCAAATTGAGTAGCTGCAGCTTTCGCAAATGCCTCTTTAAAAGAATCCATTCCACCCAAATCACTTTCAATGGCTTCAGCCAATTTGCCTGCTGGGTTTCCACCGCCATTTGGACTCAAGATGCTCCAAAATAAAGAGTGATTGTAAAATCCACCTCCATTATTTCTTACGGCCGCATTGTTTTCACAATCTGCTAGTAATTCTTCAATTGTTTTGCCTGCTAAATCTGTTCCTTCAATAGCCGCGTTTAGTTTAGTTGTATATCCATTATGATGCTTTCCATGGTGTATTTCCATGGTTTTAGCATCTATATGTGGTTCAAGTGCGTCGTGCGCGTATGGTAATTCTGGTAGTGTAAATGACATATCTCTTTAGTTTTAAATTATTTGAATCGCAAATATAACAAATGACAAGCGCATGACATTCTTGAACGTAAAGAAGAATGTTAAACCTCGTCTCTTTATTTATGAAAAAAATTTTATTCTCTTTAGTTATGCTGGTAAGTGTAAGCGCCAGCGCCCAAATTTATTCTGACGGAACCGTTATTCAGAGTTTTTCCGCCACGGACATAAATAATAATGTATTCTCTTCTACAATAGCTACCAATAATGGTAAACACATTATTATTGATTTTTCAGCAACCTGGTGTGGTCATTGTTGGACCTACCATAACAGTAAAGTACTAGAGCGTTACTATGCAAAGTTTGGTCCCAATGGTACAGATGCGCAGGATGCGGAAGTTCTTTTTTATGAAGCCGACGCTTCCACCAATAGTAACGACTTGACGGGAGTCGGGACAAACACCGTAGGCGATTGGGTCATGGGTACGAGTTACACTATTTTCAACGAGACGAATGTGACGCCCGTTCGCTCCTCTTTTTCAAACGGTGGGAGTATGGGATTCCCATCCGTTTTTTTAGTGACAGCCGATAAAAAAATGTATAAGATTCCAACAAATATTAGGGATGAAGATTTATTGCGTGATTTTGTAAATCAAAAAGCGGGTCTAACGCCGCTGAGCATCAATTCTGTAAATCCTTCTAGTTTCGATTATGAATTTTACCCAAATCCTACAAATGGCAATTTGACGTTTACGCTTAATTTAGATAAATCACAAAAGGCGTCCTACCAAGTGTATAATAGTGTCGGGCAGTTGGTGGTAAATCAAGATTTAGGCTTACGCCAAGGTCAACAAAAAATGAGTATCGACCTATCTTCCTATCCTACAGGCTTGTATTTCGTGACCGCTAACATCGGCGGAGAAGGTATCAGAGAAAAAATTGTTTTGCAGAAGTAATTTATTTCTCAATAATATCTTTAAACAGGCGAGCTAGAGTTAGCTCGCCTTTTTACATTTGCGAGAGTGGCAACCCATAAAAAACTAGTTTTAAAAAAATCACTCGGTCAGCACTATTTACACGACGAGCATTATTGCAAGCGCATTTCCGATGCGATGCTTTCTTTTGAGGGATTAAAAATTGTAGAAGTTGGGCCGGGAGCTGGGGCCATTACAAAGTACTTTCCCGAGGAGCGTGACTATCTCGGAATAGAGTTTGATCAAGAAAAAGTAGATTTTTTAAAAAAAAATTATCCCTATCGTCAATTTCTTCAACACGATATTCTGCGATACCCAATAGAAGAAGAAATTTTATTATGTGGTAATTATCCCTATAATATTTCGGGCCCCATTCTTTTTAAAACGCTAGAGAACAAGCAGCATATTCCTGTAATGATTGGGATGTTTCAAAAAGAGGTGGCCCAAAGAATTGTGGCAGAGCCTCGCACAAAAGCCTACGGTATTTTAAGCGTGCTTTGTCAAAGTTTTTATGATTGTGAACGCTTGTTTGATATTCCGCCGGGAGCCTTTCAGCCGCCGCCCAAGGTGATGTCCTCTATGTTGCAAATGATTCGAAATGAGAATCCATACGATATTCAAGATTTTAATCAGTATAAAATTTTAGTAAAGACAGCTTTTAATCAAAGAAGAAAAACCTTGAGTAACTCGCTGAAATCACTAAGTTTAGAACTGCCAGAGGACATCAAAAAAAAGCGTCCTGAAGAGCTCACCCCCAAAGCATTTGCAGAACTCTATCATCAATTGTATTCGTAATATATTTACAAAGTGAAAAAAAAGATACTTCTTGCTGCGACTATTTCGAAATCGTTTCGAGAACAACTACTTGCTCAGGGCTATGAATTTATAGAATGGGATGAGGAAGAAATCCCTACCGATATATGCGGTTTAGTGACTTCCAATAAGCTGCCTTTGAGCCAAGATAAATTAGCGCCGCTCACAAGTTTAAAATGGATTGGTCGATTGGGTTCTGGCATTGAGATTATAGATACAGATTTTTGCAAAAAAAATAATATTGCTTTTGCTTCTTCGCCTGCCGGAATTGCCCAATCAGTTGGTGAGCATTGCGTAGGTCTTTTAGTTTCTTTACTAAAAAAGATAAGTAAAAGTGCTTTACAGATTAACGATAAAAAATGGATACGAGAGCCTAACAGAGGTTGGGAACTTGCGGGTAAAACAATAGGACTAATTGGTTTTGGACATACGGGTCAGGCCTTTGCAGGCAAGCTGGAGTCGTGGAACGTCAACCTAATTGCCTACGATAAATACCGAACTAATTTTTCCACTGAGCAGGTTAAAGAAGTTAAGCTGCTAGACCTCCAACAAAATGCGGATGTCATTTCTTTTCACGTACCCTTAAATGAGGAAACTCGTCATTATTATTCAAACTCGTTTATCAAAAAATGTAAAAAACATATTCTCATCAATACGGCACGCGGACCAATCGTTCATACGAGTGATTTACTTGACGGATTGCAAAAAGGTACCGTCCAAGGTGCGGCACTCGATGTGCTGGAAGGTGAAAATGAGTTGAAAAATAAGGATGCAGAATTATGGACTACTGTTGAAAAGTTGCTTTTGCAAAACGTTGTAATTACACCTCATATCGCAGGCTATTCGCATGATGCCATTGAAAAAATGAGTACAGAACTTATGGTAAAATTGGCAAGCGTGATTTAATAAATCGTAATGTAGCCCGTTTCAAATATTTTATCGCTTTCAAACAATTTGAAAGAATAAGTGCCCCGCGCATTGAAGTTATATTTGTCTACCACTATTTTAGTCTTCTTAATGCGGGAGATATACAACACCTCTTCTTTATTCGGGTCGTAAAACTTTAAGGAGTATCGTTTTTGCCTTACATCGTCCAATGTAATCATGATATGCCCCGTATAAGGGTTGGAATAAATATGCGAAGAAGGTTCGTAATAAAAATCTGTGTAACTATCGTCAGCGGAGCCGCCTCCTGCTTTTGATTTTGTACTGCCCGTAGTCAAGCTCCGCCCTCGTGAAGCAGCTATGGTGGCAGAATCCAAAACCACCTTATACGTATTGCTAAACCATTCAAGCTCTGAAGCAAATAGAACTCGCACTTTATAATAGTTTTTACCTAGTTTAGGCTGACGATCCACAAACTGCTGAACACCTTTGCGAGGTTTTGAAATATTTCCTATCGATACAAAACTTAAAACACTATCGCTACTTCGAAGTACTTGAACTGATTTTAGTCCGCTGTAATCACTCACCCAGCTTATGTGGTTTTCGCCATTGGTGGTTTCAATTTTTAAGCTGGGCAAACTTGGGGTATCAAAATTTTGTGCACTGATGGATCCTACAACGAAAATTGATATAATAAAGACTAAAAAGTGTTTCATACGAAGCGAGGCGAAATTAGGAGATTATGATTAAAAAGATTCATAAATTGTGTTAAGGCTTACTTTTGCTTCTGTTTCCTTGTACGCCTCCTGTGTGAACTACCAGTATTTTTTTATCAGCCATGTTTTTTACATCCTTGAGTTCTCTTTGTAATCCGTAGAACATCTTAGCGGTGTATACTTGGTCAAGCTCTATGTCATACTTGGATGTAAACCGAATCATAAAATCTAATAACTCAGGTTTTACTTTTCCAAATCCACCGAAGTGATATTGGTCCATATATTTTAGGTTTTGGCAGGTATTACTAATTTTCTCTTGCAGCGAATGAGCATTTTTAAAAGGAGCAAAACCCCAGATTGGTTTTTTAAAATTTTCGCACATTCCTGCTATGGTTGTGCCAGTGCCAATTGCGCAGCATAAGATGTCATATTGATTGGTCATTTCAGCTTGAATGATTTCAGTACACCCTTTTTTTCCTAGCTCATTGTCTCCCCCTTCGGGAATAATGTAAGAATCAGGGTGGCGGTCCGCTAAGGTTTGAAGATAAGTTGGGTCCGTTTTATTTTTATAGTCGGCTCGGGAAACAAACTGTAATCCCATTCCCCAATTTTTACAATCATCAAGGGTAGGGTTGTCTACTTTTTCGCCACGCACTATGCCAAGTGTTGGGACGTCAAATTGTTTTCCTGCAAAAGCCAAGGCATGCAAATGATTGCTGTAAGCGCCTCCAAAACTAATTATTTTTTTTGCACCTTGTTCTTTAGCTTTTAATAAATTATACTTGAGTTTGAACCATTTATTGCCCGAAATATGAGGATGAATTTGATCTAAGCGCAAAATGTCGACTACCATTTTGTCGCCGCCTTCCATTCCAAAATCAATAGAGTCAATTGCTATTTTTTTATCAAAAAAACTAGTATCAATATCCATACTCTTTCAAGAAAATGTCACTATCTCTCCAGTCTTTTCGGACCTTGACTCGTAACTCCATAAATACTTTTCGTTGTATGAACTCTTCAATGTCTGCACGGGATTGCTCACTAATTTTTCGAATCATACTTCCTGCCTTACCAATCATGATTATTTTTTGAGTCTCACGAGTCACTATAATGTCCGCCTCTATTTTAGTCAGAGTTTCTTTGTCTTTATAGGATCGAATATGCACGGCTGTATGATAAGGAATTTCTTTGCTAAGCAGTTTAAAAATCTTTTCTCTAATAATTTCTTCCACAAAAAACCGTACGGGTCTATCACTAAGATTTTCTTCGTCATAGTAAGGAGGGTTAATGGGCAGGACTTCTACAATTTGGTCAATCAGTTGGTTGGTCCGAATTCCTTCTTGAGCAGAAATAGAAACGATACTTTTGGGAGACACCGAGTCTTCAATTTGTTTACTAAGCTCTACCAAATCTTTTTTATGAACCGTATCTACTTTGTTCAAAATAAAAATTACCGGCTTGTTCGTTTTGTACTCTTGAAGAAGCGCAAGATTTTCATCTAAATCATCGTTGACGTCCATTACAAATAACAATACGTCAGTATCCTTTCGCACGTTTTTTATTTCTTCTAACATACGCTCGTGCATTTTATACTTAGCGTCCAAAATGCCTGGTGTATCCGAAAAAACAATTTGATAATGATCTTCCGTCAGAATTCCCATGATACGGTGCCGTGTAGTTTGAGCTTTGCGGGTTACGATGGCTAGCTTTTCACCCAAAAAACGATTGAGCAAAGTAGATTTACCCGCATTGGGTTTGCCTATAATTGCTACGAAGCCACTTTTAAATTCTTTATTCACATTGTAAAAATAAGAAAAACCACTACGCTTTATGTAGTGGTTTTATTTAGTTGCGAGGGTAGGGATCGAACCTACGACCTTTGGGTTATGAGCCCAACGAGCTACCGCTGCTCTACCTCGCACGGCAAATGAAAAGCATTTTTTCGACTTGATGAAATATTGGTTGAACTATTTTCACTTTTTTATTCATTTTTTAGAATTTAAAATGGGAAGGCACTTACCGTACTGGATTGACTTTTACTTAATTCGTAATTTAATAATTAGTCATTCGTAATTGATTGCAATACCTTTGCCCTCAATTCATGAAAACAGTAGCCATTGTCGGAAGACCCAATGTAGGAAAATCTACACTTTTTAATCGCCTGATAGGCGAACGAAAGGCTATTGTAGACGACGTAAGCGGCGTAACCCGCGATCGACAGTATGAAGAGACTGTGTGGAACGGTACTTATTTCAGTGTAGTGGATACAGGTGGTTACGTGGCGAATAGTGCTGATATTTTTGAAAAAGAAATTGTCAAGCAAGTCGACATTGCCCTTGCTGAGGCAGATGTTATTTTGTTTATCTGCGATGTATCTACGGGAATTACTGATTTGGATGAGGCTTTTGCGGCACTCCTCAGGAAGTCAGATAAACCCATGATAGTGGTGGCGAACAAAAGTGATAATGCCGATCGTATGCTAGAAGCGAATGAGTTTTACTCACTCGGTTTTGAAGAAATGTTTCCGGTATCTTCTATTGGAGGTTATGGTACGGGTGATTTGTTAGATCGTGTCGTTGAACTTTTGCCGCAGAAAGAGCATGATATAAATTCTACATTGCCAAAATTAGCAATTGTTGGACAGCCCAATGCGGGTAAGTCTTCTTTGCTAAATTCATTGATTGGTGAGGAGCGTACCATCGTTTCGGATGTGGCAGGGACAACTCGGGATAGTATTCATACCCATTATAATTTATTTGATAAAGAATTTATTCTAATTGATACCGCAGGTCTTAAAAAGAAACGAAAGGACAAAGAGGAACTTCAGTTTTATTCTGAAATACGAGCGGTAAAGGTGGTTGAGGATTGCGATATCATTATGCTCGTCATAGACGCCGAAGTGGGTTTAACCGCTCAGGACATCAATATTTTTAGTTTGGCCGAGCGTAAGGGAAAGGGCATCGTGATTCTGATGAATAAATGGGATTTGGTTGAAAAGGATACGCACACCGTAAAAAAACAGACGGAGTTTATTCATACTAAAATTGCGCCCTTTACAGACGTACCTATTTTATTTATTTCAGCCATCGAAAAGCAGCGGATTCATAAGGCGTTGGAATTAGCCCTAGAAGTGTATGAGAGAAGGTCCCAAAAAATACCTACCAGTCAGCTGAACGAGATTATGCTTGATGAAATTAAGCGTAACCCGCCGCCTAATTATCGAGGCCTGCCGGTGAGTATCAAGTTTGTAACTCAATTGCCTACTACCGTTCCATCGTTTACTTATTTTGCCAATCACCCCGATGAAATAAAAAGTCCGTACAAACATTTTATAGAAAATAAAATGCGCAAGCATTTTGATTTTACAGGAGTGCCAATTCGGATTTACGCAAGGAAGAAATAGTTGTACACTTCCTCTTTTTTCAAATAAAGGTAAAATCTCTTATTTTCGTGCTCAATCAACTTGAAAAAACTCGCGCACCTTCTTGTTTTCTTAATTCTTTCCAATTTCTTGTTGGCACAAGAACCATTTTCTTATAGACTGGGAGAAAAAGAAGGATTACCCATTAATAAAGTATTTGACATTCATGTTTCCAAAGAGGGGTTCCTTTTTGCGGGAACCGCAATGGCTTTAGTGAAATATGATGGCAAAAAATTTGAATCTATTGCTACAGGTGAAGGGCGGACAAATATTACAGAATTTCAAGAACTAAATCAGAATGATCTTTATTTTATATCCTTTAATGGTAGGCTGTTTTGTTTTCAAGATGATTCTGTGAGATTAGTTCATCAGTTTGAGGAGCCATATCCTTCCTTGAATAAATTATCAAGTGAAAAGATAATTTTTTCCGGTCAAAATGGTTTTTATACCTATTCGTCGAATGGAGAAAAAGCTCTTTTCAAAGCTTTGCCCGTAATGGATACAGCCGGGAAAGAAAAGAAGTCGGTTTTATTGGGAAGGATTTATAATGGTGTGGTTTTAAGGTGTCAAAATGAGTTGTTTACAGTGGATACTTTGCTTAATGTAAAAAAAATACATTGTACCGCAGAGCAAAGAAAATTGATTAGAACCTTTCGGAGTGCTTTTTTCTTTGGCAAGAAAAGTTATTTTTTTTGGGTTTGCTAAAAAGGAATCAGATGCGATAGTTTACACCATTGAGAATGATAAATTACGTAAGCTTACGTCTTTTCCTGAGGTTAAACAGAGCATCGTACAGAATGTTTATTTAAAGGAGGACAAACTATTTATACTAACTAAGAGTGGTTATCATGTGCTGAATTCTAAACTAGAATTAGACGATAAAAAGTATGAAACTGACAAATATCTTTCCGAGCTTATTAGAATAGGAAATCGACAGTTGCTTTCTACAACTACCAATGGTATTTGGATTACACCAGATACTAATGTCAAAAGTGGTGCAAATTTAATATCCCATAAGTTGGTTCCTTTTTTTCGTAATTATAAAAACACTATTTATTATTCTACGTATGAAGGTGGTTTTTATTCCATTTTCCCCAAAAAGACTTACGCCAATATTAAGTTACCTAGAGAGGCAAGAGTTCAGACAGATTATTTTGGCAACTATTTTAGTTTTAGTGCTACGCTCAATCATCATCTTCAGTTTGATAATAATGAATTAAGACTGTCTAGTTTAATGGCTTCCTATCGAAGAGTAAGTTATGTCAAAGAATTAGACATGTATCTTGTAAGCGGTTCTGGTTTTTTTGCACTGGCTACCAATAAGCCAAGCACAGAACGTTGGATTGAGGAGCATTTTGATGTTTTGAATGTCAAGGAACATATTTTTTTTAATGGAGATCCAGGAAGAACAAAGAGTAAAATGTTTATTCTTTATCAAGGACGTAATTCACAGGCTATTTTTCAACCCGCTGATAGTAGTTTTTATCTGGTTACAGCGGACGGCCCGTTTCATTATTTTCCTGGGAAGACAAAGGAAAAGATTGTAAGCGATAGCAGTGGAATGGAAATTAGAGGACTGTTGCGATTAACTGATGGCACCATGATTGCCAATACAAATTATGGTTTTTATAAAATCAATAAGGGTTCTTTTGTGCCCTTGCTCACAGAGGCTGATGGTCTGAAGCTAGATGAAATACATGGCTTGAAAATCATAAATGACACCTTGCTTATTTTTGGGAACAACGATATAAAATTATTTGATGAGCAAGCAGGATTTTTTAAAACCTATTCATCGCACACAAATTTGCCTGATGGAGAGATCATAAATGCAACACTACGTAATGGTCAAATTTATGTAGGAACGAAGGAAGGTTTTTTTACCGGACCGGTAACACCCGATAAAGAATCAAAACCCAAAGCTTACATCCGCTATGTCTTAGCTGGAGAGAAACGTTGGCCTCAAGAAGAAAAAATTCCTTTTGCTAGGAATGACATAGTATTTTATGTAAATTGTTTAGATCTGTTTAATCGAGGGGCTTTTCATTATGAATACAAGCTGGCGGGGAGTAATAATGCCAAGTGGGTGGAGCAAGATGCTAGCTTTAATCGTATTCGATTTTCATCTTTATCCGAGGGTGATTATACCTTGCAAGTAAAAGTAGTTTCAGATCTTGATCAGGAAAGTGAGGTAGTTGAATATCCGTTTACAATTAAGCCTCCTTTTGTAAGAAGCTGGTTGTTTTATCTCCTCTGTTTTTTGTTTGCTCTCGGAATCGCAATTCTAATTTTCTACTTGCGTACGCGCGCTATTCGTCGAAAAGCAGAGTTTGAAAAACAAGTAAAACAAAGTGAGATTACTGCAATTAAGGCGCAAATGAATCCCCATTTTGTTTTTAATGCGCTTAATTCTATTCAAAGCTGGGTAGTGACCAAAGATGTGAAAAATTCTAATTTGTATTTGGGAAAATTTAGTAAGCTCGTACGTAAGACCCTTGAGGTTTCAGAAAAAAATGCTATCCCGTTAAGCGAAGAATTATACATCATTCAACTCTATTTAGATTTAGAAAATTTACGTTTTAGTGAATCCATTCAAATAGATTTTAAAGTGGAAATTCCTACTGAAGAACATGATGATATTTATTTGCCTGCCATGCTCATACAGCCTTATATCGAGAATGTTTTTAAGCATGGCTTGTTGCATAAAAAGGGTTCGAAGCACTTGGAGATAGTATTTGCGAAAGAAAACTCGAAATTACTTTGTACCATAAAAGACAACGGAGTGGGTAGAAAGCGTTCGGCTGAAATTAATAAAAAGAAAAAAAGACATACTAGTTTTAGTACAAGAGCAAACGAAAAACGAATTCAAATTTTGAATGAAATGTTCAATAATGAAATAGGTTTGGAGGTTACCGATGCGTATCCGGATTAAGAAGATTGCGGCACACTTGTTCTGCTTCGATTGCCGCTATTAGATTTTGATTCGCTAATTGAATTAGCCAGTTCACCAAATGATTAAGAACAACCAAAGAAACCAAACTACCTTACACTTATGATACGTGCCCTAATAGTAGATGACGAAAAACCAGCTCGCCTAGTTTTGAGATCTTTGATTGAAGAATTTACAACTGAAGTAGCAATTGTTGGCGAGTGTCCCAATGTGCCAGAGGCGGTCATTGCCATAAATACTCATAAACCAGATGTTGTATTCTTGGATATTGAAATGCCAGAGTACTCTGGTTTTGAACTGCTCTCTTTTTTTAATGAACCCAATTTTGAAATCATTTTTGTGACGGCTTATAGTGAATATGCAATAAGAGCTTTTGAAGTTTCTGCGGTAGATTATATTCTTAAACCGATAGAAATTTCGGATTTAGAAAAAGCGATTGCGAAGCTAAAAGACAAACTAACGGCAAGCTCTATGCAAGAGCGTCTCGAAGCGCTCAAAGCGAATTTAGAGGAGGATAGAATAAAGAAAATGGTTATTCCTATGACAGATGGCTTGAAGTTCATTAAGATTCCTGACATTGCTTTTATACAAGCAAAAGGAGCTTATGCTGAAATAAACTTTAAGGATCAAACAAAATTACTGACCAGTAAGGTATTGCGTTTTTTTGAACAAACCTTAGAGCCTGAAACTGATTTTGTTAGAATTCATCGCTCATCACTTGTTAATATTTCTTTTGTGAGTTCTTATAATAAAGGAAAGGCGGAAGTAATTCTAGAAAACGGTGTAAGCCTCGCAGTGAGCAACAGTAAAAAATCTATTCTGGAAAAAGTAAAATCAAAAAAAATAATTTAACTCACTAAGTCAAATCCCGCGTTTACTAAATGGTTTTTTAGACATTGAATTGTTGTGCAACATTTGTTCTTGAACAATAAAAAACAACAATTATGAAAAAATTATTTACAATGCTTGCCCTCCTTTTAACGGTGCAAGCTTCTGCTCAGCTTAGCACGCACAACTGGTCTCACCGTATGGGAGGGACAAATTCAGATGAATCTACTGCAATAGTGACTGATAATGCGGGTAATTCATATACTGCAGGCCATTTTCAGGGCACGTTTACAGTAGGAACAGCTACACTAACGTCAGTCGGGTCGCGCGATATTTTTTTGATAAAAAGAAACAGCTCGGGCTCAGTAGTTTTTGTGAAACAGTTTGGTGGAACAGGAAATGACTATTGCCGTAATATCGAATTTGATAATTTTGGGAGTATTTATTTGGTTGGAGATTTTACAGTACGTTCATTAAGGATATATCCTAATCCTGCGCAAACCGCAATCGAGATAGGAATAGAAACTGGAAAAATTCAAATTAGAAATTTGCAAGGTGCTTTATTACTAGAAGTTACAAATACAAAAACAATAGATGTAGCTAATCTAGCTAATGGAATTTATATTATTTACGCTACAGATAAAGATCAGCAGTATATCGGCAAGTTTGTAAAGCAATAGTTTTATTGTTCCCGTGTATTACCAATGTGTAATTGCGGGAACTTTATTCTGTGTAACCCTCCTTGAGCAATCAAGGAGTTTTTTTTACTAAATTAAAACGGTCATTTACTAAATGGATTTCCTCTACCATACCTCACGGGGCACTTTTGTTCTCGAACAATTAAAAACAACAATTATGAAACGTAAAATGAAAAATTATTTAATTATTAGACGAAATATTTTCAAGCATTTGATCGTATTCGCATTATTACTTTCCAGTATTTCAGCGATTGCACAAGATCAAAAAGCTCTTTTTAAAGAATGGGGTAGTGGAGAAATAACTCCTATTAAATTTTTCGGAGATAGAGGTTCGGAACAATTGACTACGGCAAAAAATAATGTCAAGCATACTTTAGAGCTTTTCAATCAAGACAATAAATATATGTGGGGTGTGAAATTCAAACAGCATTTTAACTCAGGAATTAAAACAACTGATTTTATAGTTCATCCAACGCAGCAAGCCCATCCTACTTATTTAATGAGTTCTGCCATGTTTGATAAAAACTTTAAGTATTATATGAAGTTCGGGAATAAAGGTACGGACGGTACTAAGTTGATTATCATAGGTGATTATATGTATGAATTGAAATATGATCTAAACGATAAATGGAAGCTAGAGAATTTATATGTGAAAGGTAAGTTAGGCATGGTGAAGTTTATGAGGTTAACTTTAAAGCTAGCCAAATTGGATCACAATAAAATTGTATCCGACTATTTAGCCAAAGAAGAAAAAGAGTTAGCGGCAAAAACACCAGCCTTCAAAGAAAATAATGCTGAATATTATACGACCCTTATGAAAGAAAGTGGCAAAGCTGATTGGGACATGAAGGAAAGTCAACGAATAGCATGGGAAGCACGAGTTGGGAAAGCAGTGAGGGTATACAACGGCGGTTCGCGTATAATATGGGTAGGTCATAAAACAGGAGGTGGAACCCAAAAAATCAAACCAGGAGAGACAGCCACTTTTACTTGTAATGTTACAGATGTCTATGAGTTAGGTCCGAACGGAGACAAATCTGGTGCGACCTATTTGTTTAAGCCGCGCAATATGTGTGGTAAAAAATATACGATTCGCTAATTGTATTTATCTCAATTTTAAAAGGGAGCCGAGAGGCTCCTTTTTTTATTTTTAAGTAAAATAAACCTAGGAAACTTTTGCAATTGCAAAAGTTTTTATAGTTTTGCGTGAGTTTTGGATACAAGACAACAAATAATAGAAGTAGCCACCAAGGACTTTCTGCATTACGGTTTTAAGAATGTAACCGTGGACGAGATTGCCCGGAGTGCTGGAATTTCTAAAAAAACTTTGTATCAAGAATTTAGCAAGAAAGATGATTTGGTCCTAGCCTCAGCGCAGTTTTATAATGAAAAGCATTGGGATGAAATGATTGGTATTATGGATCGCGCTAATAATGCAATTGAAGAGTTGGTTGGCATTTTTAGCCACATGGCCATTATGTTTAAGGGAATGAATCCGGTGTGTTTTGTTGATCTGCAACGGTATTATACAAGGGCCTATAAATACATGGAGGAATTTAAAAAAACCAAGTTACATGATTGTATAAAAGATAATTTGGATCGAGGAATTCAAGAAGGATTATTCAGGGAAGATATTGATACTGAGATTGTTGCTCGCTACCGAATGGAATCTGTTTTTATAATTTTGCATTTAGATATTTTTCCGAAAAAAGAATTTGACTTAGTAGAAGTGAGTAAACAAACATTTGAATTATACATGTTTGGAATTGCCACACTTAAAGGACACAAACTCATAACCAAATACTTAGAAAACTTAAAGTAAGATGAAAATAAGATTAGTAATATTACTCTGCTTTTTTGCTTTGTCTGTTCAGGCTCAAAGCTCATATACTGTAGAGGAGTGTATTAATTATGCACTAAAAAATCAAGGGAGTATTGCGAAGCAGCGCCTAGAAGAGGATATTCAGAAAGAGGTAAATAAAGAAGTGCTAGCCCTGACGAGACCACAGGTTACTGCCGCGGGTAGTTTTCAATACTTATTTATTGTGCCTAAGCAACGAGGGGATGCCAATGCTTTTAATTTTGGTGATGCCTTTGGTCTTTTTGTGATAGATTCTGCTAAGTTAGCAGCTAATCCGCCTGAGCCACTTACGGAGTATGAGCAGGAGTATAGCGAATTTCAGTTTGGCTTGCCTTTAAGTGCCTCATTGAATGTGCAGGTCCAACAAATCTTTTTTGATCCAAGTGTCATTATTGGATTGGAAGCAAGAGAAAGCCTAAATCAATTAGCAAAGTTGAATACGAAGCGAAGCGAGGAAGAGCTGAAAATTAATATTAGCAAGGCGTATTATAATGCGGTAATTGCTCAAACACGCAGTGATTTATTGGATGAAAATATTTCTTTAATTACCAAAATGGAGGATATGACGCAGAAGCTTTACAATGAAGGTTTTGCTGAAAAAATTGATGTCCTGCGCTTAACCGTACAGAAAAATAATTTGCTCACAGAGAAGACGAAAATTAATAATTTAATTGAGGTAAGCTATTACTTATTAAAGTTTCAAATGGGAATGCCGCTCACGGAAGGCATTAGTCTAAAAAATAAATTAACGGATGAGGCCATAAAAGAGGACTTGTTTTTATCCAATGCGGTTGACTATGAGCAGCGCACGGAAATGAAATTATTAAACCTAGGTGTTGAATTAAATAAACTAGATTATAAACGATACGAAAAATCATGGTTGCCTACGGTAGCGGGTGTCGCACAGTTGGGCTATGCCACTCAAACCAAACGATTTACTGAGCTGTTTACGCTGCCTTACTTCCCGACGGGGGCGATTGGTTTGTCTGTAAATATGCCGATCTATGGTGGTGGTCAGCGTAAGGCAAAAATGAAGCAAGCTGAATTAAAAATAAAGCAAAATGAATTTGATATAAAAAACTTTAGACAGGCTATGGATTTTGAAGTAAGTAATGCACGCACCGCTCTTCGAAACAGCATACTTTCTTTGGATAATCAAAAAGCAAATATTGCCTTAGCCGAGAAAGTATACACCATAGCGCGGGCAAAATATAAAGAAGGGCTCGGCTCTAATATAGAAATTATTCAAGCGCAAACTTCTTTGAAAGAAGCGCAAACAAATTATTTCAACTCATTATACGATGCCATGATAGCAAAAATAGATTTACGAAAAGCACTAGGCATTTATAAATAACAACATTGATAAATAAAACAGCTATGAACAAGACAATCATTTTACTACTGACAGCAATACTTTTTTTGGCTAGTTGCGGTGGCGATAAGAAAGGCAAGGATACGGCAGAGAAAGATCCCAAAAAGGCACTAGAGAAACTAAAGAATGAGCAAAAGAAAATTGCTGCGAAAATTGCAGAACTCGAAGCCTCATCAGGTTTGAAGGATAGCGTGCGTAAAATTCCGGTTCGGCTGACGAGTATGTTTCCTGATCCTTTTTATCAATATTTAGAATTGCAGGGGCGAGTAGATGCTGGTAAATCAGTGAATGCTACACCTGAGGCACCCGGTGTGGTGCAACGGATTCATGTGCGAAACGGACAATACGTGCGCAGAGGACAAACGTTGGCCACGCTAAAAGCAGAAACTATAAATAATGGTATTGCAGAATTGAATCAGCAAATTTCTTTTGCCAAAACAATGTACGATAAACAAAAGAAGTTGTGGGCACAAGACATAGGTACCGAAGTTCAGCTACTTACTGCCAAGAATCAGTATCAATCATTATTAAAAAAGAAACAAACCACATTGAGTCAGCGTCGTATGTATGTTATCAAAGCACCCATCAGTGGAGTGGTGGACGATGTCAATATTAATGTAGGTGATATGGCTAATCCAGGAATGCCCAATCAAATTAGAATTGTGAATACGGGAGCGGTAAAAGTAAAAGTGGATATCCCAGAAAGTTATGCCGGTCGTGTTACATCAGGTAGTAAGGCAGAGGTTATTCTGCCAGATTTTGGAGATACGATGGAGACAAGAGTTCGTTATGTTCAAAAAACAATTGATCCGTTGAAGAGAACCTTTACTGCTGAAATTAACCCACCATCGCGTGGTAAGTTGCGACCCAATATGGTCACCAAAGTAAAGATTGCCACATACTCTAATCCACGTGCTTTTGTGTTGCCGGCTAAGGTGATTCAAAAAATTAATGGTGGCGATTATGTTTATGTAAAGGATAACATGGATAAAGCCAAATTGAAAAGGGTGATCCTAGGAAAGAATTACCGAGGTAAGGTTGAAATTAAAAGTGGTTTACTGCTCGATGATTTGGTGGTAACGGCTGGATACGAAGAGTTAAACGAAGGAGACAAATTAAGTTTTAAAACTATAAACTAGAAACATGCAATTAAATCCATCCAAGTGGCCAATAAATAATCGCACCGCGATTTATTGTATAACCTTGATTATTGCTTTCATGGGTTATAGGGCTTATAATGACTTACCCAAGGAGCAATTTCCTGAGGTGAAGTTTCCGTCCATTATTGTTCAAACGATTTATCCGGGTACCTCTCCTGAAAATATGGAGAACTTAGTTTCTAAACCAATAGAAAAGAAGTTAACCAACATTACAGGGATTAAAAAAGTTACCAGTAATTCGTTTCAGGATTTCTCAGTTATCACGGCGGAGTTTAATACGGATGTGGATATAGCAGAAGCTAAAATTGATGTGCAAGATGCGGTAGATAAAGCCAAGCCTGATTTGCCCAATGACTTGCCCAATGAGCCGGAGATTAATGAGATTGATGCCTCGGAGTTTCCGATTATGTTCGTGAATCTTTATGGCGATTTTGATGTCACTCGTTTAGAAAAATATGCTGATCGTATTAAAGATCGCATCGAAGATTTAAAAGAGATTAAGCGTGTAGATAAAGTCGGTGGTTTGGAGCGAGAGATTCAAGTGAATGTAGATCTTTTTAAAATGAGTGCAGCGCAATTATCTTTTAGAGATATTCAAAATGCCATTGCGTTTGAAAATGTAGAGGCTACACCCGGTCAGGTTACTGTTGAAGGGGAGCAACGCTTATTATCTATAAAAAAAGTGTTTCAAGATGCCGAGGAGATTGCCAACTTAACGGTTAAAAATCCTATGGGTGCGGCAATTTATTTGCGAGATATTGCGGAAGTAAAAGATACCTACGAGGACCCAGAAAGTTTTGCTCGTTTGGATGGTAGAAACGTAATCACTTTGAATATTATCAAAGGTGCGGGTAAAAATTTAATCAATGCGAGTGATAAAATCAACGAAATTGTGGCAGAGATGCAGGCCAATGAATTGCCGAAAGAATTGAGTATTAAACTCACAGCAGACCAAAGTGATAATACCCGAGTTACCCTTCATGATCTAATCAATACTATCATTATTGGGTTCTGTTTGGTAACGCTGATTTTGATGTTCTTTATGGGAACTACCAATGCAATTTTTGTTGCCTTGTCGGTTCCGCTTTCCATGGCAATTGCATTTTTAGTTATGCCGAGTATTGGTTTTACTTTAAACATGATTGTACTCTTTTCGTTCCTGTTAGCTCTAGGGATTGTGGTAGATGACGCTATTGTAGTGATTGAAAATGCCCACAGGATTTTTCATGAAGAAAATCTGCCAATTAAAGCTGCGGTAGAAAAAGCGACCAAGGAAGTATTTATGCCAGTCTTAGCGGGAACAATTACTACTTTGTTACCATTTATTCCCTTAGCCTTTTGGAGTGGGGTGATAGGTGAGTTTATGTTCTTCTTGCCTATAACCTTGATTATTACCTTGATTGCCTCATTAGTAGTTGCTTACTTTATCAATCCTGTTTTTGCAGTCTCTTTCATGAAGAAAGACCAAGATGTAAGTAAAATAAATTGGACGAAAAAAACTTCATTTACGGTACTTGGCTTTTTAATTGTGGCAGGAAGTTGTTATGCTGCTAAGAGCATTTTATTAGGAAATTTGACCATATTTTTCTTGTTATTATTTCTTTTAAATAAGTTCGTCTTAGTACGGTTGATACATGGTTTTCAAACCAGAGTTTGGCCGGCCGTGCAGGCATGGTATGTCCGTTGGTTAGAGAGAATATTGAATGTAAGAGGTTGGGTTTTATTGGGTGTTGTTTTAATTACCCTTGGCGCTTTTGCTTGGGTAGGTGCTTCTGCACCCAATATACTTTTCTTCCCAGAGTCGGAGCCTAATTTTACCTATGTTTATCTAACGCTGCCTGAAGGAACAGATCAAAACAAAACGAATGAAGTTCTACAACAGTTGGAAGAGAAAGTCTATCAAGCCACGGGCTATGATAAAACGGGTAAGAAAAAACATCCTTTGATAACTTCAGTTGTTTCAAACGTCAAAGTGGGTGCTACGAATACACAAGGTGGTGAAATTGGAGAGTATCCTAATCGCGGTAAAATCACAGTATCCTTTGTGAAGTTTGCTGAACGGAATGGAAAGTCAACCCAAGCAGTATTGGATAAAATTAGAAGTGAGGTAAAGGGAATTCCTGGTGCTAAAATTGTAGTTGAAAAAGAGAGTAGTGGTCCACCAACGGCGAAACCCATCTTAATAGAAATAACTGGCGAAAACTTGGATGATTTAATTACTACTTCTAAAAATTTAAAACGCTATTTAGATAACAAGCAAATAGGAGGAGTTGAGGAATTGAAAAGTGATTTCCAAGCGGATAAGCCAGAGATTGTTTTTGATATTCAACGGGGCAGGTTAAACATGGAGGGAATTAGCACTGGACAAATTGCTGGCGATTTGCGGACTGCTATGTTTGGAATGGAAGTCTCGAGATTTAAAGATGCCAATGATGATTATCCTATCATGGTTCGTCTGAAAAAAGAACAACGAAATAATATTGACATTGTAAAAAACCTACCAGTAACGTATCGTGATATGGGAATGGGCGGCGCCGTTCGTCAAGTACCCTTGGGTAGTTTTGCCGAATTAAATTACGGGAATACTTATGGTGGCATAAAACGAAAGGATGAGCAACGAATCATTAGCCTGAGCTCAAATGTACTGAGTGACTTTAACGCCAATGCAGTAGTGGCTGAGGTTCAAAGTGAGATTGATGCGTTTAATGCCATTGCGGGTGTTAATATAAGAATGGGCGGCGAGCAAGAAGAACAAGCAGAGACGGGTGCCTTTTTAGGAGGAGCCTTAGGTATTTCAATGGCGCTTATTTTTCTTGTATTGATGCTTCAATTTAATTCATTTAGCCGCTCTGTAATTATCATGAGTGAAATTCTTTTGAGCATTGTTGGGGTGCTACTGGGCGTTCAAATATTCGGGATGGATCTAGTTATTATCATGACAGGGATTGGCATTGTAGCCTTAGCGGGTATCGTTGTGCGGAATGGGATACTACTCGTTGAGTTTGCTGATTTGAAATTGGAAGAAGGCATGTCTCCGAGAGAAGCCGTTATCGAAGCAGGGCGTACTCGTATGACGCCGGTATTACTCACAGCAATTTCTACTATCTCTGGTTTGATACCTTTGGCGGTTGGACTCAATATTGATTTTGCCTTACTTTTTGAAACAGGGAATCCTCATATTTATTTCGGTGGTGACAACGTTGCTTTCTGGGGTCCACTATCATGGACTATGATTTTTGGATTGGCATTTGCTACCATCATTACTTTGATAATTGTTCCTGTGCTTTTACTTATGGCTTTTAATCGTAAGAAAAAAGTATTGAAAGCTTTGGGTAAGGAAGGGGCGAAGATTTAAAATAAGAAAAGTTTAAGTTAGGAAGCCTCTTGCGATAACATTGTAGGAGGCTTATCTTTATATTTATTGCGGATGACAGAACTGCAACTATCCATAAAATCATACTTTGGAATAGAGGAAAGTAAGCTGGCTTTGCTAGAGGAGCTATTCGAGCCCGAGCAAATGGAAAAAGGAGCTTCATTTGCAATAGTTGGTAAGCGATGCAACAAATTAAGTTTTATAAAAACGGGTTACTTACGAGTCTTCAATCATCAGGATGGAAAAGATGTTACGCAATGGGTTGCTAGCCAAGGGGAATTCATAACAGATTTATCGAGTATGATATTTGGGAATGTGGCCCGCTGGGATATTGAATCCCTCACAGATTGTGAACTGTATACAATATCTAAAGAGAATTATGATAAAATTGCTACGCTCATTCCCGAGTGGCATCAATTAGAAAAACTGTTTATTGCTAAATGTTTTATGACTTTGGAAGACCGTATTTTTTCATTCTTATCCATGACGGCTGAGCAGCGCTATAATATGCTTTTTGAAATGAAGAGTGATTTATTTAATCAAGTGCCCTTGCATTATATAGCTTCTATGCTAGGCATGACACCCGAAACACTCAGCCGGATTCGTAAGAAATCTATTTCTTGATATAGGTCAAGACTTTTCTATTTTTCTCGCTGGACCTTTGTTTTAAATTAAAAAACAATGGAAATACAAACTAAAATTACAATAAACGCAACAGCCGAAAAAGTATGGACTGTGCTAACTGATTTCAATAATTATGACTGGAATCCTTTTATAAAATCAATAGATGGTGACGCTCGTAAAGGAGAAACAATTCATGTTGAACTAGGCGGAATGAGGTTTAAACCGGAAGTCCTTAGCTTCAATGAAAATCAAGAATTTCGGTGGAAGGGAAAACTCATGATGAAAGGAATTTTTGATGGCGAGCATTATTTTAATCTCGAAGAAAAAAATGGATTAACTCTTTTTACCCATGGAGAATTGTTTTCTGGGCTTTTGGTTTCTCTTTTTAAGAAAAAATTACTGGGCCAAACAAAAGATGGTTTTATCGCCATGAATGAAGCGTTAAAGAAGGAATGTGAGGCGGTCTAGTTGTTTTTAATAGGACCATCAATTCCAAAGAAAATCTAATTCATCAGATAGTTTATCATTTCTATAAACTGCTATTTTTTCATGTGAACCAATGGTTTCGGGAAATAACTGAATTCCTGTTTTATGCTAGATGACAGTCCATGAAAAATCTTTAATTGGATTTATGGGAAGAAAAGTTTTTTCTTCTTTAGGGTGTACCGTGAGTTCAGTAGCCCAAGGCTCTATATGAATAGATAGTGGCTGTTCTCCATCGTGAATTGCAAAAGTTATTGAATTTGTTTTAATCATTTCTTTTATTTTCTAAAACCTTTTATTCTTGGGGTTTTGTCGATTGTCATAAAAATTGAGCAAAATGATTTTGTCTTCCTTTACTTGATAAAATAGTGTAATCTGTTTTACAATTACAAAAGCACGAAGCCGAGTTCTTCATTTTCTAAAGTGCCTAAATTTGGGAAATTCTCTAATAAGTCTAAAAATTCAAAAACCTTTTTTACAAATTTTACAGTTGTTTGATTACCAAACTTATTTTCTAGGTATTCTAAAATTTTATCAAATTTGGATGAAGCTTTTTTGGACCAATAAATTTCTAAAGCCATTTGTTGTGCTTAGATTTCATGTCGTCATTGCTTATTAAGTTGCTTTCATTTCGGCTTTCTTTTTCTATTTCTAAGAGCTCTTGTTGCTCTTCAAGACTTAGCTTGTCCCACAAACTCTGAGATTTAGAAGTAGAGGCATTGGACATGATTTCAAAGAATTTGGCCAGAAGTGTTTCGTTGCTAATGCTATCTATTAGTTTATGAAAATTGGATTTTAATTCTATTGCGGACATATACTTGCTTTATCTAGTTATATCAAAGATAAAGAATTAATTACTCTATTCGGTTTTGCTACAATTTTGATGTGAAAATGGCAGGCTCGGAAAGACCAAGTACTAACGACTAAATACTGGCTACTAAGTACTAATAACCTTACCTTTGCTGCTTATAATACATTATGACATTTAAAGAAATTGGCCTTATACCGCCAATACTCAAAGCACTCGATGCTTTAGGATATACTTCCCCAACTCCCATTCAAGCTCAATCTATTCCGATTCTTTTAAAAGGAAAAGACCTGTTAGGTTGCGCTCAAACCGGAACGGGAAAAACAGCAGCTTTTGCCATACCTATCCTTCAACAAATGGTTGAAAAAGGACATCGGAGTAGCGGAAAACGAAAAATACGAACATTAGTGGTTACACCCACGCGTGAGCTTGCTATTCAAATTGAAGAAAGCTTTACGGAGTATGGTAAGCACACTAATCTCTACAATACTGTAATTTTTGGAGGTGTAAAACAAGGTAAACAAGTTGGTGCTTTGAATCGTGGGGTTGATATTTTAATTTCCACGCCGGGTCGTTTGTTAGACCTGATCGGGCAGGGACATATTTCTTTAAGAGACATAGAATACTTCGTTTTGGATGAAGCGGATCAGATGCTAGACATGGGTTTTATCCATGATATCAAAAAAATAATTAAACTTCTTCCTACCGAAAGACAATCATTATTTTTTAGTGCAACTATGGCCCCACGGATTGTAGATTTATCAAAACAAATTTTAGGAAATCCAGAACAGGTTACCATAGCGCCAGAAAAAACGACTGCAGAAAAAGTAGAGCAATCTATGTACTACGTCAAGAAGCCCGATAAAATTAAACTTTTATTGCACCTCATGAAAACTGAAAACATTGAGTCTGCTTTGGTGTTTTCCAGAACAAAACATGGTGCAGATAAAATTGTAAAACTGCTAAAGCGCAATGAAATAAATGCAGCGGCGATTCATGGAAATAAATCGCAGCCGCAGCGACAGCGGGCGTTGAATGCCTTTAAAGATGGTGACTTGAGTGTATTGGTTGCCACCGATATTGCAGCACGCGGGATTGATATTGATGAGCTATCTCACGTTATAAATTATGACTTACCCAATATTGCCGAATCTTATGTTCACAGAATTGGACGAACGGGTCGAGCGTCGGCCAGCGGACAAGCTTTTTCTTTTTGTGCTGCGGATGAGAGATCTTATTTAAAAGACATTCACAAGTTAATCAAGCAAGAAGTGCCTTTAATTACCGATCAGCCTTATCATGATGATAGTCCGCCCGAGAAACCGGCCAAACAAGGTGGCGGTGGCGGAAAGCGACACAAAAGACCGCAAGGCGGTAGTGGTAAAAAACCAAATGCCAAGAAGAGGAAATTTTACGGGCGAAAGAAATAGGAAATAGTTTTAGATGTCAAACGAAAACTCCATAAGTTTAAATAAATTTATTAGCAGCGCGGGCTTCTGCTCGCGCAGAGAAGCTGACGAATATATTGAATGGGATTTAGTAACCATTAATGGTAAGCTTGCTAAAAAAGGTAGTCGGGTGATAGACGGCGATGATGTGCGCGTGGATGGAAGAAGAATTAAAACGAAACCCAAACGACAAGCAATTTATATTGTCCTCAATAAACCCCGCGGAGTAGTTTGTACAACAGATAGTAAGGAGAAAAATAATATCGTCAATTTTATTGGTCACAAGGAAAGGCTGTTTCCTATTGGCCGCCTGGATAAAATGAGTGAAGGCTTGATTTTTTTGACTAATGATGGAGACATTGTCAATAAAATACTTCGAGCGGGGAATCAACACGAAAAAGAATATCATGTTGTAGTGGACAGGCCCCTTCGTGATGACATTGTAGATCGGATGCAGCGAGGCGTAAGAATCCTGGGTCAAATGACTTTGCCTTGTAAGGTGGAAGAGCTTGATAAGTTTGCGTTTAAAATTACTTTGACGCAAGGACTAAATCGTCAAATTCGCAGGATGTGTGAGCATTTTGGTTATACGGTTCGTAAGTTAAACCGAACACGGATCATGAATGTGAAAGTAGGTAAGCTCAAAAGCGGCGAATGGAGGTATTTGACAGCTGACGAAATGAGTAAAATCAACAAAATGACTTCAAATTCGAGTAAAACAAATTAAGGTTTTTTTGCTAAAAAAAGCGATCCGTGCGTATTATTACAAAATTGGTGTAAATACAGTAAGGAACTGTAAAACGAACTATAAAAGAACGTATAAAGAGGTATGCAATTCAAATTTGATCTAGAAGGACGAAATAAGTATTCGTACAAAGAATATCGGGAAATGCTCGATAAATTAATGGCGGATGGTCTAACAACTGGTAATCATGAGTCCGATGAGATGATTGATGCTACAAAATCGAGCATTGTTAAGATGAACCGCTCGGATAAATTGACTAAACTAAATGATCGATTAAAAAGTGCTATTTTAAAAGCACCGAAACAACGTTGGATTGTATTGATTGAGGGTTGGAGCAGCGACTCTGCTCAAAATTTACCTGTGATTAGTAAAATGGCTGACTTTGCATTCAACATAGAAATGCACATTATGCTCCGTGATGAAAACCTTGACATTATGGACGCTTTTTTAACTAAAAAAGCCCGATCGATTCCCAAGCTAATTTCTATTGACGACAATAATAAGGTCTTATTTACTTGGGGACCTCGTCCAGAAAAAATGCAGGAGCGCGCTTTGGAAATGAAAAAAGCCAAGGAGGAATTTGGTCTGGAAATACAACAATTGTATGCCAAGGACCGAACGGTAAGTATTCAAGCTGAATTTATCAAACAACTAAGCGCTCTCAAATAGCCCGTAGAATCAATTTTTTTCCTATCTTGTAGGAAATTTAATTTTATGAAAAAAATATACTTCTCTCTTTTATTGCTTAGCGCTACTCTTTTCGTGTCTGCGCAGAATATAGTAAGTACAACTCCTACGGGTCGGAACGCCGTTTTGGAAGAACTTACAGGTGTAAACTGTGGTAACTGTCCTGACGGTCACGTTCGAGCGAACAACTTGAAAAATGCTTATCCAAACCGAGTAACTCTTATTAATATCCACGCGGGTAGTTTCGCGAATGGTAATCCTGATTTGAAGTCAGCGTTTGGAGCTGCGATTAACACTTTGATTGCCCCTACGGGTTATCCCTCTGGTTCTATGAATCGAATGGTTTGGGCTGGTGCTTATAATGAACCTCCGTTTTTCCCTCAGAACCCACCGAATAATTTAGCCATACGTCGACCCGGTTGGTACGATGCTAGTTACGTTGGACAAACTGCTGGTGAGGATGTAATTTTAAACGGTGGAACTTCAGTAGTGAATATTGGAGCTACTTCTACTTATAATTCATCTTCAAACTCTTTGGACATTACCGTAGAATTGTATTACACAGCGGATGAAACTGAAGACAATAAGCTGAACGTAGCAATTTTGCAAAATGGTGTCGTGGGGTATCAAGCTGGCGGAGGAGCTAGTTATACGCATAACCATATTTTACGCGATATGCTCACGGGTCAGTGGGGTGAAGCCATTACCACAACCTCTCAGGGTTCTTTAATCACTAAAACGTATAATTATCCCTTACCGGCTGATTACAACGGATTGTATCCTCCTACGCCAGATGATTTAGAGGTGACTATTTTTGTAACCAAAAATGATAATAAAACAATTCATACAGGTATTAGTATTCCAGCAAATAACGGCACTTCTGTAGGTACGGACGATGTATTTAAAAATCAAATGAACTTAACAGTTTATCCGAATCCAGTGACTAGCTCAAGTATCTTTACCTATCAGCTACATAAAAAGGCGAATGTATCTTATCAAATTGCAGGATTGAACGGACAGATTATTTCTAAAGATGATTTGGGAGTATTAAGCCCTAAAACTTACAAAAATCAAATGGGTCAAACTACCCAAAGTTTAGCACCTGGGACTTACGTTTTTACGATGCAAATAGACAATCAGTCTGTTTCGCAATTAATCACGAAGCAATAAGTCACTTACAAAAAACTTTCCAAGAATCGCAACTTCAAAAGGGTTGCGATTTTTTTATTTACCTTGCTTAAAAGATTTGGAGCCATTCTGTTCGTGCTATCGGCTCAGCGCATTAGCTTAGCAGTGTAATGATTTTCTTTCATACTTTATTAGAATTTTTACGGGATAAAGAGTATCGAGATTTACTCTTGACCACCTTGGTTGTCCTTTGTATTGGTACAACTATTTATCATTTTCTTGAAGGCTGGTCTTGGCTTGATGCTTTTTACTTTTCCTTTATCACTCTAACTACGGTAGGTTTTGGAGACTTTGCTCCACAAACTGATGCGGGTAAAATATTTACGATTCTTTATATTATTATTGGAATTGGTATAATTCTTTCATTCGTCAATACGGTGTATAATCACTTTAGCAAGCAAAAGAATAAGCGTAAAACAAGAAAGGATTAACGAGGGGAAACAATGGCCATCGTGAGTATTATATTTGAATCCCTATGAATCTAGATTTATCTCAAATTCCAACTTTTGACGAAGCCGATGTGACAGAGTTCGTCGCACAGTTTAAGAATCAATTAGTCAATTCGGAAAACAAAGATCGGAACTTAAAATTGGCTCTAAGTATGATTGATCTCACCACTCTATCTGGAACAGATACTGCGGATAAAGTCAAACAACTCTGTCATAAAGCCTTGCATATTGCGGATGATATTTCTGGTGTGTCTTCAGTGGCGGCGGTTTGTGTATATCCAAATTTTGTGGAAGTCGCCGTCAAGGCACTAGAGAATTCAGAGATTAAAGTTGCCTCAGTTGCCGGCGGATTCCCAAGCGGCCAAACTAGCTTAGAAATAAAAGTAGCGGAAACAAAATATGCAATAGATCAAGGAGCTGATGAAATAGATATGGTTATCAGTAGAGGAAAATTTTTAGAGGGCGAGTACAACTGGGTGCACGATGAAATTGCAAGTTTAAAAGAAAGCTGTGGCTCACTCCATTTAAAGGTAATACTTGAAACGGGTGAACTAGAGACATTAGACAATGTGCGGATAGCAAGTGAAATAGCCATTGCGGCAGGTGCTGATTTTATAAAAACAAGTACAGGAAAAGTAAGCCCGGCAGCTACTTTAGAATCAACTTACGTAATGCTGCAAGCTATTTCGGACCATCACAAACGCACAGGAAAAATGATTGGAATGAAGCCGGCCGGTGGGATTGCTACCGCTGAGGTGGCCTTACAATATTTAGCCATGGTAAATGATGTTCTAGGAGAAAAATGGCTGATGAGTCAGTATTTTAGATTTGGAGCCAGTCGCTTAGCCGATGATATTGTTTCGCAATTGGTTTAGTAAAGAAGGAGAATCAGATGCACTAGAATTATTTTTCATTAAATCAACTTTTACATTGAAAGGAGATTTTTATTTCAATTTTTTGATAAACTATGATTTTGTTTTTTGTAATTTGAGATTATGAAAAAACTAATCCTCCTTCTAGTCGTTTTTTTTGTGCTAAAAACAAATGCGAATCCTCTCTTAATTGAAATCAATCAAGAATGGCTACATCAATCAGATGTCAACCTAAGAGCCATTAATCTTAACCCTCATTCTGAAACAGAAGCCATTCAATTACATCTAAAACTCGTCGAGCAAACATTGCGTGTTAGAGATGTATCGCATCTTTCACCTCAACAAAAGTTGAATCGAACAAACTGCTTAAATATTTTAAACAAATATTGGAAGACTGAGGTATTTCCTCAGAATGAAGAATTTTCCTACCGTACACCCATCTTTATAGACAAGTATAATACCTTTTGTGCAGTTGGGCACCTGATGAAAGAGAGCGGTTTTGAGAAAGTGGCTCGAGAAATCAGTCGAGAGAATAATTTAGTTTTTGTAAGAAACATTTCGAATAACAAAGCGGTTGATTGGATGAATTGGGCCGGACTCACAATGGAAGAGTGCGCTTGGATTCAACCTGGCTATTCGCCCATGACTTCATTTAAAAATTGTGGAAAAGGAGTAAATGGAACTATAACTAAATTACATTCTTTGGGTTCTGAACTTTTAGTGTTAGGTGATTTTACAAGGCTGGATAGCTCAATTAATTCCATGGGGATAGCAAAATGGCGTAAGCTAGGAGCGCTCTATTTTTGGGAAGATTATTCGCAAGGAATTGATGTTGAAATTATCAATGGTAGCTTCCGGGCTCGCAGTCAATTTAACGCTGCCGCGGAGTATAATGGTACCTTATGGTTAGGAGGAGAGCGCAGTCTGCAATCTTCGAATAATAGTCCTTACCACTTGTATCGAAGAGTGAACTCTAGTTGGCAACTGGACTCGTCCTTACGGGGTGTGGTCCATGATTTAGAAATTTATAATAATGATTTGTACGCTTGTGGAAATTTTAAAGATTCAAGCGGGAATTATTTTATGGCTAAGTACGATGCAAGTTTAGACACCTGGAATTTGTTGTTTCCTACCTTCACTATAAATCCGATGTACGATATGGAGGTTTATAATGGTAGTTTGATAATTGGTGGTGGGTTTAATATTTCTTACTTAAACTGCTATAATGTATTTTCCTTTGATGGAATTACTATTTCACCTATGTATACAGGAGTTAGGAACACAGTGCGCACAATAGAGGTGCACCAAGGTAAGTTGTATGTGGCAGGCGAAATGAGAGGGTCCAATGATGTGTACAATATGAAATATTGGAACGGTAGTGTATGGTTAGATACCAATACATTCAACCTAAACATTCCTTACAATAATTATATTGCTTGTCTTAAAAGCTTTGATTCTGTACTTTACTTTGGTGGCTTTTTTAGTTATTATCCTCTCATTGGAACGTACGCAAGAAATCTTATGACCACCGGCCCAAGGAATGGTTGGGGTGTAATGGATAGTACGGTTAATGACATTGAAATCTTTGATGGCAGGCTGTATGTTGGCGGGGCCTTCACCAAAACAAATGGATTTGGTAGACCAGACGTCAATCATATTACCTACATAGAGAGTGCGCCCACCTCTTATAGTGAAATCGAACATAATGCTGATGTCTCTTTATATCCTAATCCGACTAAGTCAAGTGTTTCGATAAAGTCTGATATGGAATTTTCTCAATATTTTTTATTTGACATTTCTGGAAAACTGCTTGCAAATGATAAAATGATTGGAGATAAAATAAATTTACACGAATGGAGTCGTGGAGTTTATATTATCCAACTTGAAGACATAAAAGGTAATCAATACTTGAAACAAGTAATAAAAAAGTAATAGAAAAAAAACACAACAGTTGGATTGATATTTCTATGATCACTAAAGTTATAGAGTATTAAAAGGGTAAGAACTTTTTATTTGGCTTGCTCAAAATTTACATTGTACAAATATTTGGTGATTTCCCCTCCCGCATAATCCATAAAGTAGCGTTCGAAATATTTCACTTCATTATTTAAAATCTAAGTATTATTTTGCACTATTAAAATTTAGTAAACTTATGAAAAAGAATATTTATTTGGTGTGTCTTTCTTTACTCACTCTGACTTTTATGGCTTGTCCCTACAAGTCTAAAACGCCTTTGAGCACGAAACCTGGTGAGAAAATAGACATGGAAATTTTGGGAGAGTATGAGAAAAAAGGAAGCTCATCTTACACGTACAAAGTAGAAAAAGAAAGTGATGTTGAATATAAATTTATTAGAACGTCAACTTCGGAAAGTTCCAAAAGTAAGCCATCGGAATATTATGGTTATACAACTACCATTAACGGTAAGAAATTTTTACAGATGTATAAAAAATCGAAGTACAGCTCATCCATTTATTATTATATGTACAGAATGAGCTCCAATGCATCAAAATCTATAATGACCTTAGAACCGGTTACCGAACACATCAAAGAAAAGTTTGATAACTCAAAAGATTTAATTGACTTTATTACAAAGCACCAAGATTTAAGCTTCTTTTTTGGCAAAACAGAAAAGTATTATAAGTCAGAATAAGGAGGCACTTAATTTTTTACTGAAAGTCTCATCGAATGCGGTGAGACTTTTTGTTTGCACGATTTTTTATAAAAATCTGTAATATCTTAGCGAAGTAGTGATTGAGAAAGTTACGGGTAAAAAATACAAGGGCATTGACGGTTGTGAAATAGAAGACTCATTGTCCGTGGAAGAGATGTTGAGCATTTCTGTAAACGGCAAACCGTACACAATTACTATGCGTTCGCCTGGAAATGAAAAAGCCTTGGTACGTGGTATTTTACTGACTGAGGATATTTATTCTGACCGAGAAAAACACCCCAATTTTGTGGTACGTAATAAGAATCACCTGGGTTATATTACTGAAGTAAATGCAGTGATAGACAAACAATTGGTTGAAAAAGGTATTGAAACGAAACGCAATTTATTGTCTGTAACAAGCTGCGGAATGTGCGGTATGCAAGAAATGGATTTGGCCTTGGGAGAACCGCACCAAGATGCTAGCAAGCTTGAGGCAGCCTTGGTAGAAATAATGTTTGCTAGTATGCAAGAAGCCCAAAAAACATTTGAAAAGTCAGGCGGTTCACATGCGTCTGCGGCATTTACCTTGGAAGGAAAATTACTTTCAATTCAAGAGGATATTGGGCGGCATAACGCAGTTGACAAAGTAATTGGAGATTTACTACTTCAGGGAATTTTAGACCACGCCAAAGTGATTTTGGTAAGCGGGCGCCTCTCTTATGAAATAGTCCGTAAAGCCTTTAAGGCGCGGATTCCTTTTTTAGCTGCTGTGTCAGCTCCAAGCTCAATGGCAGTGCGAATAGCACAAGAGAGCGGAATTTGCCTGATGGCATTTTGTAGAGGAAAGCAGTTTACGGTTTATACCCAACGGGAAAAAATAGTTTAATACCCTAAAATCTTCAGCATACTATTTGCGCTTTGTTCCTTGGCATACAGTTTGTCTATTAGCTTGCCATTTTTGTCTAGGTCTATCACTACATGCTTCGGCGATGGTACTAAGCAATGTTTAATCCCACCGTATCCACTAATCTGATCTTGATACGCGCCCGTATGAAAAAAGCCCACGTATAAAGGTTCGTACTTATTTTTTAAGCTTGCTTTCTCTTCGAGCCTAGCCTTGGGTAGATAAACAGCATTAATGTATTCTTCTTTGGTGTAAAAGTCATGGCTGTCACAGGTGAGTCCACCGAGGTGTACTTCATGGGTTTCCTCCTTCCATTTATTGATGGGTAGCATCAGGAATTTTTCACCGATGCCCCAAATGTCAGGCAAAGTGGTGATAAAAGAACTATCAATCATATACCAGGTTTCTTTATCGTTTTGTTTTTTCTCACCAATCACTGAGTAAATAGTAGCACCACTTTCGCCTACGGTATAGCTACCAAACTCCGTATAAATATGGGGTGCTTTCACTCGGTGACGTTTACATATTTTTTTAATCGTTGCCACGATCTGATTCACCATATACTTATAGTTGTACTTAAAAGCTAAAGAGTCTTTTATCGGGAAGCCACCGCCAATATTCAATGAGTCCAAACTAGGACATTCTTTTTTAAGATTACAATAGAGTGTCACGATAGACTGTAACTCTTTCCAATAATAGAAATCATCCTTAATGCCTTTATTCATAAAGAAGTGCAGCATTTTTACGTTGAACTTCTTATGAGCTTTTAGTTTTTCTTGATAAAATCCTAGTACATCACCTTTACGAATGCCTAAGCGGGAAGTAAAAAATTCAAAAGTGGGCTCTTCATCAGCGGCTATCCGAATGCCTATATTTACTCGCTCGGTGGTTCTTATTTTTTTTTCGTAGACTGATAACTCTTCTTTGCTATCCAGCACGGGTAGTACGTTTTTAAACCCCTTATTAATTAGGTAAGAAATGTTTTTTGTATAACCCGGTGTTTTAAAACCATTGCACACAATATGAATGTCCTTGGTTATTTTCTTTTTAGAATAAAGTTTTTTAATGATTTCTAAATCGTAGCTATGAGAAGTTTCAATATGTACACCATGTTTTAAAACCTCATCAATGATAAATGAAAAATGAGAACTTTTGGTACAATAGCAATAGTAGTAGCTGCCTTCGTAATTATTTTTTTTTATGGCTTTATCAAAAAGGTTTTTTGCTTTTTCAATTTGGCTACCAATTTTTGGTAAGTAGGTTAGCTTTAAAGGTGTACCGTATTTGTCAATGATTGATTTTAAATCAATATCATTAAATTGTAAGTAACCTTCTTTTAGTTTAAACCCCTCTTGAGGGAAATAATAGGTTTGATCAATGAGTTCTTTGTAGGTGTTTTTCATTTAGCTAAATAGAAAAACAAATTTAGCTCTTTCAGTGAATAAAAGTGCGGAGTGCCTAGCACGAAATCTTATCAACGCGGCGCTCATGTCTCCCGCCCTCGAACTCAGTCCTAGCAAAAGCTTCAATACATTGTAAAGCATCGGCTTCTTCCAAAAAACGAGCCGGTAAGCAAATTATATTCGCATTATTATGTTGGCGAGAGAGTTTCGCAATTTCCTCGTTCCAGGCAACTGCGGCTCGTACTTTTTGGTGTTTATTGGCGGTCATTGCTACACCTTGTGCGCTACCGCAAATTAAAATCCCCCAATCCGCTCCTTCTTCAACAGCTGCTGCCACCGCATGAGCAAAGTCAGGATAGTCCACACTGTCTGGTCCGTTAGTTCCTTTGTCGTCAAAGGTCCAATTTTTATTAGCAAAGTGTGCTTTAATTTTTTCTTTTAGTTCAGGACCCGCATGGTCACATCCGATAGCAATGTTCATAGTCTCTTTTTAGTGTTTACTGCCGCCCTAGCGGTATTACTTCAAAGTTATATTGTCTTGACCAATTAAATAGCCTTTGTGATAAAGTTCTACTTTGTAAGTACCGGACTCAAATTTGTCTGTTGGTACGCAGTTGGTTTTGATGTTATATGATTTTTTACCTTTTGTGTACGGTACTATTTTTTTAGTGGTGTATTCTTTCGTTCCTCCTTCGGCCAATTCTATCGTGCCGCTAGCATTGCCTGTTGAATGAATTATGTTTCCTTGCGGACCTTTTACACTCACAAAAATAGTTTGTTCACCTGATTCAATGATTCGGTTTACACCTAATGAAAAATTGATTTCTAATAAATCAGCTTTGCGGGCTTTATTCGTTTTTTTCTCCTTATCTCTACCTAACAAATTTCTTTTTTTATTTATTACATTCATTGAGATATTGTTAGCACTTAAAACCGACCCGACTTCAACTGTTTCTTTTAGTTCATTCTTCTCGCTGGTAAGCGCTTCCTTATTTAATTTTAATTCTTCATTTTCAATTTCAGTCATTTTTTTATCCTCAGCTAAGGATCTATTGTTTTCAGTGAGTTGAATATTCTCTTGTTTTAATGCACCAATTTGATTTTGAAACTTCACGGTTAAATCTTCTAACTGTGCGATTAAATTTTTCGCTTTTTTGAGTTCGGCTTGCGTCGCATTTTTGTCTTGCAAAATTCTCTGAATTTCATCTTGTAAGCCACCAATTTGTCCTCCTTGGCTGCGAATGAGGCTATCCATTTTTACATTTTCACCTTGCATATTATCTAGTCGCGCTAAGGCTGCGTTATACTCTTTGTTCAACGTCTGTTTTTCAAGATTCACTTCGTCTAAACGAAGTTCCGTATCCTCTTTTTCTTGTGAAACTTTATTTTTCATAATAAAGAAATAGCTGCCGGCGGCTACAAGAAGCGCAATGATGCTCCACAGCAAAATGTTAGAATTTTTAGGTTTGTTAGTTTGAAATTCTTCTGACATCGGAATATGGTTTTGATTTAAACGTAAAATTATAAAAAGTCAATTGAGATAAATAATTCAGAGAATAAAGTTTTGTTATATTTTAGCCACGAAACAATGAAAAATATTCTGTTTATTGATATTGAAACTGTTCCCGTAAATAAATTATTTGCGGAATTGGATAACAGAATGCAAGAATTGTGGACGCGCAAGGCGGCTAGGATTGCAAAAGAAGATACAGCGGAGGACGCGTATGCCCGTGCTGGAATTTATGCTGAGTTTGGTAAAATTGTCTGTATCAGTGCCGGTGTCATTTATGAAGAGGCGGGTGATGAACGCCTGCGTATCACTTCTTTTATTGGAGAGGAGGTTGAAATTCTCGAGAAGTTTTTTGAGATGGTCACTAATTTTTTTAAAGGAAAACCCAAGCAGTTTTGTGGACATAATATCAAGGAGTTTGATATTCCGTACATATGCCGAAGGGCGTTAATAGGGAATGTAAGATTGCCAAATGTTCTTGCTGAATTGCAAACTAAAAAACCGTGGGAAATTCCATTGTTGGATACCTTGCAGCTATGGAAATTTGGAGATTACAAGCATTATACTTCTCTTGATTTGCTAGCGGGGGTTCTGGGCATCGAAACTCCCAAAAGTGATATCAGTGGGGCTGATGTGGCCAGAGTTTTTTATGAGGAAGATGATATTCAACGGATCAGAACCTACTGTGAGAAAGATGTGCTTACAACGGTTCAAGTTTTTAGAAAACTAAATCAAAAGGAACTATTAACTCAATCGTCGGTAGAATTTATTTAAAAGAATGAGTGATATAGCATTTACAAAAAGTACGATTGCAACGTTTAAGAAAAAGACCTTGCAAAATGTCAATTGTTTTGACGGGGAAGAAACCTATTATATCACTGAGTTAGAAAAAGCATTTGAAGAGCATTTGCTAACCGATGCGGAGCGTGATTTTAACCTGCACATTTATTACGGATTGGATTCGGATTGGAAACAAATTTTGAATACATGCCAACAAGCACCGATGTTTGGAGAACGTATGGTAGTTATAGTAAAAGAAGCGGCCAAGTTAAAGGACATTAATAATCTAGCACCTTATTTGGATAAATTGCCTGAAACTACTTTTTTATGTATTTCCCACAAGTATAAAAAACTAGACGGTCGTGGAGCCTTATCCAAAGCATTAAAGAAAGTGGGCACTTATCACACGTTTAAATCCTTATATGACAATCAAGTACCAGCTTGGATTATGCAGTATGCGAAGGCGCATAACTTAGAAATCAGCGAGAACAATGCTCATTTATTAGCTACCAACATGGGTGCGCAATTAGAAAATATATCGAATGAATTAGAAAAGGTACGTATCAACTTAAAAGATGGCGAGAAGGAAATTACGGGTGACCATATAGAAAAGTATATAGGAATTAGTAAAGATTATAATTTCTTTGAACTCAGTGATTCTTTACTAGGCCAAGATCGCGCGAAGGTTTTTAGAATTGTTAAATACATTGAAGCGAATGAAAAATCTATGCCCATGACTGTTACGGTGGCAACTTTATACGGTACGTTAAGTGCGATGCACACTTATCATTTAATGGCAAAGCCCAGTGCTGATGTATTTATCAGGGAATTAAAACTTTCTCCCTTTCAGGCAAAAAAGGCCATACGTTTTGCACAAGGATATTCCGAGCAGCAATTGCGCAATGCGTTAAAACTACTTTACGATATCGCACAAAAGGATAGAGGTATAGGCGGTACAGTTCCTCCTGCTGATTTATATAAAGAGTTGGTTGGGAAGTTTTTTGCGTTATAGTTAATCTACAATTCTTGATTTGTGCAATAGTACTTCAATAGAAATTTCTTCTTTTACGGTAAAGGCAATTAGCCAGCTTTTATATTGAATGCAATAAAGGTTTAAAGTTGCAAAAGTTTTATTGTTACAAATTGAGAATTGATCAGGGCTGTTGAATGATTCTTTAAGAAATTTTTCAAATTGAAGAAACCAGCGATAGCCTGCACCGGGTGTATTTCGTTCTTCAATAAAATTGATTAAACTGAGTAAAGTAGCAAATGCGTCTTGCGTATAATTAAACTCCATAAACAGATTTCACTATGGAGTGAACCGAATTGCTATTTATTGTGCCGCTTGTTCTACTTTTATTTATAAGCTCTTTGAGTTGGGTATGGTTCAAAGCTTTCCCTGGTAAGGATATATTACCACTAGGTTTTACCACTGACTCAAGCTCAATATTGTTAGCTTTAGCAAAAGCCAGAAGTTTTTCTAAATTGAAGTTATTTGCGTTGTGTAATTCTAGCAGCATGATATAAAGGTATGATTTTTTTTAGGATAATAATTTTTGAGGACAATAGCGGATTTGTTTTGGAGTTGGTTGGGAAGTTTTTTGGGTTGTGGCAAGTAAATTTTTTTCATTTGGATTCTGGAATCCCTAGTTTTAAAAATTCTTTTTTTATTAATTCTGTTTCCTTTAATTCCATTATTTCCTTGTTTCTTCCTTTGGCTTTCCAAGTAGTTTTTGCAATTACGTCAAATTGCAATGCGTCATTCATTCTTGTTGGTACGAATGCTCTGTCAAAATCGACTAGGACTTCAATAGTTAAAATTTCTAGCTTGGCAAGGTCATAATTATGTGACACAAAATGTTTCGGTAACCAGTTCAAATAGTCTTTAATTAATTGGTTGGAGCGTTCTGTTTTTGCTCTTTCTGGTTGAATCTCAATATTTATAAAATCAATCTTGAATTTAGATTTCAATCTAACATTATATAAGTCAATTAGAACATTTACTGCAAGCCTTCCACTCTTGGAGTAGTCTATACTCATTAAAGAATGAGTAAAATTATGTATTGCGGACTTGTAGTTTTTCTATTTCATATTTGTAAGATTTCCTTCGCCTTCTCACAATCCACCGCTATCTGCTTTTTCAACTCTTCAAAGGAGTCAAATTTTCTCTCGTCACGGATTCGTTCAATGAACTCAACTTTGAGTTCCTGCCCATAAATGTCTTCAGTAAAATCAAATAGGTGAACCTCTAAGCGGAGTTCCTTTTCATTATTCACAGTAGGTCTGTAGCCAATATTCATCACGGCTTTGTACTGTTTGTTATTTACAGATGCTATTACGGCATACACGCCATGAGCGGGTATTAGTTTTTTATCATTCCGTATTTCTAAATTAGCAGTTGGAAATCCAATTGTTCTTCCTTTTTGATCACCTAAAATCACAGTACCGGTCAATTCAAAATTTGATTGTAATAAATTATTTGCTTCTTTTACATCGCCTTGGTCTAGCGCATTGCGAATGGCCGTGGAAGAAACGTGCGCGTCATCGACCTGTTGCTTGCTTATCTCCTCAAGATCAAAATGTCCGTTGGCAGCATATTTTTCTAGTAGGGCTAGGTTACCGCTTCTGCCTTTTCCAAAATGGTGATCGTAGCCAATTATGAGCACAGCGGGTTTGATTTTATCAATTAAAAAATCTTCGACATACGTTTTAGCTTCTTGATTGGCAAATTCTTGCGTAAAAGGCGCAATAATTAAATGGTCTAGCCCTAAGCTTTTCAACAGAGACTTTTTTTCGTCTAGTGTAGTAAGCAACTTTAATTTGTGATTCGGATTAATCAAAAAACGAGGGTGAGGCTCAAAAGTCACTAAAACAGATTCTCCACTTTGTTCTTGGGCCAGAGAAATAATGCGATGAATAATGGCTCTATGACCAGCATGCACACCGTCAAACGTACCAATAGTAACAATTGGATTTTTGATTTCGGATAGATTGCTTAACTCAGAGTGTAACTGCATTTTCTTGATGGCAAATCTAGTTATTGTTTATTAATTATGTGAAAATCTAGAGTCTAGTGTCTAGCGTCTAAAATCTTAAAACTATCTTCGCACCTCAATGAGTAACTTGTACAAACAGCGTGGTGTAAGCGCGGATAAAGAAGACGTTCACAAAGCAGTTAAGGACTTAGACAAAGGATTATATCCAAAGGCTTTTTGCCGTATTTATCCTGATTATTTAGCTGGCGATGAAGCCTTTTGTAATATAATGCACGCCGATGGAGCCGGTACTAAAAGTGTATTAGCCTATTTGTATTGGAAAGAAACTGGCGATATTTCTGTTTGGCGTGGGATAGCTCAGGATGCACTTGTGATGAATTTGGATGATATGTTATGCGTAGGTTCTACCGGACCGTATACTTATACCAGCACAATTGGTCGGAATGCTTCTATTATTCCGGGCGAAGTAATTTCTGAAGTGATCAACGGAACGCAAGAGTTTATTGATGAAATGGCTAAGCATGATATTGATATTCATTTCTTAGGTGGTGAGACTGCTGATGTGGGCGATGTGGTTCGTACCATGATCGTTGATGGCACTATGATGGCTCGTATGCCAAAGAATGAAATCATTGATAGTCAAAAAGTGGTGCCGGGCGATGTAGTAGTTTCGATTGCCTCCTTTGGAAAAGCTGTTTATGAAAAAGAATATAACTCCGGCATCGGAAGTAATGGTTTGACAAGTGCACGTCATGATTTATTAAAAAAGAAATACGCAACTGATTTTCCTGAGGCAGTAGATCCACATTTAAATACGGACGTAATTTTCAATGGTAAATATGCTTTGACTGATAAGGCGGATACTATGGAAAATATTGGTAAATTAATTTTATCTCCTACTAGAACGTATGCTCCTTTAGTAAAAAAAGTATTGAGTAATCTAGGCCAGAAGATAAATGCTATTGTTCATTGCAGTGGAGGAGCGCAAACAAAATGTTTGCATTATTTGCCTGATAATGTGCGTGTGATAAAAAACAATTTAATTGCACCACCAGAAATTTTTACAAGAATACAAGAGGCGGTCAATACAGATTGGAAAGAAATGTATAAAGTATTTAACGTAGGCCAACGTTTAGAATTTTATACAGATAAAGGAAGCGCTGAAGAAATCATTGGCTTAGCAAAAGAACTTGGTCTAGATGCACAAGTTTCTGGTCATGTAGAAGCGGCTGAGAAGAAGTCTTTGTTGATTGAGTCTGAGTATGGTTCTTTTGAATACTCTTAGGAGTGAAAAAGCTTGCCACCCTTAGTGTGGTGAAAATCTAAAAGTGAAAAGTATTTTACAAGAAAAGAGCATTGCTTTTTCAATTAGAATTATTAATCTAAAGAAATTTCTAGTTAGTGATAAGAAAGAGTTTGATATGAGTCGTCAGCTTTTGAGAAGTGGAACTGCCATAGGCGCTTTGCTCATGGAAGGTGAATTTGCTCAGAGTAAAAAAGACTTTATTAATAAATTTCATATAGCAATAAAAGAAGCTAATGAAACCAGGTATTGGTTATTGCTGCTTTCTAAGACTGATTATATTAGTAAAGATGAATTTGAATCTATGAAGGGCGATTGTGAGGAGCTTATCAAGATGTTGGCCTCTAGTATAAAAACAGCTAAAGCCAATGTAGCCAAATGATTTAGTGTGCTCGGACATTTTTCACTATTCGCTTTTAGTTTTTCGCTTTCTTAAAAAAAAGTAAACCCTGATCAAATGATCAGGGTTTTTAATTTCTAGAAAGAAGAGATTACTTCTTCTTTCT
>CAZTCQ010000007.1:33351-38983 GCA_964612525.1 uncultured Chitinophagaceae bacterium | reverse complement strand
GTGGAGAATACCGGATTCGAACCGGTGACCTCTTGCATGCCATGCAAGCGCTCTAGCCAACTGAGCTAATCCCCCATGTAGGCGCAAATATAGATGATAGGCACAAATTATAATGAGTAAATTGAGTTAGAAACATTACATTTGATTCATAGAGAAGATGCAGGACAAAGGAAGCAAAATATTAGAAAATCTTGACAATCTTGACACAGATAATCATCATCTCGATGGTTTTTTAAATTATGAAATTTTCAAAATCTCTGATTTTGAGTTGACGCCCGGCGTACTAATAATTGTGGCTATTTTACTAGTTATAAGTTGGGCAGTCATCAAAGGGGCTCGACGAGTCATTATTGGTAATCGTACCGAAGAGAATGTAGAATTTGGTCGGCGGCACAGTATCTATATGATTCTAAAGTACTTAATGTACATTATCAGCTTTGTCCTGGTGTTGGAAATAATCGGGATTGGCGTAAATGCCCTCCTAGTAGGTTCTGCTGCCTTGTTGGTAGGGATTGGTATGGGACTTCAAAATATCTTTTCTGATTTAGTGTCCGGTTTGTTTCTATTGTTTGAAAGGCCCATAGAGCTGGGTGACGTTATAGAGGTTGACAATGTAGTAGGGAAGATACAAGTAATAAAATTGAGACATACCGTCGTTTTGGATAGAGATGGTGTGAACTTAATTGTACCCAATCATAAATTTGTAACTGAAAAAGTAATCAATTGGAGTCACAATAAAAATGAGCGTCGTTTTATGGTTCGTGTTGGGGTAGATTATAGCTCGGATCCTAAGACAGTCTCAACTCTCTTGAAGAAAGTGGCCAACGATAATTCCTTTGTTATCAAAGAAAGCAAGTTGCATCCTGTTATGGTTCGCTTCTCTGATTTTGGAGATTCGGCTCTGATGTTCGATCTCTTTTTCTGGACACGTCATTCCTTTATCGTTGAAAATATAAAGAGTGACATGCGCTTTCAAATCTTTGATGAATTTAGCAAGGCAGGCGTTAAAATTCCTTTTCCTCAAAGAGATTTGCATATTAAGTCAGGTAAATTTTGAATGTTTAATTCTTAATTTTGAATTAATTAAAGGACATTTGCGGCGCAATAGTAGAATATACTTAACACTCATAATTTAAAACTCAAAACTAAAAAATGGCTTTAAAAGTAGGTATCGTGGGCTTACCCAATGTAGGAAAATCCACTTTGTTCAATGCTGTGAATCAGCAGGCGCAAGCACAAGCAAGTAATTATAGATTTTGTACTATTGATCCGAATGTCGGTCAAGTAGATGTGCCAGATACGCGTATAGATAAATTAGCCGAGCTCGTAAATCCTGAGCGAGTAATGCCAACGAGTATTGAATTTGTTGACATTGCGGGTTTGGTAAAAGGGGCAAGTAAAGGTGAAGGTTTAGGTAATAAATTTCTGGCAAACATTAGAGAGGTTGATGCAATTACTCACGTAATTCGCTGTTTTGAAGATGAAAATATTCTTAGAGAGGAAGGAGAAATTAACCCTGTCGGAGATAAAGAAATAATTGATACTGAGTTGCAGCTTAAAGATTTAGAAAGCGTAGAAAAGCAGCTTGAGCGAAATAATAAAATTGCTAAAAATGGAGACGCCAAGGCAAAAGAATTGGTAGCGATTTTAGAAAAATGTAAAGCTCATTTAATGGAAGGGAGTAGTATTCGCTCTATGGATATGGATGAGGCAGATAGTGATATTGTCAAAGAGCTATTTTTGCTGACCTCAAAGCCAGTTCTCTACGTGGCGAATGTTGATGAAAAATCAATGCTCACAGGAAACAAATATTCTGAAGCGCTAAAGGAGGCTGTCCTAGCTGAAGGAAATGAAGTTATTGTAATGAACAATAGCATTGAAGCAGAAATTAGTGTGATGGAAGATGCTGAGGATAAGGCGATGTTTTTGGAAGAATATGGTCTGACTGAGCCAGGACTGAGTCGCTTAATTCGATCGGCATATAGTTTGCTATCCTTGATTACTTATTTTACGGCCGGTGAAAAAGAGGTGAGAGCCTGGACTATTCACGAAGGCTGGAAAGCGCCGCAGGCTGCTGGGGTAATACACACAGATTTTGAAAAAGGATTTATCAAAGCCGAGGTGATTGCTTATGATGACTATGTAAGTCTAGGTTCTGAAGCTTCGGCTCGAGAAGCAGGTAAATTAAGAATTGAAGGGAAAGAGTATGTGGTAGACGATGGCGATGTAATGCACTTTCGCTTCAATGTATAGTTTTATCAAGATATCCCAACAAACAAATGGCGCTCATTGAGCGCCATTTTGGTTTACTAGAATAACTCTTTTTCTTTTTTTACTGATAGGTGATTTTTTGAACTTTTTTTACCGTGTTGTTTTGGCTAATCACAGCAAAATAATTGCCAATTGGTAAACTTGTAAGTTGAACAGTATTGCCTGCGATGTCCGAAGAAAATATTTTTCTACCCGCAAAGTCAAATAATTCAAATTGAGCTTTTGAGTTAGATTTCAAGCCATTTACTTGTAGGGCTCCATTTTCTGAAATCAAAGTAGGGTGCACTGAAATTTCATTTAAAGAGTTCGTTGTAGAATTTGTTTTGACGACAGCAGAGTAACTTTCAACCAGGTCATTGCTAATATCTTTGATTCTGTAATAGTGGATTTTATTTTTTTCAGCTGTGTAATCCTTGTACTCGTAGTTACCAACTCCAGTTGGAGTTACTTCTGAAATTTCTGTAAAATTCGTACCGTCCGTGCCGCGTTCTATTTTGAAAATTTTGATATTCTCTTCGTATTCAGTTACAAAGGAAAGCAAGGTATGATTATCAAATTGTTGAGCAGAAATTTCTCCAAAATGTACTTGTAACGGCACTACCGTTGAAGGAGCATTGTTCCAAGTGTCACCGCCACTGCCATTAGCATTATTTACAGCATTTCCGACAGCTGTGAAATTAGCGGCAGTACCTGCTACAGCGGGTGATGTCCATGTCATGTTAAAGGTAGCTGTGCCACTACTTAAGGTTCTTCGTGCATTATGTCCAGCACTTCGATTGTTGCCATAAACAATAATACCAGCTTCTGTTGTCGAAATAGTTCCAATATTGGCTTGCACTTGAAAACCGGCAGAAACTTTGGTATTGTTTGTAACTGTTACGGTAAAGGGATAAGCGGTACTTGGGCTATAAAAAGTAGGTAAGCCATTTACACTTACTGTGGTGGCGGCATTTGCACTACCATGACAACTTCCGCAAGTAGTACGATAAGAGGTAAAACCACTACTATAAGATGTATTGAGCATGGTATAAAAACCAAGGCCGACGATTAACAATATGGAAGATAGTAAAGATTTTTTTTTCATAGATAATAGTTTTTTAGATTCTCCTTAAATATACGAAGATTAAACTAGTTAATAAAACTATCAATCCTTGAATGCTGAAACGAAAAAGCTACTTCTATAAAAAACTACTTAAAACTTATCTTCTGTGTCAAGACGGGTGTATTGTTTTTTAATACTTGTGCGATATAGAGACCAGAAGCCAAATCAGTAATAGTCAATTGATTAGAAGTAAGAGAGCTTGAAAAAACGTTTTTACCGGTAAGGTTAAAGAGGTTTATTGTGTATTCTTCTTCCCACTCAAGACCTTCAAAATTTATCTTTGAATTCTTAACAATTGTTGGATACAATTTGAGATTATTTTCTTTGCTAATCTTAACTGTTGCAATTTCTGAAAATGTTTGTCCTCCTGTAAAGTCATTTTCCACCGCGCGATATTGGTACCGGATATTCTTTTCTACGTCTTTGTCCGTATACTCATATCTTCCCGATTGATTCGGGACTAAGGTTGCAACAGTTTCAAATTCAGCGTTTTTAGTTTTTCGCTCAATGGTAAATGTTTCTACATTTTCTTCATCAGCGGTTTCAAAAGCGACAACAATATCCTCTTTTTTAATAAGAGCAGAAATTGAAACGAATCGCACTGGCAGAACTATATTACTAATAGTAATAAAAGCACCACTGTCGCCGCCCGTATTTCCTGTACCATTCGCACCAATTCCTTGTGCTGAGAAATTAGCAGCTACGTTTCCACTTGTGGGTGCAGTCCATATCATGTTAAAGGTAGCCGTGCCTGCATTCATCAGTTTTGGAGAGTTGTGACCGCCACTTCTATTATTTCCATAAATTGAAATGCTTGGATCTCCAGTGGTCAGAGTGCCCGTACTTACTAACAATTGGAAGCCAGCTACAACTTTAGATGAATTGGTGATAGAAACCGATATAGGATATGACTGTCCGTAGGAATAGGTACTCGGTAAGTTATTAATTGAAATTAACGTGTTTGGTGCATTGCTTCCGTGACAGGTAGGGCAACTAGTATTTGAGTAGGAGCTAAATCCTGTACTATAAGAAGTATTTAAAGTTGTGTAAGCCGCAAGGCCTAAAATTAAAAGAATGGTTGAGTAGGAACACTTTTTTTTCATAATTTAATTTATTATTTATTAAAAGCACAATTAATGTGCCAACTTAGAAGAGGCCATTTACTTCAGCGTTTACCAGGTTGATTACTTTGGCGGTGTCCTCCTTATTTTCTGCAAAGTTTATTTTATCAATATCGATAATCAAAAGTTTTCCGTCCTTATAGTTGTCAATCCAATTATTATAATATTCGTTCAAACGTTTTAAATAATCCAATCTGATATTCTCTTCATACTCTCTACCACGCTTTTGAATCTGGCCTACCAAAGCCGGCACGCTTGCCCGCAGATAGATTAACAAATCTGGAGGATTTACCATGGATTTGAGTGTGCCAAAAAAGTTACTATAGTTTTCAAAATCACGCTTACTCATGAGTCCCATTTCATGCAGATTGGGGGCGAAAATATTGGCGTCTTCGTAGATGGTACGGTCTTGCACCACTATTTGATCTCCTTTTTGAATTTCCACTAGTTGTTTTAATCTACTGTTTAAGAAAAAAACTTGAAGGTTAAAACTCCAACGAGGCATATCCTTATAGAAATCATCTAAGTAAGGGTTGTTCTCGACATCTTCATAATTGGGAGACCAATTGAAATGTTTGGCTAGTATTTTAGTCAGTGTGGTTTTACCAGCACCAATATTCCCTGCAATAGCAACGTGTTGTATCTTCTTTTTCTTCTTAGCCATAAATTCAGCGCTAATCTAGTCAATAATTTTTAAAAAGCTCGGTGCATTAATAGTTTATTCCAATTAATTTTCTAGCAGCAGTAAGGGTTTCACTTGCACTTGCTCGGGCTTTCTCTTTTCCTTCTTGCATTATTTTTTGCAGCCTCGGAATATCATTTTGTAAATCAGCGGCTTTTTCACGAATTGGGCTTACAAAAGCTATCATATCTTCTGCTAATTGCTTTTTCATATCACCATAACGGATTTCACATTGATTAAAGTCCGCTAAGAATTTATTGTAATGCTCTTCAGTACTTACCAATTTCATAAGCATGAAAATATTCTCGATATAATCAGGCATTTCAGAATTTGGCTCAGTGGGTCCGCCATCCGTTTTGGCCTTCATGATTTTTTTGCGAATTTTATCGTCATCATCGGCTAAGTAAATAGTGGCATTTTCATTTTCGCTTTTACTCATTTTGCCTTTGCCGTCTA
>CAZTCQ010000007.1:32052-33251 GCA_964612525.1 uncultured Chitinophagaceae bacterium | reverse complement strand
AAATGCTTTACATTTGTAAAAGTTAGTATAGACTAACAATTTAATTAAGTAGATAAAACATGAAAAAATTAGCTCTAATTCTAGCACTTTGTGCTGTACTATTTACTTCTTGTAATCAAGGAAATTCAAGCAAGAAAGGAGATAAACTATATATCGTAACTACCACACAAATGATAGCCGATGCAGTAAGAAATATTGCTGGAGATAAAGCCGAAGTAGTCAGTTTGATGGGACCAGGTATTGATCCTCATTTTTACAAAGCCACACAAGGCGATTTGAAAAAACTAACAGACGCTGACATTATATTTTATAATGGTTTGCACCTAGAAGGAAAAATGCAAGACGTTTTTGAAAAATTTGCCAAGAAAAAAACGGTAATTGCTGTAACAAAAGATATTCCTAAGGAAGAATTGATTGTATCAAGTGACCAAGGGGAGGAGATTATTTATGACCCACATGTTTGGCACGACGCAGCTTTGTGGAGTATGGTAACAATTCCAATAAAAGACGCTCTTTTGAAATGGAACTCTTTGGCTGATCTAAGTTATCAAAGTAGAGCCGAAGATTACTTTAAAGAATTAAATAATTTAGATAACAAACTGAGACAAGAAATTGCTTCCATTCCTAAAGAACAACGCCTATTAATTACCTCGCACGATGCTTTTAACTATTATGGTAAAACATACGACATAGAAGTACAGGGTTTGCAAGGAATATCTACAGTAAGTGAAATTGGAATTAAAGACATTACCAAAATGGTGGACTTAATTATCAAGCGAAAAGTAAAAGCAGTTTTTGTAGAGTCCTCTGTGAATGAAAGAAACTTACAAGCTGTAATACAAGGTTGTAAAAAGAAAGGTTGGGAAGTAAAAGTAGGCGGCACTTTATTCTCTGATGCCATGGGCGATGACGATACGCCGGAAGGAACTTACATAGGAATGATACAGCATAATACGAATGCTATTGTGAACGCGCTGAAATAATTTAAAAATGAATTATGATTATACTCACTAGTCCACCCCCTTTATCCCCCGCCAGCGGGGGAGACTTGGGTGCAAAAGTTGGACTCCAAATGTCCTCCGCTGGCGGAGGGTAGGGAGGTGGAAATAATATTGTTATTCAACTAATTAAAAACTTAAAACTAAAAAAATGATCGTCCAAGTAGAAAATCCCGTTTTAGAAGTACATGACTTGACCGT
>CAZTCQ010000007.1:22998-31952 GCA_964612525.1 uncultured Chitinophagaceae bacterium | reverse complement strand
CAATCTGCTTATGAATATTTTGATTGGGTGATTCTGCTTAATATGCGCCTGGTCGCTTCAGGTCCAAAAGAAGAAATTTTTACGACTGAATTATTACAAGAAACCTATGGTGGTAAATTGACCTTACTAGACAGTCTCTCGAATTTTATTAGACAAAAAGAATTTCCAATTAAAGGCTAATGAAAGAACTCTTAGAATTTCTGAGTTTATCAAATGCCAATGTGCGCTATGTAGTATTGGGTGTAATGCTTTTGGGAGCAAGTACAGCTGTCGTTGGCACCTTTACTTTTCTTAGAAAAAAATCTTTGGTAGGCGATGCGGTTGCACATTCTGTTTTGCCAGGGATTTGTTTAGCCTTTATTTTTTCTCAAGTAAGACATCCCTTGGTCTTATTATCCGGTGCTTTTTTGAGTGGTTGGTTAAGTATTTTGAGTATAGATTTTATTAGTAAAAAGTCACGTATTAAAGCGGATGCTGCCATAGCCATAGTGCTCACCGTTTTTTTTGGAGTAGGTATTATGTTACTCAGTTATATACAATCTACGGGTAATGCAGCACAGTCGGGCATTGATCATTTTTTGTTTGGTCAGGCGGCAGCCTTGGTTGGGAATGATGTCATTATGTTGGCCATTGTTTGCGTAGTTTTAGTCTTAGTCGTTTGGTTTTTATTCAAAGAATTTTCTATTGTAAGTTTTGATGCAGCTTATGCTACTTCATTGGGTTTACCCGTTCGTGCCTTGGAATTTATCTTGTCGACTTTAACGGTGGTTGCCATTGCCGTAGGTATTCAAGCGGTTGGTGTTGTGTTGATGGCCGCTATGCTTATCACACCTGCTGCGGCTGCTAGGTATTGGACCAATAAACTATATTATATGGTGGCACTAGCGGCAGGCTTTGGTGCCTTGTCCGGATTGTTTGGGAGTTATGTTTCTTATTCTGCGCCCAAAATGCCGACAGGTCCTTGGATTATTATAGCCATTACCATGATTGCTTTTGTTTCTATGACTTTTGCTCCCGAGCGGGGTTTCTTTTTTAAGTGGCTACGAAAAAGAAGAAAGGAAAACAACACTATGGAAGAAAATATTTTAAAAATATTTTTTCATTTGGGAGAGCAAGAAAATAATTTATCGACAGTTAGAAGTATAACGGATTTGCAAGCGCGTAGGTATTTTGAAGAATCAAAAATGCGGGCTGGATTAAAACGATTGTGCCGAGAAGACAAAGTAGTTGAGACGGAGAATGGTTGGAAATTAACTAAAAATGGTTTGGAAGAATCTAAACGAATTGCCAAGCTGCACAGATTGTGGGAAATGTATATGAGTAAGTTTCTGAAAATTCCGGCCGATCATGTGCATGAAGGAGCGGAGAGTTTGGAGCACTTTTTTACACCAGAATTAGAGGCTATGTTAGAAGAAGAATTAGATTTCCCTGAAACAGATCCGCATAATAAACCCATTCCTTACGCTAAAACTAATGCCTCATGAGTCATGCCTTTTGGATCATATTGACGGGTGCTCTGGTAGCAAGCTCATGCGCTTTGCTCGGTTGCTTCTTAGTGCTGCGGAAAATGTCTATGATAGGGGATGCAATTTCTCATGCCGTACTGCCTGGGATTGTAATTGCTTTTTTGATTAGTGGTTCGCGTAGTTCATTGCCCATGTTAATTGGTGCTGCCTTAGTAGGTGTTTTTACTACCTTCTTAATAGAGTTTATTAGTAAAAAAGCCAAGATGCAAAATGATGCAGCCATAGGTTTAGTCTTCACTTTTTTGTTTGCGGTTGGCATTATTTTGCTTACGCTCTTTGCTGATAAAATGGATTTGGATGCTGATTGTGTTTTGCATGGTGAGATCTTATTTATTCCCTTAGATACATTTGCTACTGGTACGTTTATTGATATTGTTCCTCGTAAGATTTGGATTCTAGCGATTGTGTTTTTAATCGTAATTATTGCTTTGCGTATTGGCTTTAAAGGATTTTTGATAACAACCTTTGATCCGTTTTATGCTGTTTCTGTGGGCATCTCTACGGTTATTTGGCATTATGTTTTAATGACTTTAGTTTCATTAGTCACGGTGGTTTCTTTTGAATCGGTAGGGGCTATTCTAGTTGTGGCCTTTCTTGTGGTGCCTGCGGCTTGCGCTTATTTGCTAACTGATAATTTAGTGAAGATGCTTTTTATTGCAGTTGGTGTGGGAATACTTTCATCTGTAGTAGGTTACTACCTTGCACAGTGGTTAGATAGTTCGATACCGGGTGCCATGACTACCGTTTTGGGGATACTATTTCTAATCGTGTTTATGCTAGCGCCGAAATATGGCCTATTGCCAAGATTTTTTTTTAAGAGTAAATCCTTGGTAAGGACTGACCAAGTCTAATACATAAGTTGTTTCTTCGATTTGTTTCTCCAGCCCGCTTGCGATTGATATTTCACAAAGAAAATTTTAAGATCGGCTTGCGATTCGTAATCTACAAAGTATATTTTTTTATCAGCTTGTGATTCATATTTTACAAAGTGCCAGTTTCCCTCATTCCCTCTAGCGTTTGATTCATATTTCTGTTTATAAACTTTTAGATCTGCTTGTGATTCATATTTTACGACAAATACCTTTACATCAGCTTGTGATTGATATTTAACTGAAAATACTTTTTGTGCGTGACTTGATGTAGCAAAAGCAGTAGTTAGCATAAAAACTAGTAATACTTGTTTCATAGTCTAAAGATAGAGAATTTTGTAATTAAAATGCAGTTCGAATATCAAAGCTCCTTCCGCGCATAGCAGAGCATATTGTACAATACATTTGCATTTGAAAAATGGATTCATTAGCTCAAATTGTATTAGGTGCCGCGGTGGGCGAGGCCGTGCTAGGAAAAAAGATAGGAAACCGCGCCATGCTTTGGGGCGCTATTGGTGGTACTATTCCTGACTTAGATGTTCTAGGAGGTATGTTTTTAAACGATTTGGATAACTTGGCCTTTCATAGAGGTTTTAGTCATTCTATCTTCTTTGGTATTATCGGTGCTTTTGTTTTTGGTTGGTTAGTTCATTGGTTATATCGGCAGAAGTTTCATAAACAAATTGCCATTATTTCGAAATTACTAGCTCTTGGATTGGTTATTGCTGCCCTCAATTTTGTTTTAAGAATTTTTTTTCCTGGGAATTATCTTCCTTTACTTATTTGTGGTGTTGTTCTCCTTGCTCTTATGTTGTATCACATTAAGTTACGGTACTTTTCGGATAAGTGGAAGGCGCCAGTTGCATCGCGCAAGGATTGGCAATGGCTTTTCTTTTGGTCTTTATTTACGCATCCTTTGTTGGATTGTTTTACCACCTATGGCACTCAGCTGTTTAATCCAATCTCTGATTATCGTGTAGCTTTCAATACAGTTTCGGTTGTTGACTTCGGTTATACGCTTCCGTTTTTAATATGTGTCATTGTAGCCGCTTGTAATTTGCGAGCCAGCAGGAAGCGTAGGTTATGGAATCGAGCGGGTCTGGTAGTGAGTTGCGCTTTTTTATTATTTACCGTTATTAATAAATTTTATATCGGTAATCAATTTGAGAAAGCGTACGCCAAGCAGGAAATTCCAGTAAATCGCTACACTACGAGTCCTACTATACTTAATAATATTTTATGGAGTGCCACTTTAGAAACGGATAGTCTTTTTTATCTTGGACAGTACTCCTGGTTTGACGAGGTGCCAATAACATTTAACTCGGTAAAAAAAGGTCATGATTTAATCGATAATTTAGACACGGATCCAACGTTAAAAAAATTACGCTGGTTTAGTAAAGATTACTTCTGCATAATGGATATTGACAGTGCCTTGCAGTATAATGATTTGCGCTTTGGGACCTTTTATGGAAAAGGAGATTCTCCTGATGATTATATTTTTAATTTTCATTTAAGAAAATTAGCCAATGGCATTTACGAAATGAAAAACGGTCGACAGGGTCCCAAGAAGGGAGGTGCCAGTAATTTATTTGGTGATTTGATGAAACGAATTGGCGGGCTAAAAAAGTCCTAGTTTTTTGTAAAACGGCTCTTTTACTTTAAAATATTATGACCGAGCTTATCACGCTTAGTCGTTAGATATTTTTCGTTGTGCTGATTTGGTGTGATTTCAATCGGGACGGTTTCAACGATTTCTAAGCCATAGCCTAGTAGTCCAGCTCGTTTTTTAGGATTATTTGAGATAAGCCGAATTTGTGAAACGTTCAATTTTCTGAGTATTTGCGCACCCACACCGTAATCTCGTGCGTCCATGTCAAAACCTAATTTAAGATTCGCTTCTACCGTATCAAAACCTTCTTCCTGAAGTTTGTAGGCTCTCAATTTATTTAAGAGCCCAATCCCTCGGCCTTCCTGATTCATATATAATACTAGGCCTTTCCCTTCTTTTTCTACCAGTTCCATGGCAGCGTTTAGTTGTTCGCCACAGTCACAGCGCATGGAATGTAAAATATCACCCGTAAAACAGGAGCTATGAACCCGAACCAAAACGGGTTCATTTGTTTCCCATTCACCTTTCCGTAAGGCGTGATGAAGTTCATTGGTTTTCGTATCCTCAAAAGTTACTAATTCAAACTCTCCATACTTGGTAGGCATTTTTACTCGAATTTCTTCCTTGACAAAATCTTCTTTGTCCATTCGATAATTAATCAAATCCTGAATAGAAATAATTTTTAGATCTAGTCGCTTAGCGATTTTTTCAAGTTGGGGGAGTCGAGCCATGGTACCATCCTCATTCATTATTTCCACAATTACACCGGCGGGTTCATAGCCTGCTAAGCGAGCCAAATCAACAGCCGCCTCTGTATGCCCCGCTCTGCGCAAGACGCCGCCCTTTCTTGCCCTCAAAGGGAAGATGTGTCCGGGTCTTCCTAAATCTTCGGGTCGAGTTCTCGGGTCAATCAAAGCCTTCACCGTCTTGCTTCTGTCTTGAGCTGAAATGCCGGTCGTGCAACCATTACCAATTAAATCAACAGAAACGGTGAATGCTGTTTTGTGCGTATCCGTATTTTTATTAGCCGCTACCATGTCCTCTAGTTGAAGCGCATCGCAACGGTCTTCTAGTATGGGAGCGCAAATTAATCCGCGACCTTCCTTGGTCATAAAGTTGATAATTTCGGGTGTGATTGTTTCTGCAGCACAAACAAAATCGCCTTCATTCTCGCGGTCTTCGTCATCTACTACAATTACAAGTTTTCCGTTTTTTATATCCTCTACTGCCTCTTCAATCGTATGAAAAATTGATTCATTCATATAGGCAAAGATAGAATTGAATTCAAGAACAAAATGCTTTTACTAAAAAGCTTAACAGTAACAACGGGTTTATTTTTTCATAAATTTGCCTTTAGCAAATCGGTCATTTTTAAAAGAGACCTCTATAAAATAAAGTCCGCTTGTCAGTGCTTCTGTAGAAACATTTTTTACAGAAGTTTTGACTGATCTCTTTTGCAAAATGGTTCTTCCTGAAATATCCAAAATTCTGTAACCGGAAACCTCTTCCTGATTCGGAGTTTGAATCCACAGCATATTGCCAGTTGGGTTAGGGTAGAGTGTCATGTCAACCTTGTTTTTTACAATGTTTTTTGTACTAACGGAGGTATTATTATTGTTTCTATCAAATTGAAAGAGGCGTAAGCCACCATTTTGATTTCCAATCAACAGTTCGGGTCGCTGGTCGCCATCGAGGTCACCCACTGCTGGTGCTGCGCGATAAGCTGTTTGGATATCTCCCATCATTGAGTCTATTCGCACCCAAGTCGCCTGATTGTTAGTAAAACTGTCATAGCGTTCTATTGTTCCGTCCGCTGTTCCTATCAATAAATATTCTTTGTTACTACTATCCACTCGGCCTACATAAGGCACACCATAGGAGAAGAAGGTAAATGCACCACCCGACTTAATGCCACCTATTGCGCTGTCAATAAATTTGTATTCTCCCGCATTGGTACTTGTATCTTCAAAGAGCCACTGAGTGCCTATTTCACAACCAATGAGTAAGTCTTTTTTACCATCATTATTTGCATCATACATAACGGGGAAACTGTATTTTCCTACATCAATGTTTTGGAAATTATTTGTTAGGTACATGAAAACGGGAGGAACACTATTGGAATTAGCGGTATTTTGATAAACAATTAATTTGCCCTCATCGTTACCCATGATTAAATCATAAATGCCATCGCCAGTTACGTCTCCAAAGGTGGGATATAGACCTGTATAATTTTGAGTCGTGAGATTTAAAAAATCCTCAGTAATTAGTTCAAAAGAAATATTGCCAAGGGTGCTAGTGTTTCTATAGTATGTTATGCGTGATTGAGTAGTTTTAGTAACCGTATTAAAAATTCCTGCGCCTCCTATGAAAAGGTCATCTTTACCATCTTTGTCAAAATCAAATAAAGTAGGGTGGCTGTTGCGTCCGACATCAATCATTTGATCTACAAATAAGCTGTCATTGGTCCATTGAAAGTTAGGCGCTGCGGTTGTGCCAACGTTCTTGTACATTGCCATTGCGTTATAGTTTGCGCTGCTGCTGTTATCAGTGTGCGGGGTGATTACTAAATCTTTGATTCCGTCGTTATCATAGTCAAAGTAAAAAGGAGAAGGCCATGAATTTAACTCGATCTGATGATTGTCCGCATCAAAGAGTGTGTCTTGAATTGTAAATTCCGCATTGGCCGGTGTGCCTGTATTGATTAAAAGTTGCAAATCACTAAATGAAACATTGCCTCCTAGCATATCCTGAAGTCCGTCGCCGTTAATATCAATGGCCAAGATACAATTTCCACTGTGGCGCTGTTTCTTTTGGCTGCGGCCTCCCTTACAAGTGATATTTGTTATGTGTTCTCTCACAAAAACCTGATACATTTTACCCCAGCAAGGGTCGCCTTGTACTATTTTGATACTATCACAAGGAAGGTTTTCTTCTTTTTGCAAGTTCTTATAAAATTCACAATAAGTTCCCCAAACACCGAAGGCTGCAAAATCTAAATCGCCGTCGCCATCAAGATCTTCTACGATAGGAATATCATTGGGCTGAGTATAGGCGTTTACAGGTCCAAAAGCGCCTGGATAAAACAAATTTTTGTAAAATGTAAAACTGAGCTCGTTACTTGCGGTATAAGATCCGTAATAAACGCTAAATCCAGAGTTGCCTTTCTGGATTAGGTCAGGTACGTTATCACAGTTGTAATCAACTAGCTTTAGGAAGGAGCTGATTTTTGGGAAGTTCTTGGCATACCGGGGCTGATATTCATAAAATGCTTCACCAGCCTGACCAATATTTATAAATGTCTTTAATGTCTCGGTATTAAAATCATAAACAGTTAAGTCATTTTTACCATCGTTGTTTAAATCGGCATGACTGAGTTGTGTAGAGTTCATTCCGCCGCAAAAAGGGTTTAAAATGCTTTCACCATTGTGTTCTACCGTAGCAGTCAGCAATTCATTGTAAGTAATTGTTTGAGCAGTTACGATATTTGATAAAAATAAAAGAAGCGCAAAGGACAGTGTTGGTCTAGTCATACTATTAAAGTTAAGTTTTTTTTATAAATTAGAAAAAGACTCTTTACACGAGTACATCACTCACATATGCTTAATGACGTTGATTTTTCCAAAAAGGTTGGTTATTTCAACACAAATTTTTTAGTTGTTTTTGTTTGTTGAGTTAGTAGCACATCTCTGTCTACTACAAAATCTTTTTCACAGTCTTCGGTGTAGTGCCTTATGGTTAAAATGTCTAAACCGGCTGAGTGTTTGACCTTATATTCTTCGGAGAGCTCGGTTATCAGTTTCTGTACTTTTTCTGCTCGATTGTCAATGCAGGCGACAAAGCCGATTGCGCCATTTTGAATAATATTCATCTTTGCTTTGTGCGAGTGGAAAATACTATACAAATTAGCCAAGTTTCCTTCAGTAATAAAAGATAAATCAGCCGTAGTCAGACTTATCAAAACCTGATTTTTTTTCCAAACCATCATGGGCGGATAGGCGATGTAATCATCTGGCGCATGAACCTTAGTGCCCGGTAGCGTATCGTCCAAGAAGCATTTTACCCAAAGTGGAATCCCAGCATTGTGCAATGGCTTCAGGGTTTTAGGATGAATGACCTGGGCGCCATAAAATGCCATTTCAATGGTTTCGCGATAACTTATCTCCGAGATAGGGACTGTATTCTCAAACTGCTTGGGGTCGGCGCTCAAAAGTGAGGGGACATCTTTCCATATTGTAACACTATCAGCTTTCAATATAGATGCAAAGATTGCTGCGGAAAAATCAGAGCCTTCCCTGCCCAAGGTGGTAGAATTGTTCTCGTCAGTGGCGCCTATGAAGCCTTGTGTTAATACTAACTTTTGGTCCTCAAGAAGCGGTGCAATTTGTTTTTTTAACTGCTGTTCCGTAATGGTCCAATCAACTTTGGCATCACGATAGGTGCCGTTGGTTCTAACTATATCTCTAGCATCAATCCATTGATTTGCAATGTTTTGATTGCCTAAATATGAACTAATTATAGAGGTGGATAGCAGTTCGCCGGTACTTACGATTTGATCATAAAAATAGGCGTAGCCGCGCTCAATGGGTTCTGTGAGTGTCCATTCTATTTCCGTAAAAATCTCCTTGAGTTTCCCGAACAAACTTCCCAAATCATTTTCCAATAATTCATTGGCAAATTTCAAATGGTTTTCCTTTAACTCCTCGAATCTTTGTATTGATTCCTCCTTCTTATCTTCAAAAACTAAATTCACAATTTCTTCCAAGGCATTCGTCGTTTTTCCCATTGCTGAAATTACCACGAGAAGTTGATCCTGGTTATTCTTTTTAATTATCTGAGCCACATTTCTAGCCCGTTCTGCGTTTTGAATAGACGCACCACCAAATTTGAAAACTTTCACTGCTCAAATGTAAATCCTACAAGCGTTTTAGCTCTAGAATAGAGGGTAGAAAT
>CAZTCQ010000007.1:0-22898 GCA_964612525.1 uncultured Chitinophagaceae bacterium | reverse complement strand
ACTGCTCAAATGTAAATCCTACAAGCGTTTTAGCTCTAGAATAGAGGGTAGAAATCGTTAAAAAATTTACTTATATTCTTTGTTCAGATTACAGCGACTTACAAGTTATTATTTACTATCGTTGATCTTTTTGCCAAATGAACTTGTATCCGCATTTGATTACTTCATAATCAAAATCCTTTTTCAGTTTTATAATATTCTCTGAATTTGAAAGCACAATTGCAAAAATGATTAAAGCGCAGAGGGTACTACAGTAAAAAAAGTATTTAACTATTTTGGGGATTGCCATTTGCTTCAAGTATCTGTCAAAAAATATCGTTAGTGCCAAGCAGATAATGAAATACAAGGAAAAGTCCATGAAAAGTTCTAAAACAAATATTTGCAAAGACATTGAGGTGTGCCAACCGCTGCAAATGAAACTAAAGGGAAATCCGTAAATAAATTCATTAGGACCATCTATCACTGCAACGTATTGCCATTTTGTGATTGTACCAAATAGTAAAATCGATATGGGTAAAACAAAGTTTATAATCAGCCGCTTTATTCTTATCATGCTAATTTCATAGGTTATCAAGAGAATCGCTAAATTTAAATAAGAGAATTTTAATAGTATTAAAAATAATGACTGTCAGGCTCAAAACCTAGTAATGCGGAATGTGTTGTTGCTGGAAGATAATGGTTCTATGTTTTAAGTGTCTTCAAAAAATAAATCAATAGCTATCTACCTGAGAGCAATAAAAATTAATAAATACCTTATTTTTGAACTCTTTCTAAACAGATATTTTATGGCTAAAAAGCAAGATTTACAATTTAACAAAAATGAGGATAAAATGAAATTGCTTTGGAGCGCTACTAAGAAGATGCTTAGTAAAATAGAAGAAGGAGGAGGTAAGAAGTACATAGAAAAAAATAAAGCTAAAGGAAAACTATCCCCACGGGAGCGAGTAAAATACTTGATAGACAAAGGCTCTACCTTTACTGAGCTAGGAGCTTTTGCAGCCCATGGAATGTACGAAGAGTATGGTGGCTGTCCGGCAGCAGGAACTGTCTCTGGTTTAGGTTACGTAAGCGGCCGTCAATGCATGATTATTGCCAATGACAATACGGTAAAAGCAGGTGCTTGGTTTCCAATGACAGGCAAGAAGAATTTGCGTATGCAAGAAATTGCCATGGAAAATCATTTACCCGTGATTTACTTGGTAGATAGTGCAGGGGTTTTTCTGCCCATGCAAGATGAAATTTTTCCAGACAAAGAGCACTTTGGACGCGTATTTAGAAACAATGCCAAAATGAGCGCTATGGGCATTACTCAGATTGCCGCGGTGATGGGAAGTTGTGTAGCAGGCGGAGCTTATTTGCCGATTATGAGCGATGAAACATTGATGGTCGAAGGCAATGGGTCTATTTATTTAGCAGGTTCTTATTTGGTAAAAGCTGCTATTGGCGAGAATGTCGATTCTGAAACCTTGGGTGGTTCTAAAACGCACAATGAGATAAGTGGTATTGCTGATTATGAATGCAAAACTGAGCAAGAATGCCTCGATCAGGTGCGCCGTATTATTGATAAGTTGGGGGCAAAGCCCACAGCAGGTTTTGACCGAATAGAATCTGAAAAACCAAAAACTCCCAAGAAAATCTATGGAATTGTAAGCCCAGATAATTCTAAGCCCTATGATGTGCGGGAGGTAATTGATAAAATTGTGGACGGCGGACAGTTCGATGAATTTAAAAAATCCTACGGTAAAACAATAGTGTGTGGTTACGCACGCGTTGATGGTTGGGCAGTAGGAATTGTGGCCAATCAAAGAGAAATTATTAAAACTGCCAAGGGGGAACTACAAATTGGCGGGGTAATCTATAATGACAGTGCAGACAAAGCAGCACGTTTCATTATGAATTGTAATCAGAAAAAAATTCCTTTAGTCTTCTTACAGGATGTTACTGGCTTTATGGTGGGTAGCCGAAGTGAACATGCAGGCATTATTAAGGATGGCGCCAAGTTAGTGAATGCGGTTTCGAATAGCGTAGTGCCAAAAATCACAATCATCATCGGAAACAGCTATGGAGCCGGTAATTATGCAATGTGTGGTAAAGCCTATGATCCAAGATTTATCTATGCTTGGCCGAATGCTAAGTTAGCGGTAATGGGTGGTGAGCAGGCTGCCAAGGTGTTGCTGCAAATACAAGTAGCGGCCTTGAAGAAAAAAGGAGAGACTATTAAACCGGAGACTGAAAAGAAAATGCTGAAGGAGATTATGGATAAATATGCCAAGCAAACGACTCCCTACTATGCCGCTGCCAGACTTTGGGTAGATGCAATTATTGATCCAGGTGAAACTCGAAACGTAATTAGCGAAGGAATAAAAGCTGCCAATAATAACCCCAATATCGAAGAACATAAGGTTGGTGTTTTTCAAGTGTAATGAAATATATTGAACAGCACATTCAGCAGGCAAACTCCATTGCCGAAGCTTACAAAGGTCAAGAGCCTTTACATTTATACTTAAAGAAATTTTTTAAACGCAATAAAAAATTTGGCTCTCGTGATCGTAAAAGTATTGCTAGTTATTTATACGGAGCCTACCGAATGGGTCGAGAAAATCGGCACCTTTCGATGCGCCAGCGAGTCTATTTTTATCTCTTCTTGAGCGGTGAAGGAGGTACGGATTTGTTTGCTGATGATTTTGCAGATTTGCAAGGCCTAGTATCTAAACCGTTCAGAGAAAAAATAGAGTTCCTAAGGTCCAATTATGAATTGCGCGAAACCTATCGAGCTCAAGATGAAATTTCTACTAAAATTAATAGTGAAGAGTACAGGAATTCATTTTATACTGAACCTAGAGTGTATATCAGATTAAGAAATGAAAGCGCTCAAAACTACGAGAAAGTAATTGCTGAAAACGAAGGGGAAGAACTAGTCGCTAATCTTTTTGCATTCCCTCCGCAAATAAAGCTTCATAGCTTCCTAGCAGAAAGAGATTATGTTGTACAAGATGTAAACTCGCAACGAACTGCGCAGTATTTTCCGGTTCTAGGCGAAACTGACGAAGTGTGGGATTGCTGTGCCGGAAGTGGCGGCAAGAGTATTTTATTATTAGATGCTCATAAAAACCTGAAACTTACGGTCACCGATATTCGGGCTTCCATACTAAGAAGCTTACTAGAACGATTTGAGCTCTATGGATTAGAGGCGGAGATGGTGGCTGAACTGAATATTAATAAGGCTAAAGAGCTACAAATTTTAGAAGATCGATTTTTTGATTTTATTATCTGCGATGTTCCTTGCACGGGCAGCGGCACGTGGGCGAGAACACCAGAGCAGTTTTATTTTTTCGAGAAAAAAGAGATTGGTCGTTTTCAAAAACGACAACTAGACATTTTGGAAAATGCGAGCTCGCGTCTTAAAAAGAGTGGTGTTATTTTGTACATTACCTGCTCGGTTTTTGCAAAGGAGAATGAAGAAGTTATCAATTTATTTTTACAGAAACATACGGGTTTTAAAATAGAAGAACAGGAGTATTTAGACGGTACGTCGAGCCAAGCAGACACCTTATTTGTAACAAAGCTCGTAAAATAAAAAACCACCCTATTCGAGTGGCTCTTATTGTTTAAATAAATTTTACTTAGTTTTTATCCCAGAAAGATGTTGTGTTTTCTGTGGCACCATATTCGTCTTTTATATTGGTATTCAAATCGGTTACAGAATAAGTCATTTCAATCGTTGCATTCAAAAATGGATTGTCTACAATAGCGCTTCTACCTTTGATAATTCCCATTCCTTGAATTCTATGGTTATTCACTATTTGAGAAGGAATAATCATTGTATCATTAGAAGTGGTGGCTAATACTTCTTCACCTGCCAAGATACCATTGCGCAAGTTTTTGATAAGAACCTCATGATTTCGAGGGCCATTTACAATAACCGCTGTGTATTTTGAGGGCGGTGTAAAGCTTCCTGTTTCGTTTACTAGGTAAGTTCCGTCCGTAACAAATTTATCTCGTGAGGCTATTTCGCATTGCACGCCCTCATAGCCAATTTCACAGATGCATTTACCATTTTGGCATACGCTGCTAAAAGCACAATTCACTTTTTTGCACTCATCGGGTTTACAACTTGAGGTGAACAGCAAAAAACCAGCTACCAAGGCGTAGATAAAAGTGTTGTAATGTCTTTTCATGTAATATTAATTTTTACTCCAATCGGAGGGTTGCGATCCGTTGGTACCATATTGGTCTACTGAATTATCAGTAAGGTTAGTTACCTTGTAGGTCAGCTTTATAATAGCGTCGTCGTAGTAATGAGTCCCTACTGGGTTTGTCTCTGTGATAATTCCTCGTCCTTCTATACGATAGCCATTTCCAGTATTTTGAAGAGGAATCCAAATAGTATCTAAGGCTACATTCGCTAATACGTCATAGCCATCAAACTGACCGTTTCGCACATTTTTTAATAAGACTTCATTGGATTCAGGTCCGGCAACAATATTGGTATTGTATTGTGCTTCTGGTTGTAAAGTTCCATTTTCGTTAACTTGATAAATACCATTGTCAATAAACTTTTTTCTAGCTTCTGTTTCGCAATAAATACCTTCAAAACCTACAGGACAAATGCAACTCCCTTCTTCACAAATACCACCAGAGGCGCAATTTACTAATTCGCAAGCTTCGGGTTCGCAGGAGGTAAAGGTGCTTAATATCGCTAGGGCAGCGATTGCAATGATTGAATTAAAAGCCTTTCTCATATTTAAGCAGATTGTATAGTAAATATAAAGTTTTTTTCGATTCTACGTCATCATTTATCGCTAAATCTCTTTAATAGGCTAAATAGGAAACCTAAAATCATTAAGATAACTCCTAGCCAGAGAAAATTGATATACGGGAAAACGATTGCTTTCATGGTGATGTAGTCATTCAATGCTTCCGGCTGTTTATATTCTATTTCAACAGCTTCTTCCTCTGGAATGATTTTACCGATTCGCACTTGCAATTCGAAATCAGTTAGTGTGTCCACTATTCTAAATTCGCTACCGTTTCTGATATAATAAACAGGGGATGCCTTGGCTTGATTTCCTTGTAAATCCATCATGGCTAGTTTGGCGGAAACCGCAACATCGCCTTTTTGCGCCTTGTAATTCGGGTGACTAATTTTTGGATCAAATCCTTGAAATACCATTACGCCATTGGCAAAATAAATACTGTCTCCAACCTGAACTTTACGAGACTTAAAGGTGGACGTATCCTTGATTTTGGATTTGTCTATAGCAGTGGTCAAGTAGGTAAAAACGTCTTTTGTCCAGTAGTGTTTTGTGTCAGGATTGGCTACTAATCCCATTTTAGGATTTAGCTGAGCATTGGGAACCAAGGTAAACTCTTCCACTACTTTCTCGTTTTCTTTTTTAATATAGTTGATACGATAGTAATGGTTGGGACCAACGGTGGTATCTCCTTTATAAGTCACCCAATAGTCGGCCATTTTTGTGGGCTTCCCTCTAAAAAGTAATACATTCTCACGGCTTTCTTTCTCATTTTCCTCAGGCGATTCTTTTCCTAATGGAAGCTCCACCCCTAAGGTGTTTAAAGAGATTACGTTTTTATTGTATGATGAAAGTACAATCCCTACCAACATAAGCCCAAAACCTAAGTGCGCTAAGTTGCCGCCCCATTTTATTAGATTTCCTTTTTTGTTTTGTGCAATGTAATACCCATTTGCTATAACGGTGAACACACTACAAAAAGCTAAAATCGCAACGGGCACTGAAAATAATTCTTGAAAATAAATAACCATAGCACTTATAACAACAGAAGCTATCAACGGTATGCTTAGTTTTTTTATGACTTTGTTCCAACTCGTTTTTTTGAACTTTAAGAAATATACAATTGCCGTTCCCAAGGCAAGCGTAACTGCAAACCAAATTTGAATACTATTGTAATGTGCTACAGGGTCAGTAATCGCAAGCTTAGTTCCAAAAATTTTATTCCAAACAGGAAGGGAAGTAGCGTAGGTAATCTGAACAGAAGAAATGATTAGCACCAAGGCTCCAATAAACATCCAAAATTCTCGGCTGCTTATTTCTTCCTCTTTCTTTTTATCTGGTAATGATTTATAACGGATGAAAAACAGAACGATTCCTCCTAATAAGAAAACACCTAAAAATAGTAAGAGGTAAACTCCCAAATAATTTCCTTCACCAGTGAAGGCATGAACAGAGGTGTCGCCTAAAATTCCGGTACGTGTTAAAAAAGTTGAGTACAAAACCAATGCAAAACTAAGAATGAAGAAAAATAAGGTAGATCGCAAGGAGTAACCGGTAGCCTTATAAACCACAACGGTGTGCAAACCGGCAATTAGAACCAGCCATGGAACTAAGGATGCATTTTCCACCGGATCCCAGGCCCAATAACCTCCAAAATTTAAACTTTCGTACGCCCAAGCACCACCCATGATAATGCCCGTCCCAAGAATCATTCCACTAAATAACGACCAGCGAATGACCGGTTTTACCCAATCTTGATAATCATTTTTCCAGAGCGCAGCAATCGAAAACGCAAAAGGCCAAAGGGTAGAGGCAAATCCTAAAAACAGAATCGGAGGGTGAATGACCATCCAATAATTTTGTAGCAGTGGATTGAGTCCATTTCCGTCGTTGATTAGAGTAAGATAATCTGCACGTTGAAAAATAGGGGCATTGGCCATTTCATGTCGTAATAATGCGAAGGGGCTGCTGCCAATTTTTTCACCAAAGAAGAACAAGCCTAACAAAGAAATACTCAAGAAAAATTGAGCTAAGCTCACTACGGACATGACACCAGCGCTCCACTTTGTTTTTTTGCGAGAAACGAAAATTATGCCTAGGACGCTATGCCAAATCAGCCATAGTAAAAAGCTTCCTTCTTGTCCTTCCCAAAAACAGCTGAGCAGATATTTAAACGGGAGCTCATTATTAGAATGGGACCAAACATAGTGATACTCATATCGATGATTGAAAATGAGATAAAAGAGAATAAAAAAGACACCAAAAACCGCAGCACTGTGCACGTAGAAACTAGACTTTCCTAGTTTGTACCAATAGCTTTGGTTGGCAATGAGTTTTGATTTTTCAGATAAAAAAAAAGCCACACAACCGATGAGTGAGGCTACGAATGAAAGTAAAACACAGAGGTGTCCAATGTTTCCCCATATTAATTGTTCTCCTTGAAATTCCATTTTTTATATATTAATTATTTTGAAGAAGGTGTTTCGAAAATTAGAAAATGGACTCATATTCAACGAATGGAAAATTAGGTGCCAATGGCTATTTGATCCGTATTATATTTTGAAGGACATTTCATTAAAATTTCACGACACTTAAAAGTGTTACCATCCATTTTACCCGTCATAGTTAGTCGCTCGCTGCGCTCAAAATCTTGAGGCTTGGAGCCCGAAAAAATAACCTTTTGCGTACTGCCAGCTTCGTCTGTTGCAAAAAATACAAAACGATTGGGATCTTGAATTGGGTCATACTCCATGCTGTGATTCACAGTGTCCAAAACAGCAATGATTTGGTATTCTTTGTCTGGTTTTTTACTGGCAGTTTCAAAAGTTTCTTGCGAGCTAAAGTCGCCTACCATACTTACAATTATACCAAATGCAGCTGCAAGAACTACCAAAATGATAATGTGCGAAGTTTTCATGACACAAAGTTACAACTCAATAAAATAGAATAGATTTCTGCTAGGGAGTTTTTCTATGGTTTGGCTTGATTTTTAGATAAAATTTAGATTGTGTTTGACTCATAAATTGCACGACTTGCTAAATTTTAAAACGTATTCTTCCACATCATACTTTCAACTGGACGGTTAGGCTGCCCACTGTATTTTGCACCTTTCTTTTTATTATAAGGAACTTCGATTTCCCCATCAACAGGGAAGTAAATTAGTTGTCCAATTGGCATCCCTGCATAAACGCGCACGGGCACTTTTACTGAAATTTCTAAGGTCCAATTTCCGCAGAAACCAACATCGCCTTTTCCGGCAGTGGCATGAATATCAATGCCTAATCGCCCCGTACTACTTTTTCCTTCTAGGAAAGGAACGTGGGCATGGGTTTCGGTGTACTCCTCGGTAACGCCGAGATAAAAACGTCCGGGTTCTAGTACGAACCCTTCCTCAGGAATATCAAAATGTTCGATTTCATTATGTTTTTTAGCGTCAATCACGTGGTCTTTATAGATGGCCAAGTTTTTTCCTAAATGAACATCGTAGGAATTAGAACCTAATTCTGAGCGATTGTACGGCTGAATGATAATCGTTTTTTTATCAATTTCTTCTAGTATGCGAGTGTCCGAGAGAATCATAGCTTAAAATCTTAAAGGTGCAATGTTAGTAGTATTAGGGCTTTTGCCGAAATATGTTATTCTATAGTTGTTGACATTTCATTTCGCATGGATTTTCCTGGTCTTACAGTTGAATCATTTACATTTGGTGCGACTTTTAAATTTTATTATGTACACTTTTATCCACTCCCCAGCGGATTTTTTTAGCCGAGTGCTTTTTAAGTATGGCCTATTTACTATTGTTTTTATGCTGCCTGTTTCCTTAGTGGCTCAACAGTATAACCCTTATGTGAGCAATGGATCAATTTCTCCTGCACCCATGGCTTTTGTTCAGGATAACGGAAGCGCTTTGTTTACCATTGAATTTGGTAATACCGGTTCATCTGCCTTGCCGTATGTAGTAGGACAGGAAACGGTAGTGAGCATTTCGCTGCTCAGAGGGGTTCCTAATCCTTCCATACCGAATAATGGTGTAAGCGGGAGTATACAATCTTATTTTACTTGGACGTATGATGTGTTTGGAAATTCATTAATTGGAAGGCAAAATCAACCAATTCCTGCGAATAGCATGGGTACGATTATTGTAGATTATTTGGTTACGTCTAATTCTACCATGGCCGCGCCAACAAATGGCTTCAATGTAAACCTTAACCCTTCGCCCTTAACTTCATCTAGCAATAATTTATCGGATGACAATACTAGTTCATTTTCTTATACAAGAGCCATTGCATTGGGGGTTGAATTACAAAAATTTAGCGGGTCTAAAATGCCAGATCATAACCGACTTGCTTGGACTAGCCTGAGCGAAGAAAACAACGACCACTTTAACTTATATCACGGAGTTAAGATTGATAAATTGACAAAAATTGCTGAAATACCAAGTCAATCAATAAATGGTAACAGTGCCGAGCAGATTATATATAGCTTTAATCATTTGGAGCGGGAAAATGGAAATAATTTTTATCGATTGAGTAGCGTTGATTTTGACGGTAATGAAGAATACTATAACGCCATCAATATTTTTTTAAGAGAAGAATCTGGGCTTCGAGTTTGGCCCAATCCGGCCAAAGATGTTCTCATTATCGATTATCAAAATGGAAGCTTAGATATGGTTGAATTTACGCTAACGGGCATGGAAGGTAAAACTGTCTTTAAGAAAAGAATTGTCTTTGAAAACGGAACCTACACGGAGAGAATCCCTTTATCATCTTTTGCAAAAGGAGTTTATCTTTTAAAAATTACAGATTTTGAAGGCTATACGTATAGTCAGAAAGTAGTTAAGAAGTAGGCAGCTTGCGATTCGGTTTAATCCTCGTTAGACTCCTAGTCGAATCCCCATTTTTCCAGCATTTTGTTATTCCGACCCAGTCGATCTTCAGTCGGAGAGAGCACTAGGGTTCGGTTCATTCATAGGTTACCAAAAAATAGCATTTTAGTTTTATCGATAGGTTCGCCCTGATTCTCGCTAGCGCCTGAATCTTCAGTATTATTGAATATTTCCTAAAACATATTACGGTAAAATGACAATCCGTAAATAATCTTTTAGTCTTTCCGACGTTTTAATACTACATGAAATAAGACTACTTTACTAAACTTCAAAAATGATATGGAATAGAATTACCTCACTAATTATTCTATAAACATGCAAAATCTAAATTTTTTAGAAACCGAGCTTTTGGACATATTGTTCAGAGGAAAAAACAAAGAGTACGGAGCGTACATGCTTCGTAAAAATTATCCATCAAGAGTCAAACAAGCAATGGGAATTACGGTTCTTTTTCTGATGCTTCTTTCCGCCGCTCATTGGCTCATACCAAAAGGAGAGCCTCTTACGATTACACCCATAATCTGTGAACTACCATTTATCAAACCATTGGATGATATAGAAATGGTCCAGACGGGAGCGCCGCCCGCACCCATTTATGAGCAAATCCTCACGGAGAGCATTCCAACCGAAATAGTAAAAACGGTAGACGTGCCACCTACAGAAATAATCGAAGAAAAAACTTTGGTCCATCAAACGACAGCGGAAGGTCTTGAACCTACGGCAATGAACCCAAGCTTATCAGGCACCGGTGGCACAGGTGATGCACCGCCCGGATTAGGTAAATCTAGCGGTGCGGGTCAATCAAGCTTACCCGTTGTAACACCTACGCCCAAAGAAAAAATAGATTTTACACCTCGCGAATATGCGGAGGTAATGCCTGTTTTTCCAGGTGGCGAGAGTGCCATGTTAGAGTATTTACGGAGTAGAATTCAGTATCCCAAAATGGCAATCGACTTCGATGTGCAAGGGACGGTTTTTGTTCAATTCGTGGTGAATACCACCGGAAAAATATCTCAGGTAAAAGTGCTCAAAGGTTTGGGACAAGGTTGCGATCGCGAAGCAGTCCGTGTCATCAAATCTATGCCCGCTTGGTCTCCTGGTACGCAAGACGGTCATAAGGTGAATGTGTCTTTTGTATTACCCGTCCAGTTTGAATTATAAAGAAGGGAATTCTCACGGGATTAACGATTCTATTTATCTGCTAAGCTTTACCTTTGCAGCTATGAAATTTTCATGGCTGCTTTTTTTTGGAGTATTAGGTGTGTCCGTATTCTCCTCTTGCGAAAAGGAGTTAAATATACCCATAGAGGCGAGCGAACCTCGCTTAGTAGTTGAGGGTTCTATTGCCAATGATCAACAACCGGTAGTGGCCTTGACTAAAACAATTGGTTTTTTTGATAAAATAGAATTAGAAAATATTCAGTTTGTAAATGACGCCAAAGTTTGGGTTACGGATTTAAGCACACGGCAGCGAATTGAATTATTTCCAATCACCATTGATCTGATTACTATTTATACTATCAATCCGACCGATCCTTTGTTTGCTGATTTTGAAAGAGGAGTAACCAACCGTTCTTATAAATTAGAAATACAATATGAAAACCAGCAATATTCTTCCGTGGCTACTATTCCTTCCTGTGATGGTTTAGATTCACTTTATTTCGAAAAGGAAACTCGATTTGAGCCAGAGGAGGTTTATAAGCTTGTATCTATTTTTACTGATCCGGATACGCCAGGAAATTTTTATAAATATTTTACCAAGCGGAATGGGAATGGTATTAATCAAACAGAATTTTTTGAACCCTTTACTTCTCGTTTTGATGATGTTTTTATCAACGGAAAAACGTTACCAGCGGATTTGTTTCTTGGGTTTAATAATAGTGACACAGTGGTAAATGAATTTAGTGAAAAAAGAAGTTATTCCCTAGCGGGGGACACAATCGTTGTGAAACTTTCGGCCATGGATGCCAATGTATATGATTTTTATAAAACGTTAGAATTTGCCGAAGGCAGTGTGGGAAATCCTTTTTCTTCACCAATCCAAGTGCAATCTAATGTAACGAATGAAGCCTATGGCGTTTGGGCTGGTTTTGGAAACGCCTATGATACTGTAATTAATAATAATTAAAAAAAGATAAAGAATGAGCGAAGAAATTGAAAAAGTAAAATTGTTGATAGTTGGTTCAGGTCCTGCGGGATATACGGCAGCTATTTATGCGGCAAGAGCTAATATGAAACCCTTAATGTACCAAGGGATTCAGCCCGGCGGTCAATTAATGATCACTACTGATGTAGAAAATTATCCTGGCTATCCTGAAGGAATCATGGGGCCGCAAATGATGCAAGACTTTGAAAAACAAGCGGCTCGTATGGGTACTGATATACGCTATGGCATGGTCACGAAAGTAGATGGTAGCAGCCGACCGTTCAAAGTGACTATCGATGAAGAAAAAATAATTGAAGCAGATTCTGTTATCATGGCTACAGGAGCTTCGGCGAAATGGTTAGGATTGGAGAGCGAAACAAGATTAAACGGAAGCGGTGTAAGTGCTTGTGCGGTCTGTGACGGATTTTTCTTCAAAGGAAAAGAAGTAGCTATAGTAGGTGCTGGTGATACGGCAGCGGAAGAGGCGTTGTATTTATCAAAATTATGTCCAACCGTTCACATGTTTGTTCGTCGTGACGAGATGAGAGCCTCGGCAGTCATGGCTGATAGGGTAGCGGCAACAGATAATATAAAAGTTTACTGGAACACAGAAACGGATGAAGTCTTAGGTGATAAAAAAGTGGAAGGCGTTCGTGTAAAAAATAATAAGACGGGTGATCTTACCGAAATTGCAGTAGATGCGTTTTTCGTTGCTATTGGGCATAAGCCAAATTCGGATTTGCTAAAAGGCATGGTTGATATGGACGATGCTGGTTATGTAATCACAACTCCAGGCACGAGTAAAACAAAGGCAGAAGGATTGTTCTGTTGTGGAGATTTACAAGACAAGATATACAGACAAGCTGTTACGGCGGCCGGTTCGGGCTGTCAAGCAGCTTTGGATGCAGAGCGGTGGTTAAGCGAAAAAGGCTTACATTAGTAATATGATACGATTACGACTCCTTGGCATTTTTCTGTGCGCTTTTTGCGTTACTGTTGTAGCTATCTCTTGCAAAAAAGATCCGCAAGTGCTGAATGCAGAAGCAGGTTTTCCAACAGAGGTCCAGCGAATTTTTGAAAACAAATGTGCAACATCGGGTTGTCACAATGATAAAAGTTTTCAAAATGCTGCAAGCTTAAACCTTACCTCCTGGGACAAATTAGTCTATGAGGGAGGCGTAAGTGGAAGTGTGGTCATACCTTTTCGACCTGAGTTTTCGTCCTTGTTTCAATTTATTAATTCATACGAAGATTTAGGATTAACCGCTGACCCTCAAATGCCATTAAACGGTGACAATTTGAGCCGCACGGAAGTAATGACCATCAAAAATTGGATTGAAGATGGTTGTAAGAATGACAAAGGGGAGATACCGTTTGCCAATGGTTTTGAGAGCAGAAAGAAGGTGATGATATCTAATCAGGGTTGTGATGTAGTCGCGATTATTGATGCTGAGTCAAAATTGGTTATGCGTTACATAACGATGGGTAAGGAGGAGTCTATTGAAACGCCGCACTTTTTAAGTATTAGCCAAGACGGGAAGTATTGGTATAGCTGTTTTGCCAGCGGCGAAATTGTTCAAAAGTTTGAAACAGCTAGTGGCCGCTTAGTAGGGGAAGTAAATATTGGTCCAGGATCATGGAATGTGGTCAATGTCACTGAAGATGGACAAACCGCATTTGTTTCTGATTTAAGTAACAATGGACGACTAGCCAAGATTAATACTTCAGATATGAGTTTGACTCAAATGTACCAAGGCGCAAATTTATTTACCTCTCCGCACGGAATTGCTTCCACTCAGTCAGGGGATACATTATATATTACTGCCCAGTTTGGAAATTCTTTTTATAGATTTATACCGAAAGCGTTTAGCAATGAAATAATTAGTTTGGTAAAAGGACAAGCGCCAAATTTTGTGCCGAACACCTACGATCCGCATGAAGTAATTTTCAGTCCGGATAGAAGTAAATATTTCTTCACCTGCCAAAGCAGTGATGAGGTTCGCGTGTTTGATGCAACAGCCGATACTTTATTGAAGGTAATTGAAGTAGGACGTTTGCCATTAGAATTTGCAGTGAGTGAACGCAACAATCTTCTCTTCGTGAGTTGCAGCGAGGAGCCCAATCCAATTTTTCCAAACCTAAAAGGATCTGTAAAAGCGATTGATTTAAATAGTTTGGAAATAGTTAAGACTATCTACGGTCGATTTTTCCAACCCCACGGTATGATTGTCAATGAAGAAACGAATGAATTGTATGTGGCGAGTCGCAATAACGATCCAACAGGTCCGCCGCCTCATCACGTATCCGAATGTGGCAACAGAAATGGATATTTTGAGGTATTTGACATTCCTACTTGGGAGCAAACAATACTACCTCAAGAATTATCTGTAGATCCGTACGCGGTAATTATCAGTAAATAATGATATACGTAGCGCTAAATGATATTTCTTTCGTTGCCTTTCATGGGGTTTATACCGAAGAACAAAAACTTGGGAATGAATTTATTGTAAATGTGAAAGTGGGAGTAAAAGATGAAACTGCTTTTATAGATTACTCCATTCTCTTGGATATTGTGAAGGAAAATTTTTCACAAAGAATGGATTACTTAGAATCCTTACTAGCCGAAATTGAAAAAGACATACGTATCAAGGTCAAGCCCTGTGACTATCTGTATGTTTCAATTCAAAAGAAAAATCCTCCATTAGAAGCCGTGGTACGGAGTAGCGAGGTGATTTTAGAAAAAAAATATTAGGAAATAAACTAGCTAAATTGCTGTAGTTGTTCTTCTAATTCTTGAGTTGTGATTCCGTTATGGCTTTCGCTATAAACGCAATCTCCCTTTCTTAAAAGAATAATCTGAGGAGACTGATGATGAACTTGAAAACGAGTCGCTATTTCATTTGAAATGTCACGGTGAGCGATCAAATCTAGATAATAAAAATCGGCCTCCTCTATATTTGGGGCACGATCCAAACGTCCTTTCGCCATGTCACTTATCGAACAACGAGTACTATGCTTAAACAGCACAATATTCTTGTCATGGCTATCCTTTTCAATCGAATTTAATTGATCAAGTTCCGTAAGTGGTATCCAGTTCATTAACTGAGATTCTTATTTTATAAGTTGAATAAAAGAAGGAAGACTAATACGTTCTGGACAGCCATATTTCTTTTTCGTAGCACAAGAAGACAAGGCTATTGTTACAGTAAAAAGGACCAATAATAATAATGCGTTTTTCTTTTTCATTATCTAAATACTTTCTGTTTATTTGCTCAAAGGTACAGTTTTTAATATTGAAATTAGTTAATAAGAAATGAAAAGGATTTTAATACTGGGTGCGGGGAAATCGGCTACCGCACTGATAGATTATTTAATAGAAGAAGCTCAACAGCAAGATTGGCAAATAATAGTGGCCGATAGAAACAAGGAATTAGCTGAAAGTAAAATTGAAGGTCGAGCTAAGGCCAGCGCACTGGAGATAGATATAATGGACGCCGCTAGTCGGGCAAAAGAAGTCCAAGAGGCTGACTTCGTTATATCTTTATTACCACCGTTTCTGCACATTCATGTGGCGCATGACTGTGTAAAATTGAAGACAAATCTCGTCACAGCATCGTATGTTTCTGATGAAATAAAAGAGCTAAACGATGCTGCTGAAGAAGCAGGTGTGTTACTCATGAACGAAATGGGCGCCGACCCAGGTATTGATCACATGAGTGCGATGCAATTGATAGACTCTATAAGAGAAGATGACGGTGTGGTTACTTCTTTTCAGTCTTATTGCGGTGGTCTAATTGCCCCTGAAAGTGATACCAATCCTTGGCATTATAAAATTGCTTGGAATCCATGGAACATAGTAAGAGCAGGCAGCAGCGGTGCCGATTTTGTAATGAACGAGAAACATTTTCATAGAACCTACGAGCAGTTGTACAAAAAATGTTCGGTAGTGGAGGTAGATGGCTATGGCGAATATGCAGCTTACGCCAATCGGGATTCTATGCAATATAAAGAAAGTTATTCCTTGGAAAATGCACATACCATTTTAAGAGCCACCCTACGGCACCCTGATTTTGTAAAAGGATGGGCGGCTGTAGTTTCCTTAGGATTGACGAGTGACTCTAAAAAGATAGACGTAACCGAACTCAGTGTGAAAGAGTGGTTTACCGAAGCCACCTCATCATTCGCAGGGTATACGCTCAGTGAAAAATTAAAAACGATTCAAGCAGATCCTATTGCTTACGAGCTTTTACAATTCCTCGGATTTTCTTCCGATGAAAGACTGACGGTTTCAGGAGTGCAAGTACATGCTAGGGTGTTGCAAAGTATTTTAGAAAAAAAATGGGAATTGAGCCCAGGAGATAAAGATATCTTAATTTTTCAGCATGATATAGAGTACGAACAGGATGGAGATTCAAAACAAATCATTAGCAGCCTAGTAGTTAAGGGAGAGAATCAAACGGATACTGCCATGGCCAAATGTGTAGGTTTGCCAATGGCTATATTTACAAAACTTTGGTTGACTGGTGAAATTTCAGACCTAGCTGGAGTTCGAATTCCAACTATGAAAAAAGTATATCAGCCTGTACTGAAAGAGCTTGCGGCCAATGGAATTGAATTTAAAGAAGATTAATTGTAAACCCCGATTTCTTTTATCGTCTAATTTGCCTCATGAGCGCAGCACGTAAAACTATTATAATTTTAGGCATTCTGTTTGTCATTTATTCTGTCTACTTCATGTTTTTCTTCAGGGGAGGAAAAATTCATGAATTTGGAGACGTATTTACTAGTAAAGAGTTCGTTGTCTTACTAATCGGTAGTCTATTCTGCAGTACCATATTTTTTAAAAGAGAATACTAGTACTGCTCTTTATCATTTGGAAAATCTCCACTTTTTACGTCAGCTATATATTCTTCCGTGGCTTTACTTATGTCTTGATATAAATCAGCATATCGGCGCAAGAATCTAGGTGAAAAATCTTTGGTAATACCTAACATGTCGTGCATGACCAATACTTGACCATCTACGTCATTTCCGGCACCAATTCCTATGATTGGGATTGCTACGGATTCAGCTACTTTTTTTCCTAAGGCAGCTGGAATTTTTTCTAACACGATGGCAAAACAGCCTGCCTCTTCTAAAACTTTTGCGTTTCGAATAAGTTCTTCAGCTTCCTCCTCTTCTTTAGCCCGTACGGTATAAGTTCCAAATTGGTAAATACTTTGAGGAATAAGCCCGAGGTGACCCATAACTGGAATCCCAGACCCAATGATTCTTTTTACACTTTCTAAAATCTCTTCACCGCCTTCCATTTTCACAGAATGAGCGCCAGACTCTTTCATAATACGAATTGCAGATGCCAAGGCCTCTCTAGAATTTCCTTGATAACTACCAAAGGGTAAATCCACCACAACTAAGCAACGCTCAATAGCACGAATAACCGCCTGCGCATGATAAATCATTTGATCTAGGGTTATGGGTAGCGTAGTCTCATGACCAGCAAAAACATTACTAGCACTATCCCCAACCAACAGAACGTCAATCCCTGCATTGTCCAGAATTTGTGCCATAGAGTAGTCATAGGCAGTAAGCATTGAAATTTTTTCACCACGTTGTTTCATGGCAAGAAGAGCCAAGGTGGTGATTTTCTTAAATTTTTTTTTCTTTAGTTCTGTGCTCAAATCAATAATTTGTGCAAAAGTAAGAGAATATTTCCACTATTGTGTGAGTTGATTAATACACTAAAAGTTTTTTTATAGCAGCATCTTTGTTTATTTTGCTTCATATTTTAAAGAATGTTTATGCTAAAACGTACAATTCTTGTTTTATGCGCTCTGGCGCTGGTTGGAGCGACTCAGGCGCAAGTTCGAATTGCGCCCGTGATTGGCTTTAATTTTAATAGTCAGATTCAAAAATCCAATAATATTTCTTTTGAAGGGGTTGGGAATACCAAACTTCACATGAGCGTAGGAGCCATGGGAGACATCTTACTTACTGACTTTTTGAGTGTTCAGCCTGAGTTGTTATATACTTTCAAAGGAGGGGCGTACGAAATTGAACCTTCCACTGTTTCTGAAAATTTTAATTCGAATCTTGGGTATTTGCAAATGCCCATTTGTTTAACTGGAAAGTTAAAAGTGAACCGTGGATTCTTATTTGCCGGTGCCGGTCCATATGCTTCAAGACTGGTCTATACCAATTATGTTTTGGAGCAAAACTTGCAAAATGTAGATGCAGGAAAATTGCGCGTGGGTAAAGATTATTTACGTGATCAAATTACCCCTTGGGACTATGGTGTAAAGTTCAAAGCTGGCTTTGAGTTAGACCGTGGTTTTTATATGGGTGCTTTTTACGATATGGGTACTAAGGATATCAACCCTCAATTTACGACTACCCGAAATAGAACAGTAGGAGTGCAAATGGGTTGGAGTATTAGCCTGTCAGAAGAAGACCGATATGAGCGATTTGACAACTTCTACGAATTCTAGACTTAAGTTTCGACTGGCAGAAACTCAACAAGATTTTACTGCGGCACTTCCTTTAGTTATTCTTTTGAACCCTAAAATGACGGAAGCTTCTTTTTGGCAGTATGTCAAAGAAATGCAGGCTTACGCAAACTACAATCTGTATCTGGCCTCTAGAGACAATGTGATAGTGGGTATTTGTGGTTGTTGGATTGCCACTAAATTTTATTGCGGGAAATATTTAGAAATTGATAATTTTATTATTCACCCAAACCATCAGCGAAAAGGCTATGGTCGATACTTTTTGCTCTTTATTGAAAGGTTAGCAAGAGAAGAAAACTGCGAAACCATCATGTTAGACGCTTTTTTGGATAACAAGAAAGCGCATGATTTTTACAAAAGCGAGGGCTATGAGCCCAAAGGATATCATTTCTTAAAAGTGATTGGTCATAAAGCACCCTAAATAGGAAAAAATATAGGATTAGATAAATTACCTTTGTAAAAACAACACCCATGGAAGACAAAGCCTTATTTGACGAAACGAGAAAACTATTCGTAATTGACGACGATCCTATTCAGGTAGAAATGATTCAGGACTATATTCAAGATCGATATGTTTTTGAAGTGAAATCCTATGGTGACGGAGAATCCGCCATGGATGATATTAAAAAAGAACATCCTGAAATAATTGTTTTGGATTATCATTTAAGCTCTCAGAATAGTGCGGCGAAAAATGGAATTGAGATTTTAAAAGAAATAGGTAAAGTGTCTCCGGGAACGAAAGTCTTTATGTTTTCTGGGAAAGATGATATGGAAATTGCCAAAGAATCTATCCAAAACGGAGCTTTTGATTTTATTGTAAAAGGACCATCAGCTTTTGATAAATTAGAACGCACTATTAATCGCTTGGGTGATATGAACCAATTGGAGTCAATCAATAAAGCTCAGAAAAAAACCATCACGATTTTAGTGGTAGGAATATTATTAGTGGTGTTACTCGGTTTGTTTTACTTTATGTCACAGGAGTAAAAAAAATTACTTTTTACCACGTGCTCGGCGCACCCTTTGCAATCCGTTATTGGCTCTTGAATTGAATGACCCTATTTTTTCCAGGTCTACATAAATTTTTTCTGCCTTTCGCAGATTGTTTGTTCGTTCATAGGCCAATGCCAATTGATACATAACAACCGTCTTATTGGATAAATCTTTCGTCTGCAAAGCTCTTTTGTAATATTTGATGCTCTGTTTATAGTTTCCTTTTTTAAAAGCTTCGTTGGCTAAATAAACATTGTCTCGCGCAATTGCTTTTTTATTTCGCAAGCCTTTTGTCTGAGAGCTATTCGTTACAACAATTTCATTTTGTTTTGCCTCATCGCTTAATCGATTTTTATCGGCATATCGCGACCTAGCAGTTTTTTTCTTTGATACGAGATTAGATTTTGTGGAGCCAATATCTTTAACCTGGCTGGCTTTTCCTCCATATTTCGGCTGGGTATAGGTGTTTTGCTGTGAAAGATCTTCTCTTGATACTACATTTAATTCTTCCTTTTTTACTACGGCCATTCGATTATCTCGGGATTCTTTTTCGGTTCTCGCTTTTGTGCTGGGAGGGCTTGGGGCACTGGCTAAAACGGGAGCTTTGCTTTCAATTCCCTCGGATGATTTTTTGATAGGATTGCCTTGAGTTTCATTCCCAACTTTGTTTTTTGCAATAGCCTTATCCATTGTACTTGCTTTCTTTTTACTTTGACTTTTGAACTCTTTTTCATTTATTGAATTGGCTTCTTCAATGATGTCATTATTCGATCCTTCAGTAGTGACAGTCACTCCGCCATACTCAGGCGAAGATTTCATTACTGGCGCTTCCTCAGTTTCAATTTTCCCTAGATCAGAGTTTTTTGAATAAGTTTCTTCCTTCTTTTTAAAAAAGTCAGTGTTGTTACTTACGTAAGAAAATACGGCTAGCCCACCACTAAAAATGAGAAAGAAAAGACCAGCGGCTGCCAACCAAGATATTCGTCGCCCTCCTTTTTGCCCGACTAATTTGGTAGCGGGTTCTTTGGCCATTTTTGTTATTTTTTCAGACTTCGAAACTGTTGAACCCGTCAAACTCTTCTTCTCATCACCGAAGAGCAGGGCTTCCATATCAGTTTGTATTGCTTTTAGGTTGGCCTCATTTTCCTTTGAAGTTGAAAGCTGTAAACCCTCCAAGGCATCGCTACAAAACGCACAATCAATTAGGTGACTTTCCGCACTATGTGCCGCTTCGCGCTCTAATTTATTTTCTAAATAGAGTAGCATTTGCTCTTGTGAAAGACAATCACTATTGGATAATATGTTTTCTAAATTACTCACCCGGTGGCTGATAATTTTAATTTTAAATTTCGTTTTCCGTTCTGTATAAAGCTTTTTACTTGCTTAAACGTAAAGCCGGTTGCTTCGCAAATATCGTTATATGTCTTCCGTTCTAAATAAAAAAGCCGAATACATTTCTGCTGATCCATGGGGAGGTTTGCTAATTCTTGTTCCATATTGACCAGCATTTGCTCCTTTTCAATTATTAGATGCTTTTCGGTAGGAGATTCCATATCTACCAGCAGATTTTCCTCCAAGGGTTTCGTTATTGATTTGTTTTTCCTCAGTTCCATAAGGCAGGCATTCTGTGCCACTCGGTACAACCAGGACTTAAAATACTCAATTTCATGTTTTTTAAGGTCGGTGATCAACTTTTCAAAAACTTGCATACTTATGTCTTTGGCTCGCTCGCTATTTTTCAGATATTTCATTCCTACACCAAAGACCAAGTGATAGTAACGCTCGAACAAGGTCCCCAAGGCAGACTTGTCATTCTGCTTTGCATACTGAGTAATCAGTTGCTGGTCGGTGAGTTGTTTGTTGGATTGAGCCACTTACTGTTTACGAATGTATTAAAAACAATACAAAAACTAAGTATGAATTATGCTAAGATTCACCCAAAGAGGATGGAGGTTGACTTATTAAAGAGCGAATATCTTCTGCTTTTTCAGTTTCACCAGCCTCTTCATAGCTTTTAGCTAATGCATTTGTGTAATGTTGAACGAACTCAATATTTTTAAGAGGTTCAAAGCTATTTTCGGTAAGAGTGACATCGTATTTTTTTATAAAAGAATCGACATCTTGTTTTGAAAGGATGGTTCCTTCCGTTGGCTCAATAAAAAACTGTGTGCTAAGAATTGGGCTCTCAAGCCCTTTATCAAAGTCATATAGAGTATTGACGTAACCTAGAATAACGAAATTCGAAATCTTCAGAGCGAAAACTGGGATGTCCAACATTTTTGTGATTAGCAGATATATCAAGGCTAAGGAAAATTGATTTCCTTTTCTGTGGGTCAATACATTACTAAGGAAATATGAGTTAGAATCCTTCAATGAGTTTCTGTCGGCGGATAAGCTATACATACTGTATAAAATACTATTGACAATGTGCACTTCCTCTAAAGGAGTGAGATAATTGTTTAGCTCCAGCCAGCAGGAGCGGTGTATGCTTTTTAGGGTGTTTTTTAATTTGTCAGCATCTAAATTTGGCTGTGAGTACCGGCTGATTTGCACCATGGCCTCAAACAAAGAGGCGGTTGGGTTTTCCTCCCAAGCATTCAGCTTTTCTCGAATGTCTCTTAGGCTTACTTTTTGAATCAAAGATTCAATACGTCCTTGAATAAGTTCATTTTCGGCATCAAGCCAATATTCCTCCAAGCGAGGAATAACCCTGGGACCCAATTCATTGATTTTTGAGGAAACCACAGAGTATATCGCCTCATCTGGGTCATCCAGTAGTTGCAACAAAGCTTTTATTTCTCTTTCGTTGGACAATTTATTCAAGTTCAGAATATAAATTTCTTCTAAAATAGATTGCTAGCAAAAAAAACTAATACACGCTATTGTAAAAAAGTATTGAAAAGTTTGGGGATAAGCTTTAGGTATTCAAAAAAAACACTGAGCCTTTTAAAAGAGGCTACTTTTCATAGCCAAATTTTATCTTGGCAATTTCAATGATTTTCTCTGAAGCCATATCGCTCATGTTAAATTTATCTTGCACCACATTCATTCTGCGAGCTTGTTTTTTGCTCACCTCAGCATTTGAAAAAGCACCATCAACTAAAAAAGCAAATAGAGGATATAATTCATCATCTTTAAAATGCAGTAAACAAGAATCTACTATAATATCATCTGTGCTGTTCAAAATGATTGTTTCTAAATCTTCAGACAGAGACTCATTCGAAAGAATTTTAGTAGCCCCAAATTTTTTCAAAGTCAATTCAAGAATACTAGACGATAATTCTTCAAAATCATAAATAAATCGAGAGATAAGACCAAATGCTTTTGCCCGACTGAGCTCTATAATTTTTGTATTTTTCTTAGTAGTATATTTATCAAATACGCCCATGATTTTCTCGATGTCTTGAAGAAATTAAAATTAAACTAGGATTTGTTTTTGGTGAGTTTCATCGGGCTTAATCTTTTGTTATTGAGGGATTTGAGAACTTATCGCAAAATTTGAAACAATGTAATACCATCAAAAAAAGAGACTACCTAAGTAGTCTCTTTAATTTAGAAGGGAGGAAGACGGGATTCGAACCCGCGACCCTCGGTACCACAAACCGATGCTCTAACCA